>PMDK01000022.1 GCA_003154425.1 Ignavibacteriota bacterium
AATCGTCCCACGGGGGAGGACCCGTCGCCATGCCCGACGTCCGCGGAGAGACAATCCGTCGGGCGCTTACCCGTCTTGCGCTGCTGCGTCTTGACGTCGTGATCCAGGGGTCCGGCGTCGTCGTCGCCCAGGATCCGCAGCCCCGCGAACAGGTGAGGGGAGGAACGCGTGTTGTTATCCGTTGCGAACCCAGAAACCTGTCACTTGTCTCGGCAAATTGAGCCTCTCACAGCACAGAAACCCGGGCGCCGGGCGATGAATCTCAACGACCTGCTGGAGGGGATCCGCGTCACGAAATTGTACTCGGCAATGTACGGGAAAATGGTGCTGACACAGGACGTGTCCGTGCGGAACATACNNTTTTACGGCCGGCCGGCGGACCGGTTGGAGCTTGTGGGGATCACGGGGACAAACGGGAAGACGACCACCAGTCACCTCATCAGGGCGATTCTGGAGGCTGACGGAAAGCCGACAGGCCTCATCGGAACGATCGACTACCGGATAGGGGAGCGGCTGATTCCCGCAACCCACACAACGCCCGAATCGCTCGAGCTCCATGCCCTCCTGGCGGAGATGGTGCGCTCGGGGTGCGTTGCGGCGGTGATGGAAGTCTCGTCGCACGCGCTCGCGATGTCCCGCGTGGAAGGCCTCGGGTTCCGGGCGGCCGTGTTCACGAATCTGACGCAGGACCATCTGGATTTCCACGGTTCGATGGAAGAATACTTCCGTGCAAAGAAGATTCTGTTCGACTCTCTCCGGGCCCGCGATGTCGCCGTCGTGAATGCCGATGATCCATACGGCATCCGGATACTCGGGGAAACACCCGCGGCGCGGATCACGTACGGATTCGGGCCGGCATGCGATGTCCGCGCCTCAGGCGTCGAACTGGGAATTGAGGGGAGCCGTTTCACCGTGGTCTATCCCGGGGGGGAAATAGAGATCCGCTCGCGCCTCACGGGACGATTCAATGTCCAGAACATTCTGGCATCGTGCGCCGCCGGAGTCGGCCTCGGCATTGGATTCCCCGCAATCGCCGCGGGAATACAGAGTGTGGAGGCGGTGCGCGGGCGGTTCGAGAGAGTTGTCTCCCCCGCGGGCTGGACGGCGATCATAGACTATGCGCACACACCGGACGCCCTGGAGAACTGTCTCCGGACAATACGGGAACTTGTGCCGCCGGAGGGGGGGCACCGGGTCATCACCGTCTTCGGTTGCGGAGGGAACAGGGACAGGGGGAAACGTCCGATCATGGGGCGCATCGCATCAGAGTGGAGCGACATCGCGATAGTGACATCGGACAACCCGCGCGATGAGGATCCGGCCTCGATCATCGAGGCAATCGTTGCGGGGATGATCAGGGGAAGAGAATCGTACACGGATGCGGACCGGCGCAGCGCCATCCGGAGCGCGCTGATGAAAGCCCGCAGCGGCGATGTCGTCCTCGTCGCGGGGAAGGGTCATGAGACGTACCAGATCATCGGCGCGACACGTCATCATTTCGACGACAGGGAAGAGGTGGAAACTTTCATCCGGGAGAACGGATGAAACTGACCGCGAGAGATCTTGAGAAGATCCCGCACCGGGAGTTCCGGAACCGCGAGGTCCTCGCCCGGAACGCCATGAAGGGAGTCTCCACGGATTCGCGGACAACGCATCCCGGCGATCTCTTCATCGCTCTCCGGGGTGAATCGTTCGACGGACACAGGTTCGTGGGCGCGGCATTCGCGGCGGGGGCCGTTGCCGCCGTGGTGGACGAGGGGTTTGACCCCGCGAAGGTCGACGGGAAGCCCCTGATGCTTGTCAGCAATACGTCCCTCGCGCTCGGTGCCCTGGCCCGCGTCTACCGCGACAAGTTCCGTATTCCGTTCCTGGCGGTCGGGGGAAGCAACGGCAAAACAACGACGAAGGAGATGATTGCGAAGGTCCTCGCGGAGAAATACAACGTTCTCTCGACCGAGGGAAATCTCAACAACCGCGTCGGCGTGCCGATGACGCTCTTCCGGCTCAACCGCAAGCATGAGCTGGCGGTCATTGAAATCGGGACGAACCATCCCGGCGAGATTGCAGAGCTCTGCCGGACGCTGGCCCCGACCCATGGCGTGGTAACAACAATCGGCCGCGAGCATCTCGAGTTCTTCGGATCGGTGGACGGGGTCGCTGAAGAAGAAGGGGAGCTCTTCAGGTTCCTCTCCTCGTCTGCAGGAGGAATGGCGATAGTCGGCGCCGATAACCCGCGCATCAGCCTGGCGGCCCGGCCCGTGAAACGGAAGCTGACATATGGTTTTCACTCGCGGAGCGCCTCGGTGCGTGGACGCAGGGTGGTGCTCGACGGAGAAGGGCGCGCCTCATTTGAATTCCGGTCCGCCGCAATGAAGCGGTGGCACGGGGTTCAGCTTGTGATCCCGGGAAAACACAACGCGGAGAACGCGCTCTCGGCCGCCGCCGTCGGGGTTGTCTTCCACGTCCCCCCGGCGCAGATCTCGAGCGCGCTGGGATCGTGCCCCGCGGCCGGTAGAAGGATGGAAACGCTGTCCATCGGCGGTGTGACGATCCTGAACGACACGTACANNCGCTCGAGACGCTGGCGTCCCTGCGTGTTCCCGGGAAGAGGATCGCAGTTCTTGCGGACATGCTGGAGCTGGGGATCCACGCGGCCGATGATCACGCCGGGGTGGGAAGCGAAGCGGCGGCGCTCGGCATTGACTACATCCTGACGCACGGAGACCTCGCAAAGCACATCCATGACGCGGCTGGGATCCCCGGGGCACTTCACTACGATCAGAAGAACATGCTCGCCGAATACCTCGCGGAGCTCCTCACGCCGGGTGACGCAGTTCTCGTCAAGGGGTCGCGCGGGATGCATATGGAAGACATCGTCGCATTTCTGGAAGAGCGGCTGCGCCCGGCCCGGACGGCATGACCCGGGGGGACGACTGAGAAATTCCGATGCTCTATTACCTCATCGACCATATCGACCGTCTGTATCACATCCCGGGATCCGGGCTCATTCGGTATATCACGTTCCGCGCGGCGGCGGCGGCCCTGACCGCCCTTGTCATTGCATTCTGGCTCGGGCCGAGGATCATCCGGAGATTGAAAGAACATCAGATCGGCGAGGCCGCGAAGATCGAAGCGCCAAAGACTCACCTTGCAAAGGCGGGAACGCCGACGATGGGCGGGTTGATCGTCCTGGCGTCGGTCATTGTCCCGACGCTCCTCTGGGCGAACGTGGGAAACGTCTATATTATGCTGATCCTGTTCGTCACGGCCACGCTCGGGGGGGTCGGATTCCTGGATGACTATTTAAAGGTGGTGAAGAAAAAACCCAGAGGCCTGATCGGGCGGTACAAGATCGTCGGGCAGGTTTTCGTCGGTATCGTGGTGGGAGGGATCATCTACTTCTTTCCGCAATGGATCGATGCCGACCTGTGGAAGTACAATACGTCAACGACGGTGCCGTTCTTCAAGANNTGACGCTGGCGGTGATAAGCTACATTTCGGGAAACGCGGTCCTGAGCGATTACCTGACGATACCTTTCCTGCGGGGGAACGGCGAACTGGCCGTTTTCTGCGCGGCCCTGGCAGGGGGGGCACTGGGGTTCCTCTGGTTCAACGCCTACCCCGCCCAGGTGTTCATGGGGGACACCGGATCACTCGCCCTCGGGGGCGCGATCGGGACGCTCTGTGTCCTTATCAAGAAAGAGCTTCTTCTCCCCACGCTGGGGGGGGTCTTCCTTGCGGAAACCGTTTCGGTCATACTCCAGCGGCTGTATTTCAAATACACGAAAAGAAAATACGGCCAGGGGAGGCGGATATTCAGGATGGCCCCGCTCCACCATCATTTTGAAATGCTGGGATGGCCGGAACCAAAAATAGTCACGCGGTTCTATATCGTCGCGATTCTCCTCATGATCCTGAGCCTTGCGACGTTCAAAGTGAGATGAACGGTGAGTGAATCACTGCCGGGCGGCCTCCGGTACAGCGTCCTGGGCGGCGCGCGCAGCGGTCTCGCCGTGGCGCGGCTGCTTGCCGGCCGGGGGGCGACAGTATTTTTGAGCGACAGTGCGCCCGCGGACAAGATGCGCTCCGCAGCCGCCGCGCTCGACGCCATGGGCGTTGCGTACGAGTTTGGGGCCAACTCGCGCCGGGTGCTTGACGCGGACACGGTCGTTGTGAGCCCCGGAGTTCCGTCCTCTGCCCCGCTCGTGCAGGAAGCGCTCGCGAAAGGAATCGGCGTCGTGAGCGAACTCGAGGTCGCGAGCTGGTTCTGTCCGGCGCCGGTCGTGGCAATCACGGGCACCAACGGGAAGACCACCACCACGGTCCTCACCGGGAGAATGTTCAGTGACGCGAGGATGGCATCGGTAGTGGCGGGAAATATCGGCACGGCATTCTCCGATGTCGTCGATACGCTGAACGCCGGTGCGGTAGCGGTACTGGAGGTGAGCAGTTTCCAGCTCGACTTCATCCGCTCGTTCAGGCCGAAAGTTGCGGCGATCCTGAACATCACGCCGGACCATCTGGACAGGTACGGACACAGTTTTGAGAAGTACACCGCGGCGAAAGAACGGGTCTTTGCGAACCAGGGGACGGGTGATGTGCTGATTTACAATGCCGATGACGACGTGACGGCCACCGCCGTGAAGAGGGACGCAGCCTCCCCGGTGCAGCTCCTCCCCTTCAGCCTCCGGCAGAGGCTGGAACGGGGGGCGTTCCTCTCCGGAGGAGTGCTGATGGTGGCCGCAGGGGAAAAAAGGCATGAGATCGTGAGGGCCGATGCGATAAGCATCCGGGGAGAGCACAATCTGGCGAACGCCATGGCGGCGTCCCTTGCAGCGATCGTCATGGGAGTNNATCGTCTTGAATTTGTGCGGGAGCTCGACGGGATCGTGTATGTCAATGATTCGAAAGCGACAAATGTCGATTCCGTCTGGTATGCCCTCCGGGCCTTCGACAGACCCCTCATCGTCCTGATGGGGGGGAGGGACAAGGGGAACGACTATGCCCGGCTCCGTGACCCCGTGCTGGAAAACGTCAGGGGGGTTATCGCAATCGGGGAATCCGCCGGCAAGGTCCGCGAGGCTTTTGCGCCGCTTGTTCCCGTTGAAACCGCCCCGACGATGGGTGAAGCGGTGTCGGCGGCGCGGCGTCTTGCCCGTCCCGGCGACATTGTGCTTCTCTCCCCCGCATGCGCGTCGTTCGACTGGTTTGAGAACTATGAGCACCGCGGCCGCGTGTTCAAGGAAATTGTGATGTCCCTGATGCCCGGATACTGAGACCCTCATGCGCCAGGAGAGGAACCACATCGATCTTGCGTGTTTTCTTGCGGTCCTCACGCTGATGGTCCTGAGCCTCGGGGTCGTCTACAGCGCCAGCTCCACGTGGGCTCTGGACAGGCTGGGGGAAAGCGGAAAAGTCCTTGGAAGTCATGCGATCAAGGTCCTGCTCGGCTTCGGAGCGATTTTCGTCTTCATGCAAATCGACTATCACAAGTACAGGAAGCTCACGAAGCCGGCGCTTATTGTCTCCGTCGCCCTGCTTGTCATCACGCTCGTTCTGGGAGGAAGATTCAAGGGTGCGACACGGTGGCTCTCGATCGGCGGATTCGGACTGCAGCCGTCCGATTTTGCGAAATTCGCTCTCGTGTTCCACCTGAGCGTGCTCATGGCCGCGAAAGGGGAGATGGTGAAGGATTTCAGAAAAGGATTCCTGCCGATGCTGATCTGGATCGGCGCGGTGACGGTGCTTGTCCTGGCCCAGCCCAATTTCAGCATGGGAGCGATGATCTTTGCGATAAGCCTTGCAATGCTCTTCATCGGTCGTGCCCGCGTCTCCCACATTGCGCTTACGCTCGGCGCGCTCGTGCCGTTGCTCGTTCTCTACATGGTCAGTGCGGAATACCGGATGCAGCGGATCATGAGCTACATGGGGATGGGTGAAGGTGAAGGGATGCAGAAGGCCAGGCACCAGCTGACACAGGCGATAATCGGGTTCGGCAACGGAGGGATATTCGGCCTCGGTCCCGGCGGGAGCCACCAGCGCGATCATTTCCTGCCGGAGTCATACGGTGATTTTGTTTTTTCGATCGTCGGGGAAGAATACGGTTTGATCGGCACGCTGTTTTTCATTCTTTTGTTCCTGTTGATATTCCTGCGCGGCATGAAAATCGCGAGGCATGCGCCGGACGAACTCGGCAGGTTGCTGGCCATGGGGGTCACCTGCACAATCACGCTGTACGCGCTGATCAACG
>PMDK01000219.1 GCA_003154425.1 Ignavibacteriota bacterium
CGGCAAGCGCCTGGGCCTGTATCTGGGCCATCTGGTTGAGATTGGCGGACGTCCCGTCGAGGGGACCGCCTTCATGCTTTGTGCATCCCGCGATGAAAAGCCCGCCAAAGGCGAGCATTCCCCCTATCACCGCAATCGTCCTCTTCATTGGTGCTTCTCCCCTTTTGTGTTGAACACTCGTGAACGTGTCGGATGGTGTCGCCGTCCACATTCCTGCTACTGGAGTTACAATATGCATGCCATACACATTCAAGAGCCACAGCGGCGAAAGAGTTCCAAAACGCCTTGCCCCGGGGGATAATGGAACCCTCCGTCGCGTGGAAAACGCGGTGCAAATGCGGGGTCTGCAGAGAGAAGTGCGGGGTCGGGCCCTTTCAGGCATACGGGGGCAACGGAAAGCTATTCCGCGAGTTTCCAGAGGCCCCGGTAGAATGCCTCACCGACCTGCTCGAGATACCTGTGGTATTTTTGAGGGAGGTTCTTGCTCTTCGGTTTGAGCGCACCGCGGTTTGATTCCCATGTCTGCGACGGAGAGACCCCCTCGGAAATGTTGGTGAGGTAGTCCTGAAATTTCTTCCTCACGCGTTCATTGACGGACGGGTCCGCCGAGAGGGAGATCCGCCGGACAGCCTTTTCGATGTCAAAAGCAGACTCCGCGAATGCTTTCAGGCATTCCCCCCTGAGGTATTCGGCCACCGTCCCCCGGTTGAGGCCCCCCAGCTCGTCGGCCGTTTCGGTCACGGAGCTCCGGCTGAAGGCCTTGTCGCGCAGCGATTCTAGCACCTGTTCTTCCACAGGGGCCGCCCCGCGGGCGGCAGAGGCAATTTCATCGTTCAGGTCTTTGATCGTCACCATCTCGCGGTGCTCGCTCCTGGCAAGGAGGACCCCTCGTTTCATCACGCTCTCGAGCTCCCGTATGTTCCCCGGCCAGCGGTAGTTCTGAAGGGCATCCATGACATTGCGGGAGACGCGGAGGCCTCCCCCTTCCCGGCGGAGGAAATGGCTGATCAGGAGAGGGATGTCCGTCTGACGCTCACGAAGCGGAGGGAGCGCGACCGTCAGAACATCCATGCGGTAATAGAGGTCTTCCCGGAACTTCTTCTGACGGACCATCTCCCGCAGGTCGGAGTTTGTCGCCGCGACGACGCGGACGTTGACGCGGAGCGTCTTTGTCCCCCCCACACGCTCGAATTCCCCTTCCTGCAGCACGCGGAGGAGTTTGAGCTGGAACCCTTCGGAGACCTCACCGATCTCGTCCAGGAATATGGTCCCCCCATCGGCGAGCTCGAACCGGCCGGGTTTGTCCCTGACAGCCCCGGTGAATGCACCTCGTTCGTGCCCGAAGAGCTCGGATTCGAGAAGCGATTCGGCGAGTGCCCCGCAGTTGACGGCAACGAACACGCCCTGGGCGCGGGGACTCCTCGTGTGTATTGCCCGGGCGATGAGTTCTTTCCCCGTGCCGCTTTCACCGAGCACGAGCACCGGCGAGTCGCTCGGGGCAATTTTCGCAACGAAGTCGATCACCGCCGACATCGGACCCCCCTTGCTGTACACCATGGATTCGAACTCAGCCTCTTCCGCTGAGGCTTCTCCACCTGAGGGATCGAAGACGTCCATGTCGTCGGCTTTCGAGGAGAGCGTCCTGATCTCGGCTCTGTACCGGCGGAGTTCCTCCACGAGTTCTTCTGTCCGGTCGCCCCGGCGGGAGGCTTCCATCGTCACGAGCTCCTCCTCGAGCATGGCGACTTTGGCTTCCCGGTCGCGCAGTTTCTCGAGTATGGTCCTCTTCTCGGACTCCAGGCTTTCCACATGGTCTTTCGCACGCCGTTGACGCCTGACGATCCCCGCCGCACCGGCGATAAGGCAAAGTGCCAGGGGGGTCGCAATGGGGAGAATGACCGCACCTGTCAGAAAGAGCCCGAATGAGACGATGATGAGAATGAGGGGAATACCCACCAGAGTCCACCTGTTCAGCGGCGTCCTGAGCGCCAGAGCGCCGGCGCCGCACGCGAGGCCCGCAAAGAGCGACACCAGGAGCGTGATCCAGAACGGTGCGCGGACGAGGAACCGGTCTCCAAGTATGTTGTCGATCAGGGAGGCGTGGAGCAGCACTGCAGGCAGGCGGGGATCGACGGCCGTCGGAACGAAGACGCTCCTCCCTTCCGCTATGAGTCCGATCAGCACGATCTTTCCGCGAAGGGAGGCGACGGGGAGAGAGGGGGGCCTGTCGGCCCGGAGCGCATCGTATGAGCGGAGCACTTCGAGGAACGGATACGCGGTGAAGGACCCAATCGTCCCGGGAAGGTTGACGGTGGCAGTCCCCGCGGATGTGGATGTACATTCATACGTCCCGGATTCCCGGCGGAACTCGAGGCTCCTGCCACGGCACACGACGCCGCTTCGCGCCGCGCCGAGATAGACCCGCGCCAGCTCGAGACCGAACGCCGGCACGCGCTCAGTCCCATAGGCGATGAAGAGATCGATGTCTGCATTGACGCCGATATTGACGTGCCCGATGCCGGCTGAGACTCCCCGGAGCGACGCGAACGGGAGGTGCGGGCCGCCCCCCGAGGGGACATCCTCCAGCACCGCGGGAAAGCCAAAGAGCCCGGAAGGAAGCGAATCGCGCCCGAACAGCGAGCCGGGAGGGGCCACGGTATCGAAATACGACGTGAGGACGACGTTTCCCGAAAGTGCGCACATCCGGGCGAGGAGGTCGTCATATTCGGGGTATTCCGGGTTCAGGTCTTCGAAGAACGCTTCTATGCCGACTGCGCGCACATGCAGGTCACTGAGCGCTTTGAGCATGAGTCCGTAGAAATTCCGCCGGACAGGCCAGTGAATCGACCTGAGTGCATCCTGGTCGATGTATATCACCACGATGCTGGTGTCGGCCTTCCTGGACGGACGTACGTCATAACGGACGTGCGTGATCTGGTCCTCCACGAGCCCGAGCGGGGACCGCAGCAGGACCGCCGCCACGAGTGCCGGGAAGATCACCCCCGCCATGTATATCCACTCGCGCCGGGTCATTGCCGTCCGAGCCACTGTTCGGGATTCTGTTTTTCCTTCCCCTTCCATATCTCGAAGTGGAGGCGGGGACCGTTCAACGCTTCCCCGGTGTACCCGATCACTTCTCCTTCTTTGACCTTCGCCCCTTCCGCACCGCTGATTTCCGCCAGGTGCGTGTAGACGGTATAATAACCGCCGCTGTGCGAGATGATCACGAGGTTCCCGTAGGAAGGGAGCCAGAGTATCTTGGAGATCTGACCGTCAGCGACCGTGCTGACCGGTGAGCCGACCCTGGCCGCGATGTCGATCCCCGTGTTCTGCGTGATCGTCCTCAGTGTCGGGTGCGTCTGATTCCCGAAATGCGCCACGATGTTCCCCTCCGTGACAGGCCAGCGGAGCTTCCCTTTCCGGGAGTCGAGGCTTCCTCCCGCGGGGACCGGCACCGGCACACGGGCCCTGCGCGCCTCCTGGGCCTCGTGCTCCTTCTTTATTCTGTCGGCTTCAATCAGCTCCGCGATCATCCCTTCCAGTTCTTTCGCCGCCCTCATCTGCCGCTCGATTTCACGCTGGGCGAACTTCTTGTCTTTCCGGATCGTGAGGAGTGCATCCCTGCGGTCGGCAGCGAGCGAGGCGAGCCGCTCGTCTTCGGCCCCCTTTTCGGCAAGAAGCCGCTGCTCCTCGCTGAGCTGAATATGAAGCTGTGCCTGCGTGTCTTCCACCTGTTTCCGCTTTGCCGCGATCCCCTGGGCATCCCGCCGCCGCTGGTTCGTGAACCGCCTGAGATACTGATTCCGGATATAGACCTGATTGATGGAATGCGCCGAGATCAGCAACTCGATGTCCCGCGTCCGCCCCCGCTTGTAGATCGATACGATGTAAGATGCGTAGTGGTTCTTGAGGAACGAGAGCTGGGCCTCGAGTTTTTCCATCCCGCTGCGGGTGTTTTCGATGCGGCGGGTGAGCGTCCCTTCATCACTCTTGAGACGGGTGATCAGCCGCCGCAGGAGGGTCGCCTTCTTCTCATAGCTGTCGAGCAGGTCGAGCGTCGCCCGTTCGGTCTTCTGCTGCGCTCCGATCTTCCCTTCAAGGTCCCTGATCTGGTCGCGAATCGCCTCGAGCTCGTTCTGACGCTTCCGGATCTCATCCTGGGGCAGGGCCGAAGAGGAAAGGACGACTATCAGGAGACCGATGACGAGGCAAGGGAGGCGGGGAGGCACGCGGCTCACCGTGAGGATGAATGGGCGCCGGCGGGGACGGTATATTCGAATGAAAGATCCCCGGCGTTCAGATCAAGCGACGTGTAGTGAATGGAGAGCCGCCTCCCCTCGTCCGGGAAGTTCACGGTGACGTGCCGGGGGACGCACAGGTTCTCCCGGGTGACCACCTGCGAGGATTCCATTTCCAGGACCAGATTCCCCCCGGCAGCGTGCACCTCGTACCGGACGACGAGATCGTACTCGGGATCGATCCAGAACGAGTGCGTCCGGCCGCCGATCGCGTAGACGAGGAGGTACTTGCCGTCGTCCACCGTGTAGCGCGCGGGAACGGCGTCCGGGATGACGAAGCCGCCGGTAAAGGCATCCATGATCTGGTCGAACGTGAGATCCATGGGTATGACGGACCGGATGGCGGCGGGGCCCGGGATGCCGGAGATCACCCTGTTATCAAGCCCGCTGTACATGACAAATTTCTGGCGGCTCAGAAAAAGGAACCCCGCGCCGATGCCGAAGGGTCCCTCGAACGTCATCAGGAGCGAATCGGGCTTCCTGAGTGAGAGATCGAAGAATGCGGAACCCGCGCGTTCGGGGCTCTCAAATGAAACGCTCCCCCTTCCCGCCATGCTGGCGAGTCCCGCCTCCCGCCGCGCCACCCTGGCCGCGATCTCGCCGGCAGGGACGGCGTTCACATCGGCCTTCACGCCGGCCGTGCGGGGCGAACAGGAAAACATCGCCGCCCCGAACAGAAGGAGAAGGGCGCGACGGAACCCGTTCCCCGTCATAGCGACCTGCGCGTTATCTTGTCGCGGAGCAGCGTGTTGTTCTCGTCCAGCTTCAGTGCCGCGTTCCAGTGTTCAAGCGCCCGGTCAGTGTCGTTCAGCCTGAAGTAGATGTCGCCCATATGTTCGTGGACGACCGCGCTCACCTCCCCCTTGTTGATCGCCTTCTTCACGTACGATTCTGCGTCCCGGTACCGGCCGAGCCGGAAATAGATCCACCCCATCGTATCGAGATACGAGGGATTATCGGGCGCCTGTTCGAGGGCTTTCCTTGCCATAGAGAGCGCGCGTTCAAGCTGGAGGCCGCGTTCGGCGAGACTGTAGGCGTAATTGTTCAGCGCAAGAGAGAAGTCAGGGTTGATCCTGATCGCTTCCTCATAGAGGCTGTCGCTGTCGTCGGTCCTCTTCATGCTGTCGTAGACGAGCGCGAGCTGCGCGATGGCCTCCGTGTCCCGGGGACTGATCTGCCGCGCCTTTTCGAGGACGAGCGCGGCATCGGGGTTTCTCCCGACGCGGCTGTAGGCGACGCCAAGGAAGAAATTCACGCGGAAGTCGTCCGGGACCGCCTTCTTCGCCGCTTCAAGAATGCCGACCGAGTGCTGGAAGTCGTTCTTGGTCAGGTACACGGAGGAGAGGAACACCCATCCGTCGGCATTCCAGCTCGCCAGCTCCGTGACCCGGCGGAAACTCTTTACCGCCAGTGAATCGTCTTTCCTGCTCGATGCTATCCCGCCGAGGAACCAGTACGGCCGCCAGTCCTTCGGGTTGGCGTCGCGTATCTTCTCAAATATGCCCTGCGTGACAGGGATGAGCGAGGAGTCTTTTTCCATCTCACCGTAGTAGATCTCCCCGATGTGGACTTTGACGTCGACCGAGACCGTGTCTTTCTTCAGTATCGGGTCGAAGAGCTCGGCGGCATGAGTGTAGTCTTTCTTGAGCAGCCAGACGCCGGCGATCTCGGCCTGGTATCCGAGGTTGGCGGGGTCCAGGTCGCGGAGATTGCCGTAGACTTCGAGGGCGGCGTCGAGGTTCCCGGCACGGATCTCCGTCTGGGCGAGCGTGCGACGCAGTTCCCTGTTCCCCGGATCGATGTCCACCATCTGCCTGAGGGCGGCAGCGGCACGCCCGGGATGCCCAAGCTTGTTGCAGAGGTCGGCGGTCTGGAGGAGCACGTCCCATTCGGGGCCGAACCGGGCCGTGAAATGCTCGTACGTTTCGAGTGCTTTGAGCGGCTTTCGGACCTGGTAGACCCGGGCGAGGTTGTACCAGGCTTCGACATTGGACGAATCCTGCGCGATGATTTCTTCGTACTGCGTCGCAGCGCCGTCGAGATCATAGGCCGAGGCGGAGATGTCGGCCAGGAGTCTCCTGTATTCGACCTTCCGCGGAGCCATACGGACCGCTTCCCTGGCGGCATCGATTGCAAGGGCGGGTTTGTTAAGCGCCGAGTAGCATTTTGCAAGGGCGAAGAACATCGCGTGATTCGTGTCCGCCCGGAGCGCTTCCTGATATTCGAGCGCGGCCTCGGCGTATTCTCCCTTCACTTCATGCACCGAGCCCGCAATGAAGTGCGACAGCGCCACTTCCCGCCGGAAATCCATCTGGGCCCTCTCGGCCGCACCCGGCCCGGGAACAGCGACCGCCTTCTCGGCCGAGCCGCACCCCAGAAAGCACACGGTGACCGCTCCGGCCGCGGCGAGAGCCGCCGTCCTCATGTACTCACGAATTGTCTCCACTCCGCACCCTTCCATTATCAGAAAAATATACCATTTAACCCCCGGAATAACAAGCCGGCCTTGACACCGGAACGGGTTTTCGGTATTGTATACGGATCATTTTGAGCGGAACAAATTACCGGATGGCGGAAAAGATCGACATTGCTGTCGCCTGGGACTGGGAGTATGACCGTGATTTCATTTCGCTGATTGATGCGGAGTGCAGGAGACGGGGCCTTCGCATGTCCGCGCCCGGCGCCGGGGATGCCCGAGCCGTGGCATCGGCACTGAAGAGCGGCACGCTCGCGATAGGGACATTCCTGGACCGCGCGGCGCCCGATGAGGAACCTTTCGCCGGGCTTTCCGCGGCGATGGTCACATCGGGAGCACGATGTCTCAACCCCCCGGATGCCATGCGCAAGGCGGCCGATAAGGCCACCATGCACCTCGAGTTCCTCTCGCACGGAATAGCGGTCCCGTACACAATCATCATCTCACCGTACAGCCGTGAACGGCAGGTGGAGCTTTCCCTGGAGCAGCTCGCCCGCCTCGGGCGTCCTTTTATCATCAAGCCGGCAAATACGACGGGCGGGGGAGCGGGTGTGATCACCGGCGCCGAGACGCTCAAGGATGTCATTGATTCCCGCAAGCATCACCAGGACGACAAGTATCTTCTCCAGGAGAGAGTCGTTCCGGCTGAGCTGGCACATCACAGGGCATGGTTCAGGGTTTTCTTTGTCTGCGGCGGGATATTCCCCTGCTGGTGGGACGACATCACACACATCTATTCGGAGGTCACGCAAGGGGAGATCGGAAGCCTCTCCCTCTCCCCGCTTATCTCGATCACACGGGAGATCGGCGAGGTCTGCGGGCTCGGTTTCTTCTCCACGGAGATCGCCATGACTTCGGGAGGATCGTTTCTAACGGTAGACTATGTGAATGAAATCTGCGATATGCGCCTACAATCGCGACAGGCAGACGGTGTCCCGGACAGGCTCGTCCTCACAATCAGCGGTCTCCTGGCGGATGCCGCCTCCCGAAACGGGGGAGAGTAAGTCCCATATTACAGAGGGGCTCACGGGGGATATTTCGACAATAACCTGAAGGAGCGCCTCTAAACCTATGCTCCGGGGAAGCTATTTCGGGTCCGGCGCTTGACATTGCAGCCCCTGTTTGATACATTAACGACAATTACCATCACACGTAAAGGAGAGTACCCATGAGCAACGATACACAGAGTCTCCGTCACCTGAGCATTTTTCTTGTCCCGGCCACTCTTGCTCTGGGTCTGGCCGTGGTAGCAGTGGGGTGCGGATCCTCGGAGGAAGATACCGAGAGCTGGGAAGCCACCCCCGAGGTAGCGGCGACGGCGGCCCCTGAAGCAAAAGCCGACAGCATGAAGATCGAGAACCGGCGGATCAGGGATCAAATAGACGCACTCTCCGCTGAGAACAGGACGCTGACCGCGCGCAACGCGGAGCTCGAAACGAAATTGAACGAGGCAACCGCCGCCGCAAAATCGCCCGTCGTCTCTGCTCCGGCTCCCTCGGCCCCGATAGGGAACGTCTCCGGGGCATACAGTGCGGCACTCAGTGAATACAAGAGACGGAATTTCCAGGAGGCGGCAACCCAGTTCGACGCGATACTTAATTCCGGGACAGACAAGCTCGCCGACAACTGCCACTACTGGATGGGAGAGTCATTCTACGGAATGAAGAAGTACAACGATGCGATAAAACAATTCGAGACCGTCCTGGGCTACCCGGGTTCGGGGAAACGACCGTACGCCCAGTTCATGATCGGCAATTCCTACCTGGGGCTCGGCGACAAGGCCGCGGCGAAGGATGCATTTTCGAAGCTCGTCAGCACCTACCCCTCAAGCGGGCTCGTCGAGAGGGCGAAGACGAAACTCTCCAGGCTGCAGTGATTTTCCGCCTGTAGTACGCAGGCTTTTTACAACGGCGTCCCGCCTCTCGGCGGGACGCCATTTTTATCTCATCCCCGTCCCGCCGGAGGCGGGCGGGACCCTTTCTATCTCATTCCGGCAAGAAATTCCTCCGCGGTCCGGACGTCCTCCCTGCTGCCGATGTACAGTGAAACACGCTGATGAAGCGATGTAGGCTTGATGTCGAGTATGCGCCTCCGCCCGTCTGAAGCCGCCCCACCCGCGTTCTCGATGATAAACGCGAGAGGGTTGTTCTCGTACATGAGGCGGAGTTTCCCGTTCGGGTTCCGGGTGTCCCCCGGATAGCAGTAGATCCCCCCGTAGAGCATCGTGCGGTGAACGTCCGCCACGAGGGAGCCGATGTACCGCTGGCTGTACGGACGCCCGGTCGCCTGGTCCTCCTCCTTCAGCCACCGTATATACCGCTGCGTATTCGGGTTCCAGCGGTCGAAGTTCCCCTCGTTGACGCTGTAGATCGACCCGCGCTTCGGGATGCGTATGTTTTCGTGGGACAGGATGAACTCGCCCACGCTGGGATCAAGCGTGAAGCCATGGACCCCGTGTCCGGTGCAATAGACGAACATCATGCTCGAGCCGAACAGGAGATACCCGGCCGCCACCTGCCTGTGTCCCGGCTGCAGAACATCCTCGATCGTGCCCATGCCGGACTCGGTCACGCGGGCATAGACGGAGAATATCGTCCCGATGGTAACGTTCGCATCGATGTTCCCCGAACCGTCCAGGGGATCGTAGATAAGCACGTAGCGCCCGTGCGGGTAGTCGTCCGGGATCTGCAGGATGTCCTCATTCTCCTCGGATGCCATCACGCAGAGGTCCCCGCCGTGGTCCATCGCCTTGTATATCGTCTGGTCTGCAAACTCGTCGAGCTTCTTGATCACGTCGCCGCTGATGTTCATCCTGTCGGTCTTGCCGAGTATGTTCACAAGGCCCGCTTTCGTGACCTCGCGCCATATGAGCTTGGCGGCAAGTGAAAGGTTGTGGAGGAGGGAGGAGAAGCTCCCGGTGGCTCCCTCATGTTCCCGTTCACCTTCAATGATGTGCCGCTCCAGCGTCATGAACTTGGGTCCGCCGGGGGTCTCGGTGTTCATAGTACTCCTCCGTTGAAAGCCGGTGGAATCTAAAAAACGGTGTCAAGAGTTGCAAGGATCGGCGTCACACCGCCCGGGGGAGCTCCTGGTCCTTGTACTGGAGCTGGTAGAGGGTATAGTACACACCGCCGAGCGCCAGGAGCTGCTGGTGGGTGCCCATCTCCCGGATCTCCCCCTTGTGCATGACGATGATTTTCGTGGCAGACTGTATTGTGGAGAGGCGATGGGCGATGACGATGGATGTGCGTCCGAACAGGAGCTTCTTGATCGCTTCCTGAATGAGAAGCTCGGTCTCCGTGTCCACGCTGGACGTGGCTTCGTCAAGGACGAGGATGCGCGGGTGGAACGCCAGCGCACGTGCGAACGAGATGAGCTGTTTCTGGCCCACCGAGAGCGTCGAGCCCCGCTCCTTCACCTCCGCATGATACCCTCCCGGAAGCTGCTCGATGAACCTGCTCGCCCCGACCACGCGCGCGGCCGCCCTGACGCGGTCGGCGCTGATCTCGCTGTTGCCCAGGTTGATGTTTGTCGTTATGTCACCCGAGAACAGAAACACGTCCTGGAGCACGACGGCGATATGCCTGCGGAGGTCCGCCTGCGGGACGCGCCGGATGTCGATGCCGTCGATCAGGATCTCCCCCTTCTGGACATCGTAGAGCCGGCTGAGGAGGCTGATGATCGTGGTCTTCCCCGCCCCCGTGTGCCCGACGAACGCCGCCGTTTCGCCGGCGCGGATCGTGAACGAGACGTTCCTGAGGACCCACTCGGGCTCGGCTCCCCCTTCCGGCACATTGTAGGCGAACCAGACGTTGCGGAATTCAATGTCGCCCCGGACGGCATGGAAGGGAAGGGGCGCCGGATCCTCGGGGATGAGCGTCGTGTCATCCAGCAGCCTGAACACCCGCTCCGAGGACGCCATGGCCGTCTGCATGATGTTGTATTTTTCGGAGAGGTCGCGTATGGGCCGCCAGAACATCTCGTTGAACTGCAGGAACGCCATCACGGTCCCGATCGTCACGCTCCCGCCGATCGTCTCCACCCCCGCGTACCAGATGATCAGGCCGACGGCGATCGCCCCGACGAGATCGACGCCCGGGTAGAAGAGCGCGTAGTAGAATATCGATTTGATGTTCGCGTCCCTGTGGAGCGCGTTGATGTCGCGGAACCTGTCGTACGAATGCTGTTCACGGGAGAACACCTGGTCCACCATCATGCCCGTGATGTGTTCCTGCATGAACGCGTTGATCCGGGCGATCTGTACGCGGACCTGGCGGTACGCTTCGCGCGCCTTCCGCCTGAAAAGAAACGTGCCGTAGAAAAGGAGCGGGAGCACGCTGAGCGAGATCAGCGCCAGACGCCAGTTCATCGAGAACATGAAATAGAGGATCCCGATGATCGTGAACACGTCGCTGAACACCATCACGATGCCCGAGGAGAACATGTCGTTCAGCACCTCGACGTCGTTCGTCACCCGCGTGATGAGACGACCGATCGGGTTCCGGTCGTAGAATCTCAGGCCGAGCCGCTGCAGGTGCGAGAAGATCTCCATCCTCAGGTCGAATATCGTCCGCTGGCCGATCCACTGCGTGAGGTAGGTGTTCAGATACTGCAGCACGCCGCGGAGGATCATCACGGCGAGGAACAGGAGCGTGGTGCGGAGAAGTCCATGTGAGTCCTTCTGCGCGATATTGACATCGACCGCCACCTTGACAAAGTACGGGCGGACGGCCTCCATGGCCGAGACCACGATGCTGAGCCCGATGCCGACCACGACGTACCATGCGTACGGCTTCAGGTAGCGGAGCATCCGGCGCATCAGTCGCGCGTCGTAGGCTTTGCCGAGTATCTCTTCTTCCTGCATTGTCCGTCCGTCCCTTGGTTCTTCCGCGCCCCCCCGGGGGGGGGCACCGACTCAGAGCTGCTCGAGCTCTTCTTCGAGGAGCTGTTTGCGGTGGAGCTCGGCGTAGATGCCGCCCAGGGCGACGAGCTCGCCGTGCGTCCCCTGCTCTTTGATCGCCCCGCCGTCGAGAACGACGATGCTGTCCGCTTCCTTGACCGTCGATATCCTGTGACTGATGATGATGCTCGACCGTCCCTTCATGACCCCGCGGAGGCGGCTCAGGATCCCCTCTTCGGTGAACGTGTCAACCGCGGAGAGCGCGTCGTCGAGTATCAGGATCGCAGGCTTCCTCATGACCGCACGTGCAATGCTCGTGCGCTGTTTCTGCCCTCCGGAGAGCGTGATCCCGCGCTCGCCGAGGAATGTCTCGTATCCCCCCGGGAAGTCCGCAACGTCATGCGCGATACGGGCGATCTCCGCCGCTTCGTGGATGTCCGCCCGGGTCCCTCCGTCCGAGCCGTAGGCGATGTTCTCGGCGATCGACTCCGAGAAAAGAAACGTCTCCTGCGGCACGTACCCGATCGCCCCCCGGAGGACGTTCAGCGGGATTTTCCGCACGTCCACGCCGTCCACAAGCAGCTCCCCTTCGGTGACGTCGTACATGCGCGGAATCAGGTTCACGAGCGTGCTCTTCCCCGAACCCGTGTACCCGACGATGGCGAGCGTGCGCCCCGCCGGGATGGTGAGTGAGATCCCTTTGAGCGCGGGGGCTTCCGCGCCGGCGTGGCGGAATGTGACGTTCCGGAATTCGATCGTCCCCTTGATCGACGTGATCGCGTGGTCCGTGAGGCCGGTGTCCCTGATCGAGGGCTCGGTGTCCATGGTCCTGCTCAATCGCGCCATGGAGGCCGCCCCCTGCTGGAGCTGGTTGATCACC
>PMDK01000254.1:0-12621 GCA_003154425.1 Ignavibacteriota bacterium
GATCGCGGGGGGGACGAGCACGAGGGAACAGAGGAGCGAAAAATTTCTGAGGCCCAGCTTCTTCGCCTGGTACACGGCCATCGCGTTGGCGGGGGCCGTGGTCTCAAACCCCACGCCGAAGAAGACCACGTTCAGATCCGGGTTTTCCCGGGCAATCTTCACGGCGTCGAGTGGAGAATAGACCATCCTGACCTTTCCCCCTTCTGCTTTGACCGTGAGGAGGTCCCGGGTCGACCCCGGGACGCGGAGCATGTCGCCGAAGGAGGTGAATATGACGTCGCTGCGGGAGGCGATTGCGATCGCCTTGTCGATGATTTCCAGTGGAGTGACGCAGACGGGGCAACCGGGGCCGTGCACAAGCGTCAGCTCGCCCGGCAGGAGAGACTCGATGCCGTATTTGACGATCGTATGTGTCTGACCGCCGCAGATCTCCATCAGGGTCCAGTTCCGGGTCGTAACTCGGCGTATCATCTCCGCTGATTTCTTCGCGGCTTCACCGTCCCTGTACTCATCGATGTGTCTCATCATTCCTCTCCGTCCAGTTCCTCCATCTCCTTGAACATCTTCAGCGTTTCCAGCGCTTCCTGTTCGTCGACGGTGCTGAGCGCAAAGCCGACATGGACGATGACGTAGTCACCGACACGGACTTCCGGAACCCATTCGAGGCAGACTCTCTTCTGTGTGCCGCCGAAGCTCACGCTTCCCATGACCGGGGAGACGTTCCGGTCGATGTCGAGCACTTTCCCGGGGATTGCCAGGCACATATCTTCCCTCCTTGATGTTTGTCGGCGCGCTATGAGTTCGCCTGTTCCTTCAGCATCCGCTCTGCCGCAACGGCGATCTGGCCGAGTGCAATCCCCCCGTCGTTGGGAGGAACCCGCTGGTGCCAGTACGGCCGGAAACCCTCTTCTCCGAGCCGGCGGACGACCCGTTCTGTGAGGTAGCGGTTCTGGAAGCACCCTCCGGAAAGGACGATCCGCTTCTCGCCGCTTCTGCGGGCGACTTCCACCGCCGCTTCCGCCAGACCGTTATGGAATTTCGCGGCAACGACCGGCGCTCCCGCCCCTCGCTCGATGTCCTTCAGGAGTGCCGTCACCATGGGAGACCAGTCCACTGTCAGGCGTGATCCCGGCAGTGCAGATTCCGTCAGGTCGAAGGGGTATTCGCCTTCTTTTTCCCCCCCCAGGGCGAACTCCAGCGTCATTGCAGCCTGCCCCTCGTATGAGCTCACCTGTTGCAGTCCGGTGATGGACGCAACGGCGTCAAAGAGCCTTCCGGCGCTCGTCGTGTACGGAGCATTGACACCCCGCACGAGCATCGTGCGAAGTGCTGTGAGTTCGCGGCGCGTGAATGACCGGAGCGGAGGCAGGTCGCCCCGTTTGAAGATATCCGGACCGAGCGTTTCGTAGAGGAGCCCGAGGGCCTGGCGCCGGGGTTCCCTGATGGCCTTTTCCCCCCCCGGCAGGGGGAACCGTCTGAATGCGGCGACGCGCTCGAACGACGCGCCGTCGGTCAGGAGGAACTCTCCTCCCCAGATTGTTCCGTCTGTCCCGTACCCGGTGCCATCCCATGAGATGCCCAGAACCCTCCCCCGGAGGCCGTTCTCCGCCATGCAGGATGCTACGTGTGCGTGGTGATGCTGGACCGCGACGAGAGGGAACCCTGAGGAATGCGCAAATCCTGTTGAAAGATAGTCGGGATGGAGGTCAGATACAACACACACCGGCGTGACGGCGAACATGGAGAGCATGTCGCTCACACCCCGGTGAAAGGCATCCAGGGACTCCTTTGTTTCGAGGTCGCCGATGTGCTGGCTGATGAAGACATTCTCCCCCCGGGAGACCGCGACGGTGTTTTTCAGCTGCGCGCCGACTGCAAGCATCTCCGGCGCCCGGAATCCCAGTCTGACGGGAAGGGGGGAGAACCCCCGCGCCCGCCGGGTGACGAGCTCCCGGCCGAGCATGACCCGCACGATCGAATCGTCCGCGTGCCGGACGATGGGGCGGTCGTGGACGAGAAACGCATCCGCGATGCCGCCGAGTTTCCGGACGGCTTCCGGCGCGTCGATACAGATCGGTTCGTCGGTGAGGTTCCCCGATGTGGCCACGATGGGGAAGTCGAGCTCCCCGAGGAGGATGTGATGGAGCGGACTCGAGGGGAGCATGATCCCCAGGAACGGATTCCCGGGCGCGACGGGTGACCCCCGCCGAGTCAGGGCGTGCTGGGATGCGCCCCCTTTTTTTCTCAGGAGCACGATCGGTGATTCGGGAGAGATCAGCACCCGTTCCTCCAGCACCGATACCTCGCACAGGCCCCGTACGGTCGCGATGTCTCTTGCCATAAGCGCAAACGGTTTCTCTTCGCGGTGCTTCCTCGCTCTCAGCCGGTTCACCGCCCCGTCGTTCCCGGCGTCCACCACCAGCTGAAAGCCGCCGATCCCCTTGAGGGCGACGATACGCCCCTCCCTGATCATGCGCGCCGCCCGGAGGAGGGCGTCATGATCACGTGTGAGGGGATCACCTTTTTCATCCCACAGTTCAAGCCGGGGGCCGCACGAGGGGCATGCAATCGGCTGCGCGTGGAACCGGCGGTTCGACGGGTCCCCGTACTCCCGGGCACAGTCGTCGCACATCGGGAATGCCTTCATCGACGTGTTCGGCCGGTCGTACGGGAGCGATTCGATGATCGTGAATCTCGGCCCGCAGTTTGTGCAGTTGGTGAAAGGATACATGTACCTGCGGTCTGCGGGATCAGCGATCTCGGCGAGGCACTCCGGGCAGGTCGCGATGTCGGGCATGACAAGGGCGCCGGTTTCCCCGGATGCCGTGCTCGTGAGAATCTCGAACGTCGAAGGGCCGCACGGATCGAGGAATGTGCATTCCATGCTCTGGATCGAGGCGAGCGGCGGTTTTTCCGCTCCGATGCGGAGTATGAATGTGTCGAGCGCTTCCCTGTCCCCCTCCGCTTCAATGAACACCCCTCCGGGAGAATTTAGCACCCATCCCCCCATGCGCATTTCTCGTGCGAGCCGGTAAATGAAGGGCCGGAAGCCGACCCCCTGTACCGCGCCGCGTATGGCGATATGGACGCGGGCGCTCACGATTTCACCGTAGTGATTAACCGTGAAGTATCCTTCCCGGCGAGGAGCTCAGAGATGAGTTGCACGCCGCAGTCAATCATCCGGAGTGTGCCCGGGCTCATCGTTTCGCCGAACCCGCATTGGAACGCGGGTATTTCCACGAGCATCGCCTCCTCCGGAGTACGTCCGTAGAGCCCGGAGCAGAGCGCGAGCACCCCCGCGGGGGAGAGGGCGTGCCCGTCCGCGCCGTGCATGGAGTCCCCGGGGGATACCCGGGTGACGCGCACGGTCGGCGTGCGCACGCTGGCGTCGATGAACACCGTCAGGTCGCATGCCGCCACCTCTTCCGCCATCTCCGGATGCAGTTCCTGAGAGGTCAGGACATTCGCGCCGGGGCGATCCCGGGCCAGCCGATCGGCGGCCGCGACGCCGGCCCCGTCATCGCGCCGGAGCGTGTTGCCGTAACCGATGACGATGGTCTTCCTCACCTTCTCAGCTCGCTGACGACGGACCCTTCGCAGTCGAGCAACTGCACGTGCAGGGGCATCCGGCCCGAGGCGTGTGTCGAGCATGAGAGGCAGGGGTCGAAGCACCTGATCCCGGCCTCGATCCGGTTGAGTATTCCTTCCGTGATCTTGCTGCCGTCGATGTACTGGATGGCGAGCTGTCGGACCGTCCGGTTCATCGCCAGGTTGTTCTGCGCGGTGGCGATGATCAGGTTCACTTTCTGGAGGACCCCGTTGTCGTCCACCTCGTACCGGTGGAAGAGAGTTCCGCGCGGGGCTTCGCTCGCGCCGATCCCCAGGCGCCTGTTGATCATGGCCCTGGCCCGTATGTTCGTGCCGAGCATCACCGGGTCGTGCAGGAGCATCTCGGCCTTTTCGACGGCGAAGAGAAGCTCGATGAGCCGTGCGTAGTGGTAGTAGAACGAATTGTTTACCGCCCCGGCCTTGGCGGCGATCGCCTTGAACGCCACCCGTTCCCCCTCTGCGAGGGGAGTGTCGATGTAGTCGCAGATGTTCACGCGGGCGAGCGGCCCGACGCGAAACATCCCTTTCTCATACCCGAGCGGTTTGTAGTAGGGGAATTTCAGATACGACCAGCTTTCGGACGCTTCCCCTATGTACTCATCATACTTGTGTATGTCGATCTTGTCGGCGATGACGTTCCCGCTTCCGTCCATCACGCGGAGCGTCCCGTCGTAGTATTCGAGCGCGCCGTCCGGCGCCACGAGCCCCATGAACATCGAGCGGAAGCTGCCGAAGTTGGGGATATCAGCGGCGAACTCCTCGTGAATCGACTTGAGTGTCTCGAGCGCCAGGAGTGCGGTCTCCTTCGCCTCCGGGATCCAGGCGAGGAGATGGTCCCGTTTCGCCGCGTCGAAAGGCTCCCGCACCCCCCCGGCCACCGCCCATGGAGTGTGTATGCGCCTGCTGCCGAGCACCTCGATGATCTCCTGCCCGAATTTCCGGAGCCGGATCCCGCGGCGGGCGAATTCCTTGTCTTTCGTGATGAGCCCGAATATGTTGCGGGTCGCCGGGTCCGAGTCGAACCCGAGCAGGAAATCGGGTGAGGAAAGGTGGAAGAAGCTGAGCGCATGCGACTGGATCCACTGCGCAAGGGTGATCAGCCGGCGGAGCTTCTCCGCCGTTTCGGGGATCGCGACCGCAAGTATGTCGTCCCCTGCTTTTGCCGATGTGATGAGATGGCTCGTCGGGCAGATGCCGCAGATCCTTGAAGTGATCCCGCCCATCTCCCACATGAGCCGCCCCTCACAGAATTTCTCGAACCCGCGGAACTCGTTCACATGGAACCTGGCATCCGTGACATTGCCCCGTTCGTCCAGGTGAATCGTGATCTTCGCGTGCCCTTCGATGCGCGAAACAGGAGATATTGTTATCGTCCTTGACATTCCGTCCTCCTACCCGTACCGCAGGTACACATGTGACAGCGCCGGCAGCTTCCCCTCCAGCAGCTCGCTCACGGCGAACCAGATCTGGTCGGCGGTCGGCGGACATCCGTGGATGAACGCATCGACCTTGATGACCTCGTGCAGCGGCCGGGCCTGTTTCATCAGCTCCGCGATCGTCGGATAGTCGCGGGGGATCTGCGGCGTGACGTCGGCGAGCTGTATGTAGGCACGCTCCAGCACCGCATCGAGCGGCAGGCTGTTCCTCATGGCGGTCACGTTGCCGGTCACCGCGCAGTCGCCGAATGCGACCACGAGCCGTGAATTCCGCCTGATGATGTGTGCCTGTTCCTCGTGCTCGGTGCTTGCGATCGCCCCTTCGACAAGCGTCACGTCGACGTTTCGCGGGAATTCCTTGATATCGGCGATCGGTGAGTACACGAGGTCCATCCTGTCCGCAAGCTCGATCAGCCGTTCATCCATGTCGAGGAACGACATGTGGCANNGGCAGCCCGAACAGCCGCCGAGCCATACCGTCGCCACTCTCGGTTTCATTGTTCTGTTCCCTCCCGGTGAATTACTCTTCGTCCGAATCGACGTTGACCCACTCCCGTTTCTGCCGGGCGGTGACGATGTAGCGCAGGAAGTCGGTCTTCTTCTCCATCTCTGCCACCGCCTCCCCTTTTTCGATGAGGGCGCCGGTGGGACAGACAAGGACGCATTTACCGCATGAGGTGCAGCTTCCCGACGCCCCCCACGGCTGATTGAGGTCGGAGATGATCTCGCAGGAGATTCCGCGCCCCGCGATGTCCCATGTGTGTGCTCCCTCGACCTCGTGACAGACCCTGACGCAGCGCGTGCAGAGCACGCAGCGGTTCCGGTCGATGATGAAGTCCTTGTGCGTTGCGTCGAGATCCTTCTTCGGGTACAGGTACGGGACGCTGACGTGCGTCAGACCCGTCTCGTAGGCCAGGTTCTGCAGCTCGCAATGGTTGTTGACCACGCAGACCGCGCACTGGTGATTCCCCTCCGAGGCGAGGAACTCGATGATGATGCGGCGGTACCGCCGGAGGCGCTCGGTGTCGGTCGAGACCACCATCCCCTCCTGCGGCCTGGTGGTGCAGGCGGGGAAGAGTTTGGGCGACCCCTCGATTTCGACGAGGCAGAGACGGCATGCGCCCACGTCCGAGAGCCCGTCGAGGTGACACAACGTCGGTATCCTGATGCCGTGCTGAGAGGCGATCGCCAGGAGGCTTTCGTCGTCTTTGCCGCTGACGTGCTCGCCGTTGATTGTAAGCGTGAGTATGGCCATGATCGTGTCCTGTTACCCGGTGGTTGACTTTTCGTTGGCCGCGCCCGCGGGCACGAACCCTTCCGGCGCGCTGAGGAGCTCCGTGTATTCATGCCGGAAGAACCGGAGCGTCGAGAGGACGGGGTTGGGGGCCGACTGTCCCAGTCCGCACAGGCTCGTCTCCTTCACCATCTGGCATAGCTCTTCCAGGAGCGCCAGGTCGTCCGTCGTCCCGCGTCCCCCGGAGATCTTCTCCAGCAGTCCGTGAATGTGCACCGTGCCGACGCGGCAGGGGACGCATTTGCCGCACGATTCGTCCACGCAGAAGTCCATGAAGTACTTTGCCACATCGACCATGTTCGACGTCGAATCCATGACGATCAGTCCGCCGCTTCCCATGATGGACCCGACGGTGGCGAGCGATTCGTAGTCAACCGGGAGGTCGAGCGAATCACCCGGGATGCACCCTCCGGATGGCCCGCCTGTCTGCGCCGCCTTGAACGTCGTTCCCTCCGGCGTGCCTCCCCCTATGTCGAATATGATCTTCCGCAGAGGGATCCCCATCGGTACTTCGATCAGGCCCGTGTTGCGGATTTTTCCGGCGAGCGCGAACACTTTCGTCCCCGCGCTTTTCGGCGTCCCGATCGCCGCGAACCATGCGCTCCCCTTGCGGATGATCGGAGCGATGTTCGCGAACGTTTCGACGTTGTTGATCAGCGTCGGGGCCCCCCAGAGACCTTTTTCCGACGGATAGGGGGGGCGGGGACGGGGCCTTCCCCGTTTCCCTTCGATGGAGCGGATCAGCGCGGTTTCCTCGCCGCACACGAACGCCCCAGCCCCGATTCTGATGTCGATGCGGAAATTGAATTGAGAATCGAAAATCCTGTTCCCGAGAAGGCCGACCCTCTCCGCCTGCTTGATGGCCAGCCGCAGCCGTTCGATGGCCAGAGGGTATTCGGCACGCACATAGATGAACCCCTGGGAGGCGCCGGAGGCGTAGCCGGCGATTGCCATCCCCTCGAGTACCCGATGCGGATCCCCTTCGAGGACGCTCCTGTCCATGANNCGGTGGGATACCCCGCCCCGCCGCGCCCACGGAGCCCGCTTCTGCGGACCTCTTCCACCACCTCCGCGCTCTGCATTTCCGTGACGGCCCTTGCCAGCGCTTCATACCCTCCGGCGGCGATGTAGTCGTCGATTCTTTCCGAATCCGTTATCCCGCAATTTTCCAGGACGATTTTCACCTGTGATGAAAAGAACGGGTCGTTCGTATCGACGAGATTCTCAGCGACTTT
The DNA here is from genome assembly GCA_003154425.1 of Ignavibacteriota bacterium. GTDB lineage: Bacteria > Bacteroidota > Ignavibacteria > UBA10030 > UBA6906 > Fen-1273. The sequence goes on from PMDK01000254.1 coordinate 7,575, forward strand.
CTTCCCCCGTCCGATGTGCTCCTCGATGATCTTCTCCGCGACGGCGGCATCCACCCGCTGGTAGAGCGTCCCGTCTCTGGAGATCCTGACGAGCGGTCCCTCGCCGCAGAGTCCCATGCAGCCTGTCCCCGCAAGCTCGACCTCATGCTCCATGTTCCGCGCCTTGAGCGCTTGTGCGAGCGCATCGCGCACAGCCGTCCCGCCGCACGAGGCGCACCCGGCGGCGGAGCAGTAGGTGATGCGGTGTCTGTACGAGCCCTGCCGCGCGCGCTCCTTCTCTGCGAGTTCTCTGAGTTCTTCGACAATCATGCCGCCGCCTCCCCGGCCGTCTGCTGCCACCGCCCGATCATCACGACGGCCGATTCGGGCGTCAGCTTCCCCGCCACCTCATCGTCGAGCACGGCGACCGGCGCGCGCCCGCATGATCCGACGCACCGCGCCGAGACAAGCGACACCCCTTTGTCGGCCGTGGTCTGGCCGAACCTGACGCCGCAGTGGTGTTCCACAGCCTTCTGTATCATGGACGCCCCCTTGACGTAGCACGCCGTCCCCGTGCAGAGGACAAACGAATGGGTCCCTTTGGGCTTGAGCGTGAAGAAATGGTAGAATGTCGCAACGCCGTAGACGCGGCTGAGCGGGAGCTTCAGGCTCCGTGCGACGTAGATGAGCAGATCGTTATCGAGGAAGCCGAATATCCCCTGCGCCACGTGAAGAACTTCGATGAGCGCGTCGCCGCGCGCCTGGTGCCGTGTGACGGCGCGGTCGAGCAATTTGAACCTGTTGTCGCCGCTCGGATGAGTTTTCTCTTGATTTGTCGGTGGCATGTCATTGCGAGTGTGAAAGTTACGGTGGCGGCGGCACAGCGTGCGCCGCCGTTACCGTTATTATCGCAATGTGTGTGCCATCCCGCGAAAACGGGGAATCCGTACCGTATCAGCATCGATTGGCCCGCGGAATTTTCAAAAATGGGAAGGAAAGCTCGAGGATTCCCGTCTGCGGAAAAATCTGAGATTTTCAAGGCAGAAGCGGGATGGGACACCGGAAGTCCCCGTGGAAGCCTCAGGTCGCCCCTGGAGTCGTGCGGGCCAGGAGCCAGTCGCACCACGCCGGAATCCCGGCTCCAGTCGTGCAGGAGGTGTCGAAGACCGTGAGCGATGGATTGATGCGCAGCGCGTTGGCCCGCAACGTCTCGATGCGGCAATTCACGTAGGGGAGAAGATCGATTTTGTTGATGATGAGCACCGAGGAGTTGCGGAACATCCCGGGGTATTTCAGAGGCTTGTCGTCTCCTTCGGTCGTGCTGGCGACGACGACCTTCATCGCTTCACCGAGGTCGTAGTTCGACGGGCACACGAGGTTGCCGACGTTCTCGATGATCAGGAGCCTGATGTGCGAGAGATCGATCTTCCCCAGCGCGTCGTGCACGAGGTTGGCCTCGAGGTGGCAGCCGCCTGCGGTCACGATCTGGACCGCCGGGACATTGTACTTTGCTACGCGTTGCGCGTCGAAGTCGGTCTGCACATCTCCTTCGATCACCGCCACGGCCAGCCGTCCGGCGAGATGTTCAAGCGTCCGTTCCAGGAGGCTCGTCTTCCCCGCGCCGGGCGAACTGACGACATTGATCGCGAATATCCCCTTCTGGGCGAGCAGCGAACGGTTCTGACGGGCCAGTTCGTCGTTCTTTTCCAGGACTTTCCGCTCTATCGTGATGACGCTCATCCGACCTCCTCGTTCTCTCCCACTTCTATGTCCCGCACCTGCATCTCCCTCCCGGAGAGGACCGTCAGGGATGTGCCGCCGCATGAGGGGCACATGAACAGCGTGGGCTCAATGTCCGTATCCCGGCCGCAGTCGCTGCAGTGGGCCTTCAGCGGGACGTGCTCGATCTCCAGGCGGGCACCCTCGAGCGGCGTTCCCGCCGTTATCGCTCCGAAACAGAACTCCAGTGAATCGGAGACGACCCCCGCCATCGTGCCCAGCCTCAGTCTGACGGTTTTGACGGACACCGTCTCCTCCTTCGGCAGGTGCTGGAGGACGATTTCGACGATGCTCTGCGCTATCGATAGTTCGTGCATGATTCAAGGTACGGGATCGCCTGCCAACGCGCAAGCAGGCGCTACGACCGGTCTTTCTTCTTCCGCTTCCGTGAGAGAGCCACACCTCCGAATCCCCCGATGACGGCAATGTAAAACCCCAGGTCGTACCACCAGCCGGTGTTGTTCATCTCATAGATTCTGACGTCGGGCCTGAAAAATCCGACGATGAGCGAGACGGGGGCAATCCATCCGTGCCAGAGCCCGGAGAAGAAGCCGGCGGGTTCCCGCGGAGAGTAGACGCTCGTCCCGGGGAAGCACCCGTTTGCCGCGAGCGTGAGTGCCGCCACGAGGAGGAGCAGGAGTGCTTTTTTCATTGTGGTCTCCATGTTGATTTCATTTTGCTTGTGACCTGGAAATGACGAACACCATTAACGTCGCACCTGTCATTGATCCTCCCCCGCGGGTCCCTCCGTGAGCAGATCGGCGAGTATCTCCTTCACCGATGCCACCACCGACGGGATCGCGGCGCTCACCTCCGGAGAAAGCTCGGTCCTCATGTCGTTCAGATCGCCGATCGACACCGTCAGGAGGCGGATGTCGGGGAGTTTCCCCGTGAGTATCACGGATTCGATCAGGTCCCTCAGCCCGATGTCGTGGGCACTCAGCGCGCGGGGAAAATCGCTGGCGAACCTCGGGCGGAGCACCCGCACGGTGCCGGGTGCCCCGCCGTCCATTGTCGCATCGATAAGGAGAACGGTCGGGTAATCCTGGAGGTAGGACAGGAGATGAAATCCCCCCGTCCCCCCGTCAAGAAGGCTCACCCCGGGGGGGATCGTCTCCCGTTCGAGCGCTTTGATGGCGTGGACTCCCACCCCCTCGTCCCCCATGAGGTAATTGCCGATGCCGAGAACCAGTATGGTGGCGGGGGTGGCCATAGTGTCGGGAAAAATACGGAACGCCGGGACAAAAACAAAAAAGGCGGTCCGGATCGCCGGACCGCCCTGTTCTGAGCGTGCAGGCGTGCTATTTGTTCCGCTTCTCCACGAACTTCCATCCTCCCGCCATGGAGGAGATGACGCCGCGCCCCTCGACATAGTCGTGGTAGAAGACGAGGTAGACGTGGATGATTGTGAAGAGTACGAAGAACCACATCATCATGTGGTGCCACTGGCGCACCGCAAAGTCCCCGCCCATAAGCGGGACGATCCAGGCGAACATGCGCGGGAGCCAGGAATCGCTCATGGCGGAGTACATCCCGAACCCGGTCACCGACTGGAACAGAAAGGCCAGGAACGTCAGAAAGTAGGTGAACCCCGCAAGCGGGTTATGCCCGACGGATTCCAGGGGCGTGACCGTCGCCTGCAGTATGTCCACCTTGAGGACGTCCACGGCTTCGCGGAGCTGCTCTTTCCGGAACGGGAGGAAATTCTGCCATCGGGCAAACACATTCCCCACGAACCCCCAGTAGATGCGGAAGAGGAAGTTGAAGAAGAACAGGAACGCCGCCAGGAAATGGATGAACCGGGCGGTCCCGAACCAGTAGCTGTATGACGCTTCCGAAGCGATCACGAGCGCCAGCGGCTTGCCGATGATATAGCCCGTCACTGCCAGCGCCAGGACGACGAAGGCGTTCACCCAGTGGTACAACCTGACCGGGAGCTGCCACACGTACACGCGGCGTATGGAGAGTTGTTCCATTGGGGCCTCCTAGAACGTGTCGATATGGTGGACGTACGTCCCGCGCTCGTCGTACAGGTGCACCGCACAGGCGAGGCACGGGTCGAACGAGTGGATTGTCCGGAGGACTTCCAGCGGTTTCTCGGGGTCCTTCACCGGGGTCCCGATCAGCGACGCCTCGTACGCGGAGCGTTCTCCCTTCGCATCGCGGGGTGAGGCGTTCCACGTGCTCGGGACCACGAGCTGGTAATTGTCGATCTTCTTGTCCTTGATGACAATCCAGTGTGCAAGCGCGCCCCGCGGGGCCTCGGTCATGCCGACCCCTTTGGCCTCCCGGGGCCATGTGTCGGGATCCCATCGCGCATTGTTGAACATGCGGGTGTCCCCGTTCCTGATGTTTGCCAGAAGCTGCGTGTAGAATTCCTTCGACCAGCCGGCAATGAGCTGCGTTTCGATGCCGCGGGCCGCGGTGCGGCCGAGCGTCGAAAAGAGCGCAGCGACAGGTACGTCGAGCGCCTTGAGCGCCCCGTTGACCGCCTCCTTCACTTCCTCCCGCCCGGAAGCGTAGGCGACAAGCAGCCGGGCAAGAGGCCCGACTTCCATTGCGTGCCCCCTCCAGCGGGGTGTCTTCAGCCAGCTGTACTTCTTCGTCACGTCCAGGTGGTCGTACGGCGGCTTCGGCCCCGAATATTTCAGGTTGGTTTCGCCGGCCCATGGATGAAGCCCCGTTGCGTCTCCGGCCGAGTACTCGTACCAGGAGCTGGAGATGAACTCCTGAACCTCCTCCGCGCTCTTCCCGTCCACGGGAAGGACCTCCGCGAGGTTCCGTTTGAGTATCACGCCGCGGGGGAACTTGAAATGCGAGGGGTCGCCGTACCCGTTCACCGGCAAATCCCCGTACGACATGTAGTTTTCGAGGCCCCCGCCGATCGCCCCCCAGTCCTTGTAGAAGCCCGCAACCGCGAGCAGGTCCGGGATGTATACCTGGTTCACGAAAGCGACGGCGGTGTCGAACAACTCTCCGACGTAGGCAAGACGCTCGGCGTTCAGCGCGTTGGCGTCGTCGATGTTGACGGCACAGGGAACCCCGCCGACGAGATAATTCGGGTGCGGGTTCTTCCCCCCGAAGATGGTGTGGACCTTTACAATCTCCTTCTGCCACTCCAGGGCCTCCAGGTAATGCGCCACGCCGAGCAGGTTCACCTCGGCCGGGAGCTTGTACGCCGCGTGCCCCCAGTAGCCGTTTGCGAATATGCCCAGCTGTCCGCTCTGAACGAACGCCGCGATCCGCCTCTGGACGTCGGCGAAATACTTCGGCGAGCTCTTCGGCCAGC
>PMDK01000254.1:12710-20345 GCA_003154425.1 Ignavibacteriota bacterium
AAGGCCCAGGCGTCCCGGGGGTCGCGCCCCTTGAGTATCCGCTCGAACCCCCTGACCATCGTTCCGGAGCTGAACGCGTCAACGATCGTGCCGTCCTGTACTTCTATCTCAACGCGGAGGTGTCCCTCGATGCGCGTGATCGGGTCGATGACGATGCGGTTGGACATCAGGCGCCTCCTTTCTTCGAATCACCAGACGGTTCGCTGCTCTTGATTTCCTCCTGGATGAGCTTCCGCTTCCTGATGTTGGTGGACACGGCGTGGGCGGCGATTCCTGCGGCGGTCGCAATGCCGAGGACGACCCCCACTTTGTCCGCGGTCGTCTCGATGCCGAATCCGGGGAAGGAAGCCAGNNGGCCGCGGCAGCCGACCTTGTAGAGACAGTATCCCCGCCTGGCGTTCTCATCGTCGAACGTATCCACGAAAAGTCCGGCGTCGTAATTCGGCCTCCGGTAGCACGTGTCGTGAACGCGCCTGGAGTAGAAGGCCTTCGGGCGCCCGAGACCGTCGAGCTGGGGGATGCGGTCGAACGCGAGGAGGTGGACGATTGTCCCCGCCATCACCTCCGCAATGGGAGGGCATCCCGGGACATTGATCACCGGTTTGTCGGTGATGATCTTGTGTATCGGCGTTGCCCCTGTCGGGTTGGGTCGGGCGGCCTGGATGCATCCGTTGGATGCGCAGCTCCCCCACGCGATGATCGCCTTGGCCCCCCCGGCCGCCTCCTTCACGATATCCAGCGCAGTCCGCCCCCCGATGCAGCAGTAGATCCCCCCCTCCGCTGTCGGTACGGAGCCTTCCACGAGCATCAGGTACTCCCCTTTGTACTTCTTCATCGTCGCCTGGAGCGCTTCTTCGGCCTGTTTCCCCGCTGCGGCCTGGAGCGTTTCCGTGTAGTCGAGTGAGATCTTGTCAAGGACGATGTCGGAGACTATCGGGTGGGAGGAGCGGATGAACGATTCGCTGCAGCAGGTACATTCCTGGAAATGGAACCACACGACCGGGAGGCGTGGCTTGGTGTCGAGCGACTTGACGACCTGGGCAACGCCGCTCGACTGAATGCCGGTTGCGGCCGCGATCCAACCGCAGAACTTGATGAAGTCACGGCGCGAATAGCCCTGAAGCTGCGCGTGCTCCCAGATGGTGAGAGGTGTTTCGCCCATGGAAACCTCCGAGTGGTGGGGGTGGTAATTCCGGCCGTGCAATACGCGATCAGAATGTCTTCCCTTGGAACTATCAAATCCAGTGCCAGGTGAACATATGGATCAGAGTCGGCGCAAACTCCACATCCCTCCGGAGAGAAGCGGAAATCCGCAGATCGGCGGCGGAAATTCGCCGGGGTCAGGAGAGGAAATCCGCGTCCTGGACCGGATGGTGGTTCTCCGTGTCCAGCGCTGGCTTTGCCGAGCAGGGGCGGAAATCTCCGTCGAGTGACAGCGTGTCTCCGAGATGGAATGTATTTCCGGGTTCGGAGAGGAAATCAATGGACCCGCCGGTGATCGACAGCCGGATGACTATCTGCCCCCCCATCTCAAATGTCTCGATGACGCTCCCCCGGATCTGGCAACTGTTGACTTTCGGTGTCATAGCGCAAAGTTTGTCGGTACGCCCGGAGGAGTTCATTTTTCATGCCAGAGGTTATCCCTCTGATGCGGACGAATTGGGGGAGTGTTCACTCAAGAAGCGGAAGCGGCGGTGAAATTTCACCGTTTTGCAGGCGGGATTCCGCAGAATCAGGCTAAACCTGGTCGGGGAGATTGTACTTCTTTAATTTGTCCCGGAGTGTGGAGAGGTTCATCCCCAGGAGCCTGGCAGCGTGCGTGCGGTTCCCCATCGATTCCTTCAGCGCGCGCCGTATCAGATTCGTCTCCAGACATGCGACGACGTCGTCGAACGACATCTTGTCCTCGGAGAAGCACCTGTTGCACGCCTTGATCATCAATTCGAGGGGGTTTTCTTCCCGTATCTCAACGGGGAGGTCGGTCAGAGTGATCCTCCCCCTGACAAAGAGTGTGATTCTCTGAACGGTGTTCCGCAGCTCCCGGATATTTCCCGGCCAGGAATAGCGTGCGAGGGCTTTCATCGCATCGTCGTCAATAGCCGGGATCTCCCCGGTCGAGAATCGACGGAGAAAATGATCCACAAGGAGCGGGACATCGGCGGCTCTCTGCCGGAGCGGCGGGATGACGACTGGCACCACGTTGATCCGGTAGTACAGGTCAGCCCTGAACAACCCCCCCTTCACCAGTTCCTTCAGATCGACCTTCGACGCGGTGATAAGCCGGACATCGACCGGAACGGGGACAGTCCCGCCGACTCTCATCAACTCCCGCGATTCGAGTACGCGAAGGAGCTTCGACTGAAGCGGGAGGGGGAAATCATCGATGTCGTCAAGAAATATGCTCCCCGTATGCGCGAGCTCGAAGAGCCCCTTCTTTTCGCTGAGCGCGCTCGTGTATGCCCCCTTTGCGTGCCCGAACAGTTCGGTCTCCAGGAGGTCCGGGGGGAGTGCCGACAGGCCGACTTTGATGAGAGGATTGGAGGAGCGGACGCTTGTGTGGTGTATGTACTCGGCGACAAGCTCCTTGCCGACACCGGTCTCGCCGATAAGGAGAACGGACGAATCCGATGCAGAGATGGAGTCGATGCGGGAGATGATCGTGCGCATCGGATCGCTCTGCGTGATGAGCGATATGGAATGGACGGACTGCACGCTGGGAGGGGGGGGCCTGATTTTCCGGAAATTACGCAATCGGCGGGGCCAAGTCAACTTCGTCCCGCACCTGCTCCCCCGGATGCGTTCCCGCGCAGCGTGCGGGCTTATCCGAAGGAGGGACGTATCCAGGTGTCGAGTATTTCTCCCGCCCGACGGAGGAATTCCGGCAGCGAGCCTGCAGCGGCGGGACCGAGTCCCTCGCGGATCACTCCGGGGGTCTCGATTTCCATGCCGAGTATCCGGATCTCTCCGGGGAGCGGCAGTCCGAGTTTCCCGCCGAGCGCAAGAACGTCGGGGAGCCCCGCATAGTGGGGGGAAGCGGAGATGTCCGCCGTGAAATCCTCCCGGGTGAACTCCCGTATTGTCCCGGGAGGGGCGTTCCCTGTGGAGGAGGCATCGATGATCAGTGCCCGGTTGTATCCGGCAAGGAGGTCGAGAAGCGCGAAGCCTGCGACGGGTGATTCACTGATGTCGATTTCCTCCCTGTACCGCCGTCGGAGGGCCCGGGCGGCAAGGAGGGCGACTCCGTCGTCACCCATGAGCGGGTTGCCGAGGGCCAGAAGGAGTGACTGCGGCTTTCCACATGGCATGTCGGTCATCGCTGGATCACCCGCACGATTTCCCCGGAGTCGTTCCTGAGCCGCAGCGTGAGCGGCATCTGACCGGGGAGTGAATGCGTCGCGCACGCGTTGCAGGGATCATAGGCACGAAACGCCATCTCTATCTTGTTCAGCAGCCCGTCGTCCACTCTCCCGCCGTGGATCAAGGCCCGTGCGGCTTTGTCCACGCTCATCGAGATCCGTCCGGCGTTGTTTTGGGTCGCCACGATCAGGTTCGCTTTTGTGATGAGGCCGCGCTCGTCCGTCTCGTAGTGATGGATGAGTGTACCGCGCGGCGCTTCCACCACGCCCACGCCAACGGTCGGTGTTTCCTTTGGAAGGGTCCGGATCTCCTTCCCGGTGAGAAGCGGGTCGTGGACAAGTTCCCTCAACGTCTCGGCCGCCTGGATCATCTCGATCACGCGNNCGGGCCCAGTGGTTCGCCAGCGTATGGTGGACAGGTTTCCCCCCGAGCGTTGCGACGAGCTCTTCATACGCCTTCTGCGCTTCAGGACTTGCCATGCCGTCGGATGCGTTGAGGCGGGCGAGCGGTGCGACCGAGTAGATGCCGCTTTCGGGGCCGTCGACGAACCCTTTCCAGCCGACCTGTTTCAGGTAGCAGAATTTTACGTAGCTCCACGGCTCGACATGCTCGGCGATGACGTCGAGATACTTCGCCGGAGTGAATTTCGTGAATTCCTTTCCGGACGGGTCGGTCACGCGGAGCATGCCGTCGTAGAAATTGACCCTGTTCTTCACGTCGACGAGGCCCATGGAATAGGTCCTGTGCGTGAAATCCTCCGAGGTGATGAGAGAGACATACTTTTCGTTGGCAAGAACGATGGTTTTGAAGACGCCGAGTGTGAAGAGGGCGAACTCCACGGCGTCGTCGGCCAGCTGTCTGAGCGCCGGGAGCTCCTCCGGGGAGATCCCCTTCGCCACTCCCCCGGGCAGGCCGAAAACGGGATGGATGACTTTTCCGCCGAGGTGCGCGATCAGCTCGCGGAGCCGTTTGCGCATCGCGATCACCTTCTTCCCGGTGTCGATACCGACCCTGTCGATCACCCCTACCACGTTCCTCAGCGCTTTGGGCGCGTCGGGGCCGACGATGAAATCGGGCCCTCCCAGGATGTAGACATGGAGCGCGTGATCTTCGAGCATGAACGCGTTGTAGATGAGCTCCCGTATCTTCTTTGCGGTCGGTGGAGGGTCAACATGGTACAGGTCGTCGAGGGCTTTTGTCGCGGCCATGTGGTGCGCGGTGGGACAGACTCCGCAGATCCTGCTGGTGATCTGCGGCATCTCCCCGGCGGGCCGCCCCAGGGAGAACACCTCGAACCCGCGCAGCTCCGGGATCTGGTAGTACGCCCTCTCCACTTCCCCCTGTGCATCGAGGTATATATCGATCTTTCCATGCCCTTCGAGCCGTGTGATCGGATCGATCGTGACCCTGCGGGTGACCGCTACCGTGTGCGATTCCTGTGTGCCGCTCTCCATGGCATTCCCTTCGTCAATTGTGATCTGCGATCTTCCGGCGCAGCAACGAGCCGGGAAGCCCGTACCGGTAAAACGTCCCTATCGGATCCTGGATCGATGCAAGAGTCCTGTCGATTCCCTCCGTGTCTTTCGCGCTGACCGATGAGGCTATCGCCGAGAGTATCTTCGCCCCCTGGTCCCTGACGTGGGATGTCGGNNCCGCTGCAGGGCATGTTTCCCGTGACGCATTGCGCCCCGCAGCCACCGCGTGTGGCCGGGCCCATGCAGATCACCCCCTGGGCGAGGAGGCAGGTCTCCGGCTCTATGATGATCTCGTGCGTCCGGTGGAATGCCGTGTACGCGAGATCGGCCGGTTTGCTCTCCTTGCGCGGACACTCCTCGCACAGGGCGACGTCCGGACCGAGCACCGTTCCCTTCACCGGGAGCTTCCCCGAGAGGAGCGTCTCGAGTGCCGCTTTCAGCATGCGCGGGACGGGGGGACACCCGGGGAGGTAGTAATCGACGGGGATCACCTGGTCGAGCGTCCTGACCATGGAGCGGAACTCCGGAAGCGTCAGGGAGTGCCCCTCTCCGGGCCCGGCCGTCTGAGGACGTGTGTGCCGTTCATTGATCGTCGAAGGGGACTCCTCGTACACGTAGCGGAGTATCTGCTCGCGGTCAAACTGATTTGCCAGCCCGGGGATCCCTCCCATGTGTGCACAGGACCCGTAGGCGACGACGAGGGCGCTCTTTCTCCTGAGAAGCTTCGCCATCTCTTCCTGCTCCGAAGTGCGGACCGCCCCGTTGATCATCGAAACGAGTATCCCGCCGTCNNACGACGGACTCTTCGCATCCGCCGCACGAGGCACACCAGTAAAATGCGACTTTCGGTTTCTCAGGCATGGACGGCCTCCTCGTGTGCTGCGATCGCGTGAGCCAGGCCGTCCATCTCTTCGTCCCACTTCGCGAACCGCTCCGGGAGGCCCAGCGGGCCGAGCGCACGGACCCGCGCGACCATGTCGTTGATTGTGGTTTTCACCTTCTCCCCCTCGGAGGCCGAAATCCACTCCAGGCGGAAACGGTCTTCGTGGATCCCCATATCCTTCATCATCCTCTGCAGGAGCCGGACCCGGCGGAGCGCCTTGTAGTTCCCTTCCATGTAATGGCAGTCTCCGGGATGGCAGCCGCCGAGGAGGACGCCGTCGGCTCCCCGGGCGAACGCGTCCAGGACGAATTGCGGATCGAGCCTTCCGGAGCACATCACGCGGATGACCCGTGCGTTGGGCGCGTGCCGCAGCCGTGAGACTCCGGCCAGGTCGGCTGCCGTGTACGTGCACCAGTTGCAGAAGAATGCAACGATGCGGGGTTCCCAGCCGTTGGTTTCCACTTTCATGCCGGCGCTCGCCATGCTCCACCTCCTGTCAGAACGGATTCCTTTTCCTGCAGCAGTCCTTCGATTTCGCTGTATATCTGCTCGTCTTCGAACAGGTTTTGCCTGATGGCGCCCGAAGGACAGGTTGCCACGCAGGTGCCGCATCCCTTGCAGAGGGCTTCGTTGATGAACGCCTTCTGCTTGACCTCGTCCCGCGTGATGGCGGTGTACGGGCAGATGTTGAGGCACGACTTGCAGCCGGAACAATCTTCCTCGACAACGTAGGCGGTGTTCGGCTCAAGCTCCACTTCCCCGGCGTCGATCAACGAGAGCGCCTGTGCCGCGGCCGCCCCCGCCTGCGCGACGCTATCGGGGATGTCCTTCGGTGCCTGGCATGCCCCGGCGATGAATATGCCCTCGGTGAACGTGTCCACGGGGGCGAGCTTCGGATGGCGCTCCAGGAAAAATCCTTCCGTCGAGCAGGAGATGTTGAACATGCGGCGGACGTCCTGGGCGTCGGCCTGCGGTTCCATGCCGACGGCGAGGACAACCATGTCCACGGGGACGCGGCGAACGACGCCGATCAGCGTGTCTTCGACGCGGATGATCAGCTTCCCCTCTTCCTCCGGTCGCGCGGACCAGTCCGTCACTTCGGCCACCCGGCCGCGTATGAAATGGATGTTCTCCTCGAGCAGCTTGTCGTAAAACTCCTCGTACCCCTTTCCCGCCGCCCTGATATCGATGTAGAAGTTGTAAACCTCGGCCTCCGAGTGTTCCTTCAGAAGGTGGGCGAGCTTGAGCGAATACATGCAGCAGGTCCGGGAACACCAGCGGTTGGTTTTCCTGTCACGCGAACCGACGCAGTGGATGATGCCGACGGCCTTCGGATGACGCCCGTCGCGAAGAACCAGGTCGCCGCCGGTCGGGCCGGAGGCGTTCACCAGACGCTCGACTTCGAGGGAGGTGTACACGTTCGGGTATTTCCCGTACCCGTAGTACGGGATCCGCTTCGGGTCGAATGTCTTGAACCCCGTGGCGAGTATGATCGTGCCGACCTGGATCTCCTTGACCTCTTCCTTCTGCTTGAAGTCGATCGCGTTGCGGTCGCATTTTTCCACGCACGTCTTCTTGCAGCGTCCCGACTTGAATTCGATGCATGTGTCGGGGTCGATGAGCACGACCTGCGGTGTGGCCTGGGGGAAGGGGATGTACACGGGCTTTCGCTTGCTCAGCCCCTGGTTGAATTCGTCCGGGGTCTTCCCCTCCTTGTACACGCATGCGTCGATGCATTCCATGCAGCCGACGCAGAGCTCCTCGGAGACGAAGCGGGGTTTCCGTTTCACCTTCACGGTGTAGCTGCCGACGTACCCGCTGACCTCCGAGACCTCGGAGTATGACCAGAGGGTGATGTTGGGGTGGTTTTTCACCGCGGACATCTTGGGCGTCAATATGCAGGCCGCACAGTCGAGCGTC
>PMDK01000136.1 GCA_003154425.1 Ignavibacteriota bacterium
GGATGATCCCCGGATCGAGCCGGTGAACCAGCGCTCCGAGGGAGACCAGGTCGAGACCGCCGGGGGGGCGGATGTTCAGCACACTGTCCATCTCATGTTCCTTTCTGATCCGAAATGAATGTCCGGGCGTTCCTCAGTTCCGCAGCCGGTAGAGGATCTGTCCAGCGTTTTCAACGACAAGGTCACCGCGCCCCGGGTTCCGGCGCCAGTCGTCCAGATCGATTGAGCGGGGGTCCCGGTATCCGAGGTTCACCGCCCTGCAGACTTCCTCCGGGATCGCCGTCGAGAGCGTCACACCGATGCGGGGTCGTTCGATCCCCCCTTCGAACGACCCAACGCCGCGGACGTTCGTGGAATGGGCAAGTATCAGTTTCGGCTCGTTGCGGAACTTTTCCCATTGCCCCAGAAAATAATCCCGCACATGGTAGCCGATCCGCCGGATCGCGCGGCCGTGGACGAACGAGATCTCGCGGATCTGCGGGCCGTAGATTATGAGCTCACCGCCGTCGGCCACGACCGGTTCCAGCTTGTACATCGCCTTCCCGCCGACCCATACTTCTTCATAGATATCAGGCGTCACGCCCAGGACCCGGTCGGCGGGGCGCTCGATGTACCTGATATGAAGCTTCGCCGAGTAATCAGCCGCTCGTGACCATGCTTCTTCCGGGCTGCCGGCGAACAGGCACGCCAGCCGGTCACGGTCATCCACAGCGAAGGCGAAGCAGGTGCGGGGGACATCAAGGAACATCGCGGCCCTGTCGATGACGCGCCGCGTGGGGGTGTCCTTTACCCCGTTGACGGCCGGGTTGGTGATGACCGCGGCCAGCCAGTGGAATGTCTCGATGATGTCGACCCCCCCCACGCCGGGGAAAAAGTACTTGTTCCCCCCCGCAAATCCCATCGCCTCGTGCGGGACCACCGGGCTGACGATCAGGACATGGTCGTACTCCAGCACCGCCCGGTTGATGCTCACCGGGATATCCTGGTCGAACAGACCGCCGGTCAGCGTCCGGATCTCCGGGGCGGGGATCGTGCCTATGGTCCTCAATGCGGCNNGCGTTATGCCGATGTGGCGGTAGAGCCTCTCCTGTTCCATCGCCCGGTGCGTCCCGGTCGCGACAAGGTAGTCCAGACACTTCACGCTCCGGCCCAGTATCCGGTAGAACGCGCGGAAGAACAGCCCGATCGGCGCATGCCGTGTGTGGTCGGGGATGAGAACAAGGACGCGCTTCCCGCGGAGATCGAGTGCCGACAGCGTACGGGCGCACATCTCCTCGATTGCGCTCGCGCTGAGCGGCCCGTCAGGCGAACCGTTCCCCGCTATGCCGTTCATCCGCACCCTCCTCCTGCTGACTAGACGCCGCTGAACGCTGAGAATCCCCCGTCGACGGGGACAACGATCCCCGTGACGAACTTCGACGCCGGAGAGAGGAGCCAGAGCACCGTGCCCAGGAGGTCTTCCGGATCCCCGAATCGCCCGGCGGGGGTATGATCGAGAATCTTTCTCCCCCGGTCGGTGTGTTTCCCGGTCTCCCGGTCGATCAGGAGGTAGCGGTTCTGGTTCGTGAGGAAGAAGCCGGGCGCGATCGCGTTCACGCGGATGTTCGGCGAGACTTCCTGCGCCATGTACACTGCGAGCCACTGTGTGAAGTTGCTCACGGCAGCCTTCGCGGCGGAGTACGCTGCGATCCTCGTCAGCGGACGGAAGGCATTCATCGAGGAGACGTTCAGTATGACCCCCTCCCCCCTTCCGGCCATATGTTTCCCCACGATCTGGGACGGTATCATGGTCCCGAGGAGGTTCAATTCCGTGACGAATTTCAGTGCTTCCGCCGGGATGTCGAAAAACGTGTTCCCCCCCGCCGACGTAGCGCGGGGGTCGTTCCCTCCCGCCGCGTTGACGAGAATGTCGATCTTCCCGAACGCGCGTATGACCTGGCCGGCGGCCGCCTCCATGGTCTCCCCCTTCAGGACGTCGCCGAAGACGACGATGGCGCGGTCAGCCACCGGCTCAATCCGCTTCATGAGCGGAGCGGCGAGCGAGGGGTCCCGGTCCACGATCGCGATTTGCGCGTTGCATCCGAAGAGCGCGCAGGCCATCTCCCCGGCCAGGACGCCGGCCCCGCCGGTCAGCATCACCGATTTACCCGTGAAGTCGTAGAGTCTGCCGAGTTCCTTGAGGTTCATCGGCTCACCGTCCGTCAATAACGGCCGGCTCGAGATTCGGGGCCAGCAGGTTGAAGATGAACAGCGCAACGAGGTACACGCTCCCCGAAATGATGAAGAGCGTCATATAGCTCCCGGTCCATTCCAGCAGGAACCCTGCAGATGCCGCAAGGAGCATCCCGCCGATCGCACCCGCCATCCCCCCCAGTCCGACGACCGAACCGACGGCGTCCCTGGGGAACATGTCGGAAGCCGTCGTGAAGAGGTTTGCCGACCATCCCTGGTGTGCCGCGGCGGCGACGCCGATCAGAGCGACAGCGACCCAGAGGTTTGCGACGTTCGCGGCCGCGACGATCGGCACGATACAGATCGCACAGATCAGCATGACCGTCTTCCTCGCCCGGCCGATCTGCCAACCCAGGGCGATGAACCTTGAAGAGAGCCAGCCCCCCCCGATGCTCCCGATGCTCGTCATCGTGTAGATGGCAATCAGGGGCAGCCCGAGGTCGGTGAGCGTGAGCCCGTAGGTTTTGTTCAGGAACTTCGGGAGCCAGTAGATGTAGAACCACCAGATGGGATCAGTGAGGAACTTCCCGGCAACGAACGCCCAGGTCTGCCTGTACCTGAGCAGGCTCGCCCAGGGAATTTTCCCGGTCGGGGGGTCGGGGGGATCGCTCCGTATGAACCCGAGTTCGGCCGGTGAAAGTTTCCTGTGTATCTCGGGCCGTTCGTACACGAGAATCCACGCCAGTAGCCAGATAAATCCCAGGAGTCCCGTCACGATGAACGCCGCCTGCCAGCCGTACGCGATCGTGAGGAATGGAACCGCTGCAGGGGCGACGACGGCGCCGATGTTCGCACCCGAGTTGAAGACACCGGTCGCAAATGCCCGCTCCTTCTTCGGGAACCACTCTGCGATCGTCTTGACCGCCGCCGGGAAGTTCGCCGACTCGCCGAGCCCCAGCGCAAAGCGCGCGGCCCCGAAACCGGTCGCGGAGCGCGTGACGGCATGTGCCATGGCGGCCAGACTCCAGAGAACGACTGCGACGGAGTATCCGATTTTCGTGCCGTACCTGTCGATCAGCCGTCCGACCACGAGGAGCCCGAGCGCATACGCCGCCTGGAATGCCACCACGATATACCCGTACTCGATCTCGTTCCAGCCGATCTCCTGCTGGAGCACCGGCGCCAGTATCCCGAACACCTGGCGGTCGATGTAGTTGATCGTGGTCGCAAAGAACAGGAGTGAGCAGATGATCCACCGGTAATGTCCCACTGTCCCCGCGACCTTCCCGCCGGCGCGTTCGACTGTCGTTGTATTCACTTCAGTTCCTCCATGTTCACAGAATCCATGTCGGAGAATTCCTTGTTTTCCCCCCCCATCGCCCAGACGAAGGAATATTTCTGCGTCCCGGCGGCTGCATGTATCGACCATCCGGGCGAAAGCACGGCCTGCCTGTCCCGGACCACGAGAGACCGCGTTTCATCCGGTTTCCCCATGATGTGCATCGCCACGGCGCCCGGGGGGAGGCCGAAGTACAGGTACACCTCGGTCCGCCGCATGTGGGTATGGGGGGGCATCGTGTTCCACACGCTCCCTTCCTCGAGCTCGGTGATGCCCATGACGAGCTGGCAGCTCCCGACCCCGTTGGCGTGTATGTACCTGCGGATGGTCCGCCTGTTGGCGCCGGACTCGGAGCCCAGCGGAGATGCTTCGGCGTCGGCGCGCTTCACAAGTGAGGTGGGGAATGTCGCGTGCGCGGGAAAAGAGACGAAATAAAACTGCGCCGGTCGTGCCCGATCGGTGCTCGCAAACCGGATCTGCTTCACCCCCTTCCCCAGGTAGAGAATATCCCCCGCCTGGAGCGTGTAGGGAGCGTCTCCCGCCACGACATTCCCGGGTCCCCCGACGTTGACGATGCCGACCTCACGGCGCTCGGTGAAATAATCCGCCGCCATCTCCTTTTTTTCCGCTTCGAGGGAGAGGGTGCGGGCGAGCGGGACCGCGGCGCCGACAATCGCCCTGTCGGCGTCACAGTAGACCATGGTGACCCGGTCCGGGACGAAGAGGTTTTCGAAAAGAAACGCCTTCCGCAGCTCCTGTGTCGTCATCCGGACATACGATGCATCGTCGGGCGTCGTGCGTACTTCCATGAGGATCTTCTCCTGTCTGTTTGTAGCCGGGGGGATTACCGTGCCATCCATCCGCCGTCCACCACGAGCACATGGCCGTTGACATAGTCCGAGGCAGCGGAGGCGAGGAAGAGGGCCGCCCCCTGCAGATCCTCCGGCTGTCCCCATCGTCCCGCCGGAATCCGGTCGAGTATCGCTTTCGAACGGAGGGGATCCTCCCTGAGCGCCTTCGTATTGTTTGTCGCCATGTAGCCCGGGGCGATCGCGTTGACCGTGATCCCGTCGGAGGCCCATTCGTTGGCGAGCGCCTTCGTCAACTGTGCCACCGCTCCCTTGCTTGCGGCATAGGAGGGAACGAGTATCCCCCCCTGGAACGAGAGGAGGGAGGCGATGTTGATGATTTTGCCGTATCTCCGCTTCCTCATGTCCCGCGCCGCAGCCTGCGCCAGGAAGAAAACCGTCCTTGCGTTCAGCGTCATCACATCATCCCAGTCCTTTTCGGAAAAATCGACGGCGGGCGCGCGCCGGATGATCCCCGCGTTGTTGATGAGTATGTCGACCTTGCCGAATCCGCGGATGGCGGACTCCACGGCAGCAGCCGCAGATCCGTCCAGCGACAGGTCGAGTGTCAGGGGAAGCGCCGGCCTTCCCAGTTTCCGGACTTCGTCCGCCACTCCGCCGCACTCGACATGATCGACGAGGACCAGATCGGCTCCCGCGGAGGCGAGTGCAAGTGTCATCCCCCTCCCGAGCCCCGTGCTGGCGCCCGTGACGATGGCGGTCTTCCCGCCGAGATCGAACAATGATATCATCAGTTTTCGGCTCCGATAATTTTCGTGCCCGGGGCGCCCCCGGCACGCTCGGGAAATCTGAAATAGCGCTTCGCGTTGAAATAGCAGATGTCCCGCACCATGTTTCCGACCAGTCCCAGGTCGCCGGGGATCAGTCCATTTGCCATATCATCTCCGAGGATATTGCAGAGCAGCCGGCGGAAATACTCATGACGGGGATACGAGAGGAAGCTCCTTGAATCGGTCACCATGCCGATGAACTGGCTGAGGACTCCCATATCCGAGAGGGCCTCGATCTGTCCGGTCATGCCGCGGGCCTGGTCCAGGAACCACCAGGCGGGACCGTACTGGATCTTCCCGGCGACGGAGCCGTCCTGGAAATTCCCCGTCATCGTGGCGAACAGCTCATTGTCCCTCGGATTCATGTTGAACAGGACGGTCCTTGCGAGACGGTCATCCCTGTCGAGCGAGTCGAGGAAGCGCGCCAGCGGGCGGGCAACCTCGGGATCGCCGATGGAGTCAAACCCCGTATTCGGACCGAGGGTCCGCATCATCCGGGAGTTCGTGTTCCTCAGGGCACCGATGTGGAACTGCTGCACCCATCCCTTTTCCCAGTCCATCACCGCCAGGTCGTGGAGGATGGCCGACTGGAGACCGGCCGCGGACGCCCCTCCAAGTCTCTCTCCACGGAGAAGCCGGCTGAAATCGGACTCCACGGCCGCCGGGGAGTATTCCGCTGCGTACGCACTCTCGATGCCGTGGTCCGAGAGCCTGCACCCCCGGCTGTGGAAAAAGTCATGCCGCGATTTCAGCGCCGCAATGAAATCCGCGTAGCAGAGTATCGTCGTCCCCGACGACGCCGACAGCTCCCTGCAAAACGAGATGAACGGCTCCGGGTGTTCCACCGCCAGCGCCCGGTCCGGACGGAACGTGGGGAGCACCTGCACAGAGAGCGATCGATCACCCATCATGAGCGCATGATGTTCCAGCGTGTCGACCGGATCATCGACCGTACAAATGACTTCGACGTTCATCCGGGCGAGTATCCCCCTGACGGAGAACCCGGGCGAAGCCAGTTTCGCGTTGCATTCCTCCC
The DNA here is from genome assembly GCA_003154425.1 of Ignavibacteriota bacterium. Taxonomy (GTDB): domain Bacteria; phylum Bacteroidota; class Ignavibacteria; order UBA10030; family UBA6906; genus Fen-1273. The sequence continues at coordinate 6,187 of PMDK01000136.1, forward strand.
AGATCCCCTTTGCGGTCCGCGGGTCAAGAAGTCTGTCCTGTACACCGAAGGGGCGGCGCAGCTCAAGGTGCGTCCAGTGATACAGCGGGTTGCGGAGTGTCCTGGGGACCGTCTCCGCCCATTTCTCGAACTTCTCCCAGTCTGAGGCCCCCCCGGTGATAAACCTCTCATCGACCCCGCACGTCCTCATCGCCCGCCATTTGTAGTGGTCCCCCGAGAGCCAGATCTGCGTCATCGTTTCGAACCGCCTGTCCCGGGCAATCTCATCGGGAGGAAGATGGCAGTGGTAGTCGATCACCGGCAGGGTGGCGGCGTAGGCATGATAGAGCTCCCTGGCGTACTTCGTGCCGAGGAGGAAATCGTCGTTGATGAATGTCGTTCCCATGATCAGTCCGGGTCGTCCGCCCCGAGAAAAAGCGGCACGATGTGGCGCTGGTAGATGTTGTATGTGACGTTTCTCCCGACCGGGCCTGCATGCCGCCGGAGGAGTTCAGTGAACCGGGGACCCATTTCCGCCGCAACTTTGTAACCGACATGGACGAGCTGGCGGAGGTGCGGATTGAACCCGGCATGAAGCGGGTCATGACGCAACGCCCCGGCGAAGACCTCTCCCGGCCACGATGCCACCTCCGGTGGAGTGGGGAGCTTCGATCTATCGATGCTGATGACCTGGAGGTATGGCCCGCAGAGTTCGTCGAACCTGCCGAACGACTCCCTGTAGATTTCCCTGGCGGCCCGGAGGCCTTCGCCCCCCGCCTCCGCCAGACCGATCACCTCTTCTATCCACGTCGTCCCTGCGGTCTTCAGATGAAGACCGGCGCCGGCTCTCCGTATCGCCCTGTGCATCAGGGGATACAGGGAGAACTTGTCGCTCCCCGTGTGGACGGAGAGCTTCAGATCCCCCGGAAGATGAAAGGATCCCGACGCAAATGCAACGACCGCGAGGTCCTGTTCAAATTCCCCCGCAAACGCCCCCCTGTCGCCGACGTAATCGACCCCTTTGAGAAACGAGCCGGTGAATTTTGGCGCAATCGTCCTTATGGGGATCCCTTCCGCGCCGATGGCCCCCAGTATCAGGAAGAGCTCTCCGGGCGATTGCGGGGCGTCCGACTCATCGAGAGAGACCTCCGGGATGAACTCCTTTCCCCGGCGTCCCGAGAGTATCCTGCGGTAGACACGGCCTGCCTCCTTGACGGCGTTAAGGTATCTCCCGGCGACCGCCCGGAGCAGCGTCTCATCAACACGCATCGGTTCGTCGAGGCCAGGGATGCGGATGGCGCCGGTGAACGGCGCCATTGCTTCGAGAAACGATTCGAGGGCATCCCCCTGGACCGGCGTACCGATGAACTCGGCGACATCGATTGTGAAGAAGTCGCTCGAGTCCATGAACTGGTCCACCGTCGCGGCGCCGATATGGTCGGCATCAACGAAGTATGCTCCCCGCCACCCCAGCTCCCTGACCGCCCCGTCCGCCTCCCGGCGGGTATCGGAGGGATGAGTGCCGATGATCCGGTGCTCGCGGTTTGATTTGTTCCAGACAGGGGAAATCTGCAGGCCTTTCTCCGCAGCCATCTGGAGTGCCCGGAGCTGCGGGACTCCCTGAAGACCGAACCTGTCCCCGATGCCGATGGAGTATTTTTCCAGTTTCATATTGCCATGCCCGATAGTGACGCACAACGGCGAGGCCGCGAGTCGCGATCATTCACTTCGTCGTGAAGCACCACACCCTGCCTGAAGAGGCCCCCTCCCCGCCGGACTCATCCACACGCCAGTAATACGTTGAGTGCCGCTCCAGAGGGCCCGTCTCGAAGAAGGAGCGATCGACCGTGCACTTGAAGTCGGGCGGATTCGTCTTCCCGAAACAGAGCCTGTGCGAGCGGGCCCCCCGTGCGCCGACCCAGGTGAGGCGTGCTCCCGCCTGATCGACCCCTGCCGCGTTGTCGCGGGGAAGTGGGAGGATCGCATAGGGGAGGAGCGACGGCATGGTGGCTTCGGGATCCCATCTTCCGCCGAATGTCCAGCGTGCGCCGATCTCGTCGTTATGCGGAGCCCCCTGCGCGCCGGCCAGGTTGTCGCCGAACCAGGGGAAATCCGCGCTGTCGCGGTGGCACCCCGAGAAATAGTGGCGGTCCCCCCACTGCCATTCACGGGGACTCGAAGGGGGGCGATAGAACGGGCGGTCAGCCATATTCTTTGAGAACCTGCAGTCGATCAGGTAAATCGCCCCGTCGAGGTGGTTCCGCCCCAGGGGAAACCCGGGAACCCCGTCAAAGTAGGAGTCCCGTATCACGAATTTCTGGTCCCTGTCCCTGCTTCCGTCGTGCCAGATGCTCGCGCTCGGGGTGTTATGTCCGAAGAACCGGGATGCGGTAACATAGCACCAGCCCCGCGGGCAGACGAAATCCACCCACCCCTCGAATGAGCATTCCGCATGATAGTACATGCCGTCATCCCGGTCCCAGAGGCTCACGGTGTCTCCACCGTCCGCGATCACGTTGCACCCGAGAAGCATGATGCGCGTCCCCGCGCCCCGGATCGCGAACTGGTGTTTCGTCGTCCCGTGAAGAGAGCCGTAGTTGTTGTACACAGTGAGGTTGGCAATCGTGATATCGGTCACTCCCGTGTCGATGTTAACGACGCCTGCCCCCCGGTCGCTCCCCGAGTGATCCCTGTTCCAGTTCTCGCGGAGCTCCGCGAAGACGATCCTCGTACTGTCACGGTCTTCCCCGAGGAGCGTCACATGGCTTTTCGTGATGTACACTTTCTCCGCGTATGTCCCTGTCCTGATGAATATCGTAACGTCGCTCCTGTTTCCGTCGGGAACGGCGTCCAGCGCCGACTGGATTGTCAGGAAACTTCCGCTGCCGTCCTGTGCGACGACCAGCATCTCTCGCTCTGAGGCGCGACCGGCCGGATCGGACAGACTCGAGCAGGCCGCAGAGACAATCACTATCGCCGCGTACGGAAAGCGGTTCATCTCCGTACCACTGCGCCTGCGGGAACATCCCTGCCGAGCTCGACGGCGCCTTCCCGGTTCCCCCCTTCCGTTCGCTCCAGCGTGATCGCCCCCGGACCCGACTCTTCGACGCGCAGGAACGGACGTATCCCGTCGGGGACGGAGGCACCGCTCACCACGACCGCACGGCTCCTCGTGAATGACATCACGGGCCCGCGGGCGGGACGTATGCTCACGTTCCGGAGCGTGATCCCGTCTGCGTCCGCGCAGAAGAGACCGGCCGCCGACATGATGGCGATACTGTCCAACGTTATCCCCCGCACGGGCATCGATCCCAGACCGAGAATTCTCACGGCAGCCTGTGCCTCCACGCACGTCACGTTCTTTATGAGGATGTTGCGGAATTCCGGGAGATGTTCTCCTCCTTCACTTCCGGGGGGATCCCCCGTGGAGGCCGTCCCGGGGCCGCTTGAATAGAGGAGGTCGAAAAGTATCGCCTCCCTGCCGATCGAGGTCATCGCTATCCCGTCGATAAAGACGTTTTCGATCCGCCCCCCCTTCCCCTTCGCGGACTTGAACCGGAGGCCGACGTCCGTCCCGTGGAAGACACAACGACGGACGGCGATGTTTCGTGCCCCGCCGTATGTCTGGCTGCCGATCACGAACCCTCCGTGCCCGTGATAGACCACGCAGTCCGCTATGACGATGTTCTCGCATGCAGGTCCCGGGACCTGCCGGGGGGAGAGTTTCCCGGGCTTCAGGCAGATCGCATCGTCTCCTGCATTCACCGAACAATCGTACACGACAACTCTGCGGCAGGAACTGATGTCGATCCCGTCGGCATTCTGTGCAGACCACTCAGCCGTGACCGAGACGTTGCGAATCACGACATCCTCGCACTGCACCGGCTGGATATGAAACGAGGGGGAGTTGGCAAATGCAGGCCCGTCGATCAGCACGTTCCGGCAATCGACGAGTTGCACCATGACCGGACGGAGGAACTCCCGTGCCTGCATGTAGTCACCGGCCCCGGCCCCGTCCTTCCCGGAAAGCGTCTTCAGGTACTCCTCCCCTTCCATAGCCGCTCGTGAAGGGAACCATGTTCCCCCATCGGCGCTCACGGCCCCGCCGGATGCGAGGAGACTCTGCCACTGCGCCGCTGTCATCTTCTCCTTCTTCACCGGGCGCCAGAATTCTCCCTGGCCGTCGAACATCCCCCCTCCCGTGATGGCGATGTTCTCGAGGCGGTAGCCGTAAAGGCACGGGATGCACCGGAAGCTCTTTGATGTGCCGTCGGGGCCGGCAATCAGAGGATAATCGCCGAACCGCCTGCTGAAGAGCAGGACGGCCCCCTTCCGGATATTCAGCCTGATGTTGCTCGCCAGACGCACCGGCCCGGTGAGCCATATGCCCGGAGGGACGTCCACCGTTCCTCCTCCCGCACCGGCGCACTCCCGGATCGCACTCTCCATGGCCGCCGTGTTCATCGTGACGCCGTCCCCCACTGCGCCGTACGCCGTGATACCAAAAGTCCTGGAGGGGAAACGGGGCTCACGGATCTCCTCCATCGGGAACGGGAGTCCCTCGAAGTACTTCCGCGGCACATCGGCCCGTGCCGGCAGGGACGCCGCCCCGACAGCCAGGCAGGTCAGGACCGACAGGAGAGCGTTCACGATCCCCCCCGGGCGATATCCAGGAGCCACCGGAAGAGGTTCGCCGCCGCCGCCGGATTGTCGTATCCCGGGGGAAGCCTCCGTTCATCCATGTATTCGTTGTAGAACCAGGGATCCCCGACGGCGAAGACGGCCCCCTTCCCGTACTTCGAGAAGGCCATGATGACGTCACCCCCGTCCGAGAAGAGCGGGACCGCCCCATCACTCACGCGGAGCGTGCTCAGTTCCTTTATAAATATGCGCCTGACCCCTGCGAAGAGAGGATGGACGGGAAACCGGTCGAATGTCCCCGCGGCAAAGTCTCCCCCGACGACCCTGTTCCTGCTGTCCTCATTGAATGTCACCCCGAACACCTTCGAGAGCTCATTCAGGTGAACGAACTCGGCGTTCCCCCGGTCATTTCCCATCAGGACGAGCACCCCCCCTTCGCGCACCCAGTCCGTGATCACGGTGATGTCTGAGGGTCCTATGTAGTTCGGCGCCCGTGTCTCGAGGGGTGTGTCGGGGTCCACGATGAGGTAGATTGACGCACGCTTCAGGGATTCGCGTGCCGGCGCCCTGCAGAGTGTGTCGATCAGGGCTCCTGATCGCGTGATAATGCTCCCCAGCATCGAGAATCCGGAGTTGGCCGTGTCGCTCCAGACGTAGTGGAAGCGTACCGGGCGTCCGGACGCGTCGTTCTTCCACTCGTTGTTGAAGTAGCAGTCGAGGAGGACGGTCGGCGGATGAGCACGGAGAACCTGGGCACCCGCGGGTGAGGCCGGAATGCCGAGGACGGCCGCCAGGACCACGTACCGGAGTCCCGCCGGGATGCGCATGACCGGCGCATGCCTCATCCTGCCTCCTGCCGGCGCGAGGGGCGTTCTCTGACACACGTTTCGCGGAGTATCAGGTCGGTGGGAACTATCACGTGCTGGTCCGCGACCGAGTCGGGGTTCGCGATGATCGACAGCAAGAGCTCGACTGCCTTCGATCCGAGTTCCAGTGTCGGCTGGTTGACGCAACTGAGAGAAGGAGTGATGAACCGGGTCACGTCGCTGTCGCCGAAGCTCATGATGTCGACGTCCTCCGGGATCCTCACCCCGAGGACCTTCGCCGCCTCGTACACGCCGAGCGCAACCGGGTATGTGACGGCAAAAATAAACTCGGGGAGGTCCCCCGACCTGTGGAGCTGCATGAACCCGTTATAACCGTCGTCACGTCCGAATCCACCCCTGATGACCCAGTTCTTCCGGAGGGGGATACCGTGCTTCTCGAGCGCCTGTTCGAATCCCGCGAAGCGCTCCTTACCGATATTGATATGCGGGCCTCCCCCGATGTAGGCGAGCTTCCGGTACCCCACGGCGACGGCGTGGTCTATGGCACGAAGCGTCCCTCCCCTGTCATCGACGAGCACGCTGCTGAACCCGGGGAGCGGGGGGTCCGGGCGGCGGTCAAGAAACAGCAGGGGGATCCCCATCTGCCTGATCCACCGGAATATGTCGAGGTCGTGCGTTTCCTGGGAGATGGAAATGATGATCCCGTCGACGCGCATGGAGACGAGCGTCTGGAGATGTTTCTTCTCCCGCTCTGCGTTCTCCTGCGAAACAGTCAGTATGGTCTCGACGTTGTGCTCGAAGGCGGTATTGTACACGGACTCGATCACCGCGCCGAAAAAGAAATGCGCGATCTTCGGCACCACCAGCCCGATCATGTTTGAACGGCGCGCCGAGAGGCTCCGCGCGATGATGTTCGGGCTGTAGCCGAGATCGTCCGCAACCTTCCGGACCCGTTTCGTCATCTCCTGGGAGATATCCGGATGTCCGCGGAGAGCCTTGGACACCGTGACCCTGCTGACGTCCAGCTGCCTGGCAATATCCTCGAGCGTGATATGGGGGACCCTCTTCATCGGCGCTTTTCCTCCCCGTGCTCCTTTCCTCCGGCCGCCGCGAGGCCCCGTTCCAGCTCGATCGCGGCAAGAAGGAACGGGCCGTAGCCTTTCATGTCGTTCGTCCGTTGCGGCACGCCGATATAGTAGTCATAGCTCCCGTCCCTGTACGGCTTCCCCCCGAGACCGGCGCCGGCACACGTATGATGGAGGTCGACGAAACCCCCGCTGTCAACAGTCACCAGATGACTCGTGATCCCCTTAAATGTCTGCCGCGCCGCCGCGAAATACTCCGGTCCCAGGTAGTGCATGTTCGCCCCCCTGGCATAGGCATACGCAAACATCGCCGACGAGGATGCTTCCAGGTAGTTCCCCGCGCGGCGGGGCTGGTCAGGCACCTGGTACCAGAGTGCCGTCTCCGGGTCCCTGACCTTGAGTAAATTTCCGGCGAGTGCGCGCAGGATCCCTGCGAGCTCCTCCCTTCCCTGATGGCCGGGAGGAAAATACTCCAGAACGTCAACAAGGGCCATCATGAGCCATCCGATGCTCCTCCCCCAGAACACCGGGGAACAACCCGTGAGGCTGTCCGCCCAGCGCTCGACCTTCCGTTCATCCCATCCGTGGTAGAACAGGCCGGTTTTCGGGTCGCGGCAGTGCGCGGTGATCAGCCTGAACTGCTGTAACACGTCGTCGAGGTCTCCGGTTTCACCGAACATTACGCCGTACTGCGCGTAGAAAGGGGCCGCCATATACAAACCGTCGAGCCACATCTGACCCGGGTATATCTGTTTGTGCCAGAACCCTCCTTCGGAGGTACGGGGCTGATCGTGGAGCTGGCGCCTGAGTATTGCCGCAGCCTTCCTGTACCGTTCGTCGTGTGTCCGCTCGTACAGCGCGAGGAGGGATGTCCCCGGAGCGATGTTGTCGAGCTGGAATTCATCGAACCGGTAGGTCGTGATGTTCCCGTCCTCCGCGACATACCGGTCCAGGTTGTCTTTCACAAAACCCGAATAACGCTCCCCTTCCGCGGACATGGACATCTGCCGGAGAGCGGCAAGCATGACCCCCTGCTCGTATATCCATTTGGTCGCCGGAAAGAGAGAATCGTATGTGACCGCACCCGGATGCCTCCGGATGAACGATTCCGCAATCCGCGCGGACCAGGGGAGCAACGTGTCGATCCTCGTGGCGGGCCCGCCGGAGATCAGAGACCCCGCGACGGTGAGTCCGTCCATCGTGACCCCCTCCCCCTCCGTGACGGTGATGACCGGCGGAACCTGCGGGGTCACATGCGAGCCGGAAAACCGCACGCCTCTCACGTCGGCGCAGCGGATTCCCCTGGCTGTGCTCATGGCAAGGCTGTCGAACGAGACATTTTCGACCGGCATTTCCGGCAGGCCGAGGAGATCGACCGCATACCCTTTTCCGGAAGTGCAGAAGATCCGCTCGAAGCTGACATTGCGCACCCGTGGCGTCGATGCGCTCACGATGCCCGCCGGGAGACGCGTCCCCGAGTACAGCGCGTTGATATGAATCGCTTCCTCCCCGATCTCCCCGCCGCGGAGATCCCTGAACCAGAGGTTCTCGATGGCTCCCCCTCGTCCGCGTGCAGTCTTGATTCGCACCATGCGGTCCGTCCCTTTGAACGAACAGCCGTACGCAAAGACGTTTCTCACTCCCCCGGCTGTCTCGCTGCCGATGACGATCCCCCCGTGTCCGTGGAGGATCGTGCAGTTTCTTATGACGACGTTTTCGGAAGGAAGCGCCACCCTCAGTCCGTCCCGATCGCGCCCCGCCTTGACCGCGATGCAGTCATCGCCGGTATCAAACGTGCAATTCTCGATGAGGACGTTTCTGCAGGAGGAGACATCGACGCCGTCGCCGTTTGGCGTACGAGCGTGTTCCCCCGCGGTGATCACCGTGACGTCCCGTATGATGACGGATTCGCAGTAGGTCGGAACAATCGTCCACATCGCTCCGTAGAGGAACGTCACCCCCGCGACGAGGACGTTGGCGCACCGCACTGGCTGGAAGAACGCAGGACGGAGTGCGCGGCCGCCCGTCCCGTCGAATACCCGGCCCGCCAACGGGACGTCGGTTCTTCCCATCTCGTACAGGAGCCGCTCTGATTCTTTCCCTTCCTCTTTGAGCCTCCACCAGGGCTCCCCCTGGCCGTTCAGGACCCCCTCCCCGGTGATCGCGATGTTCTTCTTCCCCTCGGCGTAGATGAACGAGGAGTACTTGTAACATTCGATCTCTTCGTGCCGCGCGAACACCACAGGGAGATAGTCTGCAGGATCCCTGCTGAAGAGGAGCTCCGCCCCCCGCACGATGTGAAGAGCGACATTGTTCTCGAGATGAATGGCTCCTGTAAGCCATTTCCCGCGGGGGATGACCACGACCCCCCCTCCGGCGCCCGCAGCCTCGCTGATCGCAGCGCGGATCGCGCCGGTGTTCTTGAATTCTCCCCCCTCGCGCGCACCGTACTTCCGGATGTCGAATTCCCTGGCCGGGATGTCAGGGGGGACCGGCTGAGGCATCGCGAACGGGGCGTTCACAGGCGCGATCCCGCCATGCCCGGGCTCCTGTCCGGGCGCCCCGGAGGCCGCGGCAGCGAGGAGAGCACCGGCACAGAAAAGATAACCTCCCACAATGAAACTCCCGAAACGAAACACGATCGACCCCGGAATAACCACACGCTCTTGTTTGAACACAGGCGGCGCCGGTGAAGCGCCCCGCCAGAGGCGGGGCGCTTCAGGCCGTCACCGGGCGGAAACTCCCGCCGTTTCCATGCTCACTTCAGCAGCATCATTTTTTTCACTGATGAAAGATTTCCGGACTCCAGGCGGTAGAAATACATCCCCGAAGAGACGGCGGACGCGTCAAACTTCACATCATGCCGCCCTGCGGAGAGATTGCCGGAAACCAGCGTGGCCACTTTCTGGCCGAGCACGTTATAGACAACGAGTGTCGTGATCCCCGCCTTCCCCAGCGTGAACGAGATCGTCGTGGCAGGGTTGAAGGGATTGGGGTAATTCTGATGAAGCTCGAACAATGCGGGAACCCCGTCCACCGGCTGACTGACGCCGTTAACGGGATCGGCGAGCCAGGTGCTGAGACGCGTGGGGAACCAGTTCAGATCACCGACAGGATAGCCGCCCGTGGCTGCCGTGTAGATCGAGTTTGAAGTCGAATACGAGCAGTCCATCGTGTCCCTGTAGTAGGTAATGTATCTCCGGTCAAAATCGAACTTCGAATTCCAGGTCCCGGTTCCTTTCGTTTTTGCGGCCCCCGAGTCAGGCAGGGCAAACGGACGCCGGTACCACTTCATCATCTCCTTCATCACCTTGGGAACGTTCACGAGATCGGCGGTGTGCGGCTGGAAAGCAATCGCTGAATCCGCGCCCAGCCTGCTGTTGAGGTGATACGTCAGGGGCTGCCCCTTGACCAGCGCCGGATTCGCGACTATCGGGAGTATGGACGCAGAATCGAAGAACGATTGTCCCGCAGGGGTGATCCGGTAGTAGTTGTGGGCGATGGTCCACACGGTCGTATCGTTCGGCACGGAAAAGACCCATGTCATGCGGGGAAGACCGAATGCGTCTTTTTCCCCGCTGTCGGTGAACTCCGCCTGCCGGGTTCCGTCGGTGTCCTGCCCAGCCGCGAATGCATCGATGAGGAGGTTGTCACGTATAATCGCCCGGCGACCCATCCTGCCCAGTGAGAGGAACCCGTGGTAGGACATCCCGTCGACACAGGTGTTATGCTCGAATCTCAGGAACTTTATATTCGCAGTGCTGGAGAAGTGCCGGATGATCCTGTCCTGCCAGTTCACAAACGTGTTGTTGACCATGATGAGCGAGTCAACCGACCCGCCCCGGACATCGATCCCTTTTCCGGCGCCGAGGTTTGACCTTCCCAGGTACCCCATGTTCGCAAATATGCAATTGGTGATCCGGATTGTCTTGGGAGCCTGGTCGGTGCGGACGTGATTTCCGTTTGTGTTCGTCAGCATGCAGCTGTCAAGCGTCAGATTAAGCCCGACTGCCGTCGTATTGAACAGAGCACCCTGCAGAGCGTTCAGATTCCCGGGGAGCGGTTCGAAATAGCCGGAGATGATGATGTTCTTAATAAAGCAATTCCCGCGCATATCCACCAGCTGGCCCGGGGGGAGCTGCGTTTGCGGGTTGGGATACAGATAGACGGCGGGCTTCGGCACGTTCCCTGTCGTATCGTTCGCAATGATACGGAGCGTGTAACCCCTGTTCTGGATAACTGCGTTGCTCAGATAGGACCCCCCCCGCGTCAGCACGTAGACGGCATTGGAATCCCTGCGCGCGCCGTTTGCAAGAGAATCCCCGTTTATGAAATCATTCAGATAGTTCGTCCCGCCGAACGGGGGGACGCGGACATTGTGTTGTCCGTTCGCCCCGAGTGGGACGAGTACCAGCAGAGCAAGAACAACTGCGGTAGCAAGGTGCATCGTGCGCATGGCAACCTCCTCGGATATGTGGTGTTTTGTGATGACGCTGCCCCAGACAGCATGGTTGTACGAGAGTGTGGATACCTGATGAACATGCAACTGTAATGCCCTAAAACTCAAAACGAACTCCGAGGTCCCCGGACATTCCATATTGCTGGCTTGAGGCAAGGGCCTCCCAGATATTCCTCGGGTCCCGGTCGGCGGTATAAACCTCCTCTGCAACGGCTGTGAGATTATTGAGATTGAGGAACACGGAGAAATTATCGTTCAATCGCTGGCGGAGCGAGAGATCCCATCGGGAGAATTTCTGGACCACGGGGTCACTCCGTCTCCCCGCTGAATACGAACGGTTGTACTCCCCCTGAAAAAAGACGGACACACGCCCCGAGAACCCGCCCAGATCGTATCCGAGCGCGGCGTTGCCGAAGAAGTCCGGCTGTCCCTCGAGCTTCTGCTTCGTCTCCACCAGCCGCGTGGAGTACTGCGGCAGGGGGGGGAATCCGGGGATAATGATGTAGCGGGTGTCGATCACGTATCCCAGGACGAACGTCTCCGACCGCACGAACGAGAAGTTATAGCTCAACACGATGTTCGACAGGAGACCCGGAAGGAATCTAAGGTCAGCCTGGTGCTCGAACTCGAATCCCCAGACTTTTGTCGGGTATCCGCTGTTGACCGAGTACGTCAGCGTGATCGGCGTTCCGGAGGGTATGCTTGGATGCCAGGTGATTCCGAGCGTGTCGAGCACCGAGCCCGGATTCCCCGGCTGGTAGACACCGGGTATCCCCGAAACGGTGTGGAACATGTCATCGATCCTCCGGTAGAACGCCGACACCGAGAAGAGACCGATGTTGTTCCCGTACAGCGATGTGTTCAGCTCGAAATTCCAGGCTTTTGCATTCTTCAGATGGATATTGCCGATTACGAGCGGATCGCGGGGGTTCGTCACTCTTGCCACAAGTTTGTCGAGCCGGGCGCCGAAATCGGGACGGGCTATGGCACGGTATGCTGCGAGGCGCACGGACATAAAGTCGGTCGGCCGCACAACGAGCTGCGCGTTCGGGAGTATCAATGACTCAGTATGATGTGATGTTGTATCCAGAACGCTTCCCGTCACGGGAAACCCCCCGAGCGGAGTGTTGAGATATTTCGCCGTATAATCATTCGATTCGGCTTCAACACGCGCCCCGGCGACCAACGTGACGGCTGATCCGTAATTCAGCGTGTTCATGATATACGCCGCGCGCACCCGTTCAACGATGTCGTAGTAGTCAGCACTCACTTCCGGGTTGTTGTAATACTCGGGAGTCCCCGAAATGCTGACGCCATTCTTGTTGAGAGTGTACCAATCGCGCAGTGCGTCCCTGTTTATCAGGGGATTCAGGCTGTATTTGTTGTACAGGTCGCGGGTGGCGGGATCCGGGTCCAGAAAATTCGTAAAGAGAATGATTTTTCCCACAGTCTGGAGATTGGCAAAACGGGTACCGGCGAAGTTCTTTTTTGTTATCGTGCCGTCTGGATTCCTGACGTAGTCCTGATATCCGTTGAGGTTGTACGGGGCCATCATTTCACTTGAAACCTTGGACCGGTTCCGGTAAAGGTATTTCCCCCCGCCTTTGAGCTCGCCGGTGAGCATGTCTCCCAGCGCGTAGCGCTTCGCGACGTTCAGGTATGCGGTCTTCTCCTTTTGAGAGTTCTTCTCGGTGTCAAAGAATGCTGTGTCCAGGGAGGTCGCCGCAAAATTATTGTATGCGTAAGGGATGAACAGCTCGGGGGGACCGTGGTACGTCGATGCCGGGGGGGACCGCATTCCGGACGGGTTGCTTGGATCCGCACTGGAAGGCTCCCGGAAATACATCCGGTAGTCATACGGGTTGTCGGTCTTCGATTCTGCAAACGACACCCCCCACAAAACGTTGAGATCGAACAGCGTGTTGTCCCCGCGCAGAGAGCTGTTGAACGTGTTGATTTGCTGCTCCCTGTCCCGGGCCGAATAGTACACGTCATCGTGGACGGGGTAGTTGCGCGAGTACAGTATGTAACTCCGGTCAGTCCGGTCGAAAATGTTGTTGAGACGTATCGTGCCGCCGTCCGGCGTGTTGACATCCAGCAGGAGCCCCGCGCCCCCGCGTTTCCTGATTTCGTTTGTGTAATTGAGCTCAAAGTCTTTGTAATCCCATCCCGTGCCATTAAGCTGCGTCGCAAGATCATCAAAGCTCAGACTGTATTGCTCGTTGCTCCGGTCCCGGCGTTCCAGGTTTCCCGTCACCTGGACGCCCAGGACGTCGTTGAAGAAACGCTCGCCGTATTTCCCGTTAAAGTCATACTGCCCGTAATACTTGTCCAGTTGATTGTACGCCCCCTTCGCATCTACTCGAACGGTCCGTTCCGACGGCGCCTTGCGCGTGACCATGTTGATGCTCCCCGCAATGGCATCGGCGTCCATGTCGGGCGTGAGCGCCTTGAAGACTTCGACGCCGGCAAGCGTCCCCTGCGAGAACATGCTCAGGTCCACTCCGCGTGAGTCGGCATCTGTGGCAGGGATCCGGACTCCGTCGATTGTGAAACTCGAGAACGCGTCGCTCATAC
>PMDK01000241.1:0-1755 GCA_003154425.1 Ignavibacteriota bacterium
GGGAATTTCTGGGTCGACATGACGCGCAGTACGCTCTATGTGCTCCTCCCGCTTTCAGTCGTTTTCGCCCTGGTGCTTGTCTCTCAGGGTGTGCCGCAGAACGTGTCGCCGTATGAGAAGGCACAATTCCTCCAGTCCCCACGCGACACGAGCGGCGCACAGGTGAAGGAGCAGGTCATCGCCATGGGGCCCGTGGCGTCTCAGATCGCGATCAAACAGCTCGGGACCAACGGAGGCGGGTTCTTCAATGTGAACTCCGCCCACCCGTTTGAGAATCCTACGCCTTTCTCGAATTTCCTCGAGGAGCTGGCAATTCTGCTGATCGCCGCGGCGCTCTGTTACACGTATGGAAAAATGGTGGGAGACACCCGGCAGGGTTGGGCCCTCCTGACGGCGATGACGTTGATCCTGGTGGGAATGCTTGTTGTGTGCTACTGGGCGGAGAGCGTGCCCAATCCGCTGCTGAACGGACACGGCATAGACCAGCTGGCCGGATCCGGGCAGGCGGGCGGGAACATGGAAGGGAAAGAGGTACGGTTCGGCATCGCAAATTCCGCTTTGTGGGCCACGGTCACAACCTCCGCTTCCAACGGCTCGGTGAATGCGATGCACGACTCGTTCACGCCTCTCGGGGGGATGATCCCTCTGATCGCGATGCACCTGGGCGAGGTTGTTTTCGGCGGGGTCGGCTCGGGCCTGTACGGGATGCTCGTGTTCGTCATTGTGGCTGTCTTCGTCGCAGGGCTGCTCGTCGGCCGGACGCCCGAGTACCTGGGCCACAAAGTGGAATCGTTCGAAATGAAGATGGCCTCGCTCCTGATACTCATCATGCCGATAACCGTTCTTGCTTTTACCGCGCTGGCGGTCGTCACGTCCGACGGGAGGGCCGGGATTGCCAACCCCGGGGCACACGGGTTCAGCGAGATACTGTACGTATTCACATCGCAGGGGAACAACAACGGAAGTGCGTTTGCCGGGGTCTCCGCCAACACCCCCTTCTACAATATCACGGGCGCTCTGGCCATGCTGATCGGACGGTACTGGCTGGCCGTCCCCACGCTCGCTCTGGCCGGCTCACTGGCGCGTAAGAAGCTTGTTCCCGCGGGTGATGGAACGCTCCCCACGCACACGCCGCTGTTTGTCTTCTGGCTCATCGCCGTGGTGTTGATCGTGGGAGCTCTTAACTTCCTCCCCGCGCTTGCGCTCGGGCCTGTCGTCGAATATTTCATGATGATCCACTAAGGAGTGACGAATGACTGCTGAAACCTCTGCACTGAGGAAACCTCTGGGGCTGACGGGGGGGATGTACCGCCGGGCGCTTCTTGACGCACTCGTGAAGCTGAGCCCACGCTCGATGATGCGCAACCCGGTCATGTTCGTCGTTGAGGTCGGGAGTGTGCTGACGACGGCCCTCTGGATCCAGGCCCTCACCGGCCAGGGGGAAGCCCCGGCCTGGTATATAGGGTTCGTGTCCCTCTGGCTCTGGTTCACCGTGCTTTTTGCCAATTTCTCCGAGGCGCTGGCTGAAGGGAGGGGGAAGGCGCAGGCCGAGGGGCTCCGCAGGGCCCGGCGTGAGACGCCGGCAAAGCGACTGAAGGAGCCGCGTCACGGGGCCGCCTTCGAATCCGTCCCCTCGACTGCGCTGAGGAAGGGAGATGCCTTCCTTGTCGAGGCCGGCGATGCTATCGCGGCAGACGGCGAGGTGATCGAGGGGATCGCTTCCGTGGATGAGAGCGCCATCACGGGTGAAAGCGC
>PMDK01000241.1:1810-2546 GCA_003154425.1 Ignavibacteriota bacterium
TGGCGGGGCACGGGGCGCCCGTCACAGTGACCGTGCTCGTGGCACTCCTTGTCTGCCTGATTCCCACGACGATCGGGGGGCTCCTGGCGGCCATCGGGATCGCCGGGATGGACAGGATGATCCGGCATAACGTCATCGCCACGTCAGGACGCGCCGTCGAGGCGGCGGGAGACGTCGACGTGCTCCTTCTTGACAAGACAGGGACCGTGACGCTCGGCAACCGCATGGCAACGGCATTCGTCCCCGCTCCCGGGGTGGCGAAGGAACGCCTTGCGGATGCCGCACAGCTCGCTTCCCTGGCGGACGAGACACCCGAAGGGAGATCCATCGCCGTCCTTGCCAAGGAGCAATACGGTCTCCGGGGGAGGGAGGTCCGTGAGATCGCGGCGCACTTTGTCCCGTTCAGCGCGCAGACGCGTATGAGCGGGGCCGACATTCAGGCGGACAATGCAGCGTTCAGGAGGATCATCCGCAAGGGAGCGTCCGAGGCAATCCGGGGTTTCGTCGAAGGGGAGGGGGGGACATTCCCCCCGGCGGTCCAGCAGATCGTCCAGGACATCAGCCGGAGCGGGGGGACTCCTCTTGTGGTTGCTGAGAACGCGGAAGTCCTCGGCGTCATCCACCTGAAGGATATCGTCAAGGGGGGAATCAAGGAGCGGTTCGCCCACCTTCGGTCGATGGGGATACGGACCATCATGATTACCGGGGATAACCAGCTCACGGCGACGGCCATAGC
>PMDK01000189.1 GCA_003154425.1 Ignavibacteriota bacterium
AGCGACAGCGGCAACCCGACGGAGTTTCCCTGTCGCTTGCCAGCATGACGATGAACATCTACGTCAATCTTTGAGGGGGGGCCGGTGGTATCAAAGCAAATAGAATTCCGGTTGACGCTTTCCAGCAACCCGAAGAACATCGGGAAGATCGAGGGATTCCTCACGACCATCGGGAAAACCGTTCACCTCGATGAAATCCAGTTTCACAAGCTGATGGTGTCGCTGACGGAAGCCGTCAACAACGCCATAGTGCACGGGAACCGGTCGCTCCCCGGCAAGAAAGTCCAGGTGACGTGCGAACTTCTTCCCGGCTGGATACTGATCATGATCCACGACGAGGGGAAGGGGTTCAAGCCCGAAAAGGTGGGAAACCCGCTTGCGAAGGAAAACCTCCTCCGCGAAAGCGGCCGGGGCATATTTCTTATGCGTACGCTGATGGACAAGGTGGAGTTCGAGGTGGGAAAATCGGGCACGCTTGTCCGTCTCTGGCTGGACACGAATAAGTGACCCGGCTGCGCTTTCAGTGCTTTGTCAGAGAGCTGAGATACCTGAGGGAACCGTTCGCAACCGGGGTTGATTCTTCGCGGACGAGGAGAACAGCAGGAGGAACATCGGAGACGATGATCGAACATTCGATATCGAGCGAGGAGAGCGAAACTCCGTAACCGTGAAAGGCCGTCCGCACGCCGTTCAGCACCGCGACAAAGTACCCCTGGTCTCCCAGCACCGTACCCCGGAGCACATCAGTCCCCCCCCAATCGACCGTTCCGACGGCCCACGATCCGTTCGTGGGGAGCGATAACGCGGCTATCCGGTCCCAGGCCGGGGCAAGACGGATCCCTTCTCTGCGAGCGACGACCCCCGCGATGAACCCGTACTGGTAGATGTCGCCGGAAGGGAGGAATTGAAAGTGGAGCGTGTCTGATCTCGCGGGAGATGTTCCCGGGTCCGGATATTCTACGATCGATGTTACGCCCCCCGCCCCCGCAAATGTGTCGCTCAGGGCATTGACCTTCCAGAGCGGAGAGGTGTGCGACGTGGTGATGATGTAGCCGTACGAATCAAGACCCCATGCATCGAAGATGAGCGAGTCCCCCGCCGCGAAGACGAGTTCCGAGACCGTCTGCGGAGATCCGGAGGATGGTCCGGTTCCGCTGTCGCGGCACCCTTCCACCTGCCAGAGAAAAACAACAAGGAGAGCACCGGCAAACGCTCCCGCCTGAGGGAGCGAACGCGGGACTCTCCGGGGACCGGACGACATTGTTCAGATTTTCAGTTTCGCTATCGAGCTCCTGACGTCCTCGGCCGATTTTGCCAGCGCCGCCTGCTCATCCGCATTCAGCTTGATCTGGATGATCTCCTCCATCCCCTTCTTCCCGAGCTTGACCGGCACCCCCACAACTGTGTCCCTGAGGCCATATTCGCCCTGCAGCCATGTCGCGCAGGGGAGGATCCTCTTCTTGTCCCTGACGATCGACTCGACCATGGCGACGGCCGACGACGAGGGAGCATAGTACGCGCTCCCTGTTTTCAGATGGTTGACGATTTCGATTCCGCCATCCCTCGTGCGTTTCACCAGACGGTCGACGGTCGCCTGGCTCAGAAGCTCCGTGATCGGGATGCCCGCCACCGTCGAGTACCGCGGGAGCGGCACCATCGAGTCGCCGTGGCCCCCGAGCACAAAAGCATTCACATCCTCGACCGAAACATTGAGCTCCGCCGCGATGAAAGAACGGAAACGGGCCGCGTCGAGAACCCCCGCCATGCCGATCACCCGGTGCCTCTCGAATCCGCTCACCTTCATCGCCACGTACGTCATCACGTCGAGCGGATTGGACACAACGATGATGATGGCGCCGGGCGATTTTGCGACGGCCGCCTCGGTGCAACTCCTGACGATGCCGCTGTTGGTGTTCATCAGGTCGTCGCGGCTCATCCCCGGCTTCCGCGCGATGCCCGCGGTGATGACGACGATGTCGGAGTTCGCACTCTCATTGTAAGTGTTTGAGCCCACCACCCTGACGTCGGTTTTCTCGACCGGCGTGGCCTCCCCGATGTCCAGCGCTTTCCCCTGGGGTATGCCTTCAATGACATCCACCAGAACAACCTCGTTGGCCAGCTGTTTGTCGACAAGCCGCTGGGCCGTTGTCGCTCCGACGTTTCCTGCGCCGATGACGGTGATCTTCATGCGGGTTCCTCCGGATTTATCGTACGAGTGGTGGCTCAGGCCTGAACCATGACGGATCCGGCCGGGAGTTCAGCGCGGCCCTCTGCCGGGAAGCCGCGCGATCGATCAATTGAATCAATGGAAGAGAGCGGGGGAGATGCGCGGCTACGGCCTCGGGTGAACGCTGACGACCTTCTTTGCCTTGCTGTATTTCTTGAATTGCACGATGCCGTCGATTTTGGCGAAGAGGGTATCGTCGCCGCCGATACCGACGTTTGCTCCCGGCGTGAAGCGGGTACCCCGCTGGCGGACCAGGATGCTGCCTGCAGGTACGGCTTCGCCTCCAAACCGTTTCACACCCAGACGCTGCGCGTTGCTGTCGCGTCCGTTCCTGGAACTCCCAACACCTTTTTTATGCGCCATGGGGGATCCCCTTATATCGCGATGTTCGTTATCTTCACTTCTGTGTACGCCTGGCGGTGCCCGCGTCTCAGGCGATAGCCTTTTCGTTTCTTTTTCTTGAAGATGATGACGGTGTCGGATTTCCCGCCTCCGAGGACCGTTGCTTCAACGTTCGCGCCGCTCACGAGGGGATGACCAACCGTGACCTGTTTCTCGCTGCCGACGAGCAACACCCGGTCAAACTTGACGTTCGTGCCTGCCTTCTCGTCCAGCGTGGGAACCTGGATCGTGTCATTCTGCTTCACTTTGTACTGCCTCCCGGCGATCTGAACGACTGCATACATCTGCGTGGTCCTCTCTAGAAGGGGCTGAACCTGGTCGAAACTTCAAGGGTTTTAAATGTAGCGATTTTCCCGAAGAATGTCAACGGCGGGCCTGCTGTAGGCCAGCACCCTGAGGGCGTTGAGTATCACCGCAAGGGCGGCTCCGTCGTCCGAGAGGATCGCCGTCCAGAGAGTCGCCGAGCCCGTCAGCGCAAGAATGACCACCGCAAGTTTCACCGCGAGGGCCAGGGTGATGTTCTGCCAGACGATCCGGAGAGTCGATTTGCTGAGGCCGAACAGGTACGGAAGGTGCCCCAGGTTGTCCGACATAAGGACAACGTCCGCCGTATCCAGCGCCGCATCCGAACCGGCGATCCCCATGGCGATGCCCACGGAGGCCGCTGCGAGCGCGGGGGCATCATTGATCCCGTCGCCGACCATTCCGACGATCCCGCCGTCGCGCTTGAGACGCCCGATCTCTTCTACTTTGTCCGCCGGGAGGAGTCCGGCCCGCACCTCATCGATGCCGAACTCCGCCCCCACGGCCCGTGCGGCAGATTCGTGGTCACCCGAAAGCATCACCACGCGCCGGATCCCTTCGGCACGAAGAGCGTCGATGGTTTCACGTCCCCCGTGCCGAAGGCCGTCGCGGAACGCCACCACGCCCAGCGGGATGCCTTCGGTGCCGAGGAGGACAGTTGTCTTGCCTTCGCTTTCGAACCTGTTCAGAGCAGCTTCGACATCCGTCGTGAGAAATCCCGCTTCCCGGCTCAGCGCACGGTTCCCGAGGTAGTACGTGCTGCCACCGATCGTCCCCCGGACGCCCCGACCCGGCAACGCCTCAAATCCTTCGACGGCGGGGACGACATCACTCGAGGGGGCGCTTTCGGAGGCGCGCAGGGCGGCCCCCGCAAGGTGGTGCTCCGAGTCTCTCTCCAGGGCCGCCACAATCGCAAGCACCTGGCCGCGGGTGTGCGAATCCAGCGGCAGGACGTCCGTCACCGACGGGGTTCCTGTCGTGAGCGTTCCCGTCTTATCGAGCGCCAGGGTCGAGACACGTGCCAGCGCCTCTATGTGTGTTCCTCCCTTGATCAGCACGCCGGAGCGGGCCGCGTTTGTCAGCGCGCTGACAAACGCAACCGGGGTGGCAATAACCAGAGCACAGGGACATGCGATCACGAGCAGCACGAGCGACCGGTAGAGCCACGTCTCCGATGATGCGCCCAGGAGCGCCGGCGGCAGCAGGGCAACAAGGACCGCGAGAATGAGAACCGCAGGAGTGTACGCCCTCGCGAAGCGGTCGACCGACTTCTGAACCGGCGCGCGCCGCTCCTGCGCTTCTTCGACAAGGAGCAGGATGCGCGCGATCGTCGACTCTCCCGCTTCACACGTCGTGCGGAGACGGAGTGAACCTGTCCCGTTCAGTGAGCCGGCGTACACGGTGTCGCCGGCTCCCTTCGATACGCGCGCTGATTCCCCCGTGACCGGGGCTTCGTCAACTGTCGAGTGCCCCCCGGCAACGATCCCGTCAAGCGGGACGCGTTCACCCGGCCGCACGATGATCAGCGCACCGGGACGGACGTTTGCCGCGGGCATGACCGTTTCCCCTCCGTCGGACATCACCGCCGCGGTGTCCGGAGAGAGGGACATCAACGAGCGGAGGGCCCTGCGGGTCCGTGTGCCGCTGTACGACTCGAGCATGAGGGAGACCGCGAACAGGACGATCACCGCCGCCCCCTCTTCCCACCTGCCGATGGCGAGGGCCCCGGCCACCGCGAGACAAATAAGGACATTCATGTCGAGCGTGCGCATGCGGATTGATCCAAGTGCCCGCCGCAGTATCCTCCAGCCGCCGACGAGAATGGCCGCGCCTAGGAGAACGCGGGAGGCACCGCCGACGACGGCCAGACCCGCCAGGCCCAGCAGACCCGCGGCCCCCGCGGCGACCCCCTGCGCGTGACGCTGCAGAAACGGATCCGCCTTTTCGGCTCTTCCTTTCGGCTTCCCGCTGAACCCGGCCGCGTGCAGGCTCTCCATGACCCTGTCCGGCGAAATCCCCGTCTCCACGCGCAGCTCACAGCTGACCGGGTTGTAGGCATAGCGACCGGTGCCCAGAGAACGGTCGAGCGATTTGCGCAGCACAGCCTCCTCGGTCGAGCAGCACACACCCGAGACGAGATACGCCGGGCGGCTATTCGCAGACATGGCGAACACCCAGCCGGATCAGCTCCTCGATGTGTTCATCGTCGAGCATGTAATACGTCATCTTCCCCTCTCTCCGGTACGTCACCAGACGCAGGGCCTTCATGATCCGCAGCTGATGCGACACGGCGGACTCCGACAATCCGACGAGTCCGGCAACGTCACCGACACACAATTCCTGGCGGGCAAGGACCAGGCAGATCTTCAGGCGAGTTTCATCCCCCAGCATCTTGAATATCTGGCTCAGTCCCTGAAGTGTCTCCCTGTCATGGATCCCTTTCCGGGCATCCTCCGCAGCGCGCCGGTGGAGGAATACGGGCCCGGAACCAGCGTGCTCTCTCATGGTCCCACCATTTATCATTTGAACAATTGTTCACGCGTTTAAGTATACGGAGACCGCCGGGCATTGTCAAGCGGGCTACGCTCCGGGAAGACGGGATTCCAGCGTCGAGAGGCTGTTTTTGCTGGAGCGGTACAGCAGCGGGGAGGTGCAAACGCACACCACCATGAACGCGGCACCGCCAAGGAGGTCCACCACATAGTGGTACCGCTCATAGACCGTCGCCACGATGAGCAGGCTGCCCGTGACAATGACGAAGTACCGGAGGCCGATCCGCAGACGAAGACCCAGATACATCAGAACTAGCGTCATCATCGTGTGACCGCTCGGAAACACATCCCGCTGCGTCCCGGCAATCGCGACTTCGTTGGGCACTCCCACGGGAACCGAACCGCCGAAGTTGACAAACTCGCGCAGGTACGGCGTCAGGAAGACCCCCGGAAGGTCCCTGTCAAGCGCGGAGAAATCGTGAAGCGTGAATCGCGGGCCGACCGCCGGAAGGAAGAAGTATCCGATGTACGAAAGGTAGAAACCGTACACGCAGGTGAACATGAAGAAGTGAAACGCGCCTTTGTCGTTCCGGCGGTACAATTCGATCCCGATGAGAAGGAACAGGGCGTAGAAAAGCGTGTACGCAATCTGCAGAATTTCGGTGAGCCAGGGGGTGCTGATCTGCATGAGCCAGTGCGTCGGATCAACACCGAACAGCCACCGGTCCGCCGCGATCAGCACGTCGTCATAGTCCCGTCCGAGGTGGATCGGCTTGATCATGAAGTACAGCTCCTTGAACGAGAAGAACACCGTCGGCGCAACATGCCAGTCCTGAATGAGTGCGAGCACCTTCCATCCGGTGGTGTGCCGCGCCCATCCGAGGATGCAGATCGCAGCCACGACCGCCGCGTTGATGAGAATCATCAGCCACCAGTGCGGGATCCGGAAGGCGAAGACGATATTGACCGCGGAGAGGAAGGCAAAAAAGCCGATGACGAGCACATCGGCAGCGTTGAGGTGAGCGGTGACCCTGCGGAGGTTCATACGCGGCCGGGCTCCGGCGCGAACTGCA
Source organism: Ignavibacteriota bacterium (assembly GCA_003154425.1). Classification (GTDB taxonomy): domain Bacteria; phylum Bacteroidota; class Ignavibacteria; order UBA10030; family UBA6906; genus Fen-1273. The sequence continues at coordinate 6,498 of PMDK01000189.1, forward strand.
GGAGCGTGTTGCTCAGCTCTACCAGTTCAGGGAGAGAGAGCTCCTCGGGACGCCGCGTGAGCAACGGAAGATCCGGAAGCGTGATTCCCCGGGGGTCCGTGAAGTACCGGAGGGAGTTACGAAGGGTCTTCCGGCGCTTGCCGAATACCGCGCGGACCATCCCGCGGAAAAACTCTTCGTCGCGTGCAGGGTGGACCGGCCGCGCGCGCATCTTCAGCTGCACGAGGAGCGATATCACACCCGGTTTCGGGAAGAACGCGTTTGGCGAGACTTCGAAAAGAGCCCGGACCTCGGCATAATAACCGCAGAAGACCGAGAGGATGCCGTACTCGCCGCCCCCGGGTCCCGCCAGCATCCTTCGCCCGACCTCTTTCTGCACCATGATCGTCAGATCATACACCGGTCGCCGGTTGTCGAGAACATGAAAGAGTATCGGGGTGGTGATGTTATACGGGATGTTTCCCACGACCCGGAAACGACCGGGATGGGTGAGGGCAAACGCCTGAAAGTCGGTCGCGAGAAAATCTCCGAAAATGACCTCGACGCTCCCGTCGGAGAACAGGGTTCTCATCGCCGAGACCACCCGCTCGTCCACATCCACCACCGTCAGGGTGCGGCACCGTCCGGCGAGGTGACGCGTCAGTGCTCCCTCGCCGGGACCGATTTCCAGCACACAATCCTCCTCCCGCGGGTCGATCGCCGCCACAATCTTCCTCGCGATATTGTCATCGCGCAGGAAGTTCTGTCCAAGGGACTTTCGCGGACCCAGACGAACAGGGGGGACTGTCCTCACGCGTCGGGGCATCCCGGACCCGGCCGATGCGGGAAGTCCTCCTCCTGGGGAACGTGTTCCGGCGCCCCCCTCATGCGACACATGGGTGGGAATGGACCGCAACTTGCATATCAATCTCAGCCGTCTCGTATAAACTGAAAAATATAGAGAACGGTGGGCCGAATGTCAACGAACCGGTTCGTTGATTTTCTGTACGGAAATGGTTAGTATGCTTTATTATCGAGTTCCAGCAATACGCCAGTTCTACCGGGACCTCACACCGATGACCGACCAGACACCCGAAGCTCCGGAGCCCCAGGGACGCCCCCCCGAAGCTCCCCCGGCACCCGCGCAGCAAGGGAACCAGCAACGGCGCCCCCAGGGACAACGTCCCCAGCAGCAGCGGAACAACCAGCCCCAGTGGCCCGACCTGAGCGTCGTCATCCCCCTCTACAACGAGGAGGAATCGCTCAAGGAACTCCATCAGCAGCTCCGCTCGGCTCTCAGCCGGATGAACCTGCGGTATGAGATCCTGTTCATCGACGACGGAAGCACGGACAGGTCATTCCAGGTCCTTCGTGATCTGAAACGGACCGACAAACACATCAAGGTCATCCGTTTCCGCAGGAACTATGGAAAGTCCGCCGCTCTCTCCGTGGGATTCGAGAAAGCGATGGGAAATATCGTTGTCACGCTCGATGCAGATCTCCAGGACGATCCGGCGGAAATACCTTCACTGAAGAAGCGGCTCGATGACGGTCTCGATCTCGTCTCGGGCTGGAAGAAGAAACGAAAGGACCCGCTCTCAAAGACGATTCCCTCCCGGTTCTTCAATTTTGTGACCGCCCGATTGACGGGTATCCGGATCCATGACTTCAACTGCGGCCTGAAGGCGTACCGCCGTGAGGTCGTCAAGACGGTGAAGGTGTACGGCGAGCTCCACCGGTACGTTCCGGTCCTCGCTCACTGGGAAGGATTCAGGGTCGGGGAGGTCGTCGTCCAGCACCGTCCACGGAAGTTCGGCAAGAGCAAGTTCGGCGTCGGGAGGTTCTGGCGGGGGTTCCTCGATCTGCTTACTGCACTGTTCACTACCCGGTACCTCCGCAGCCCGCTCCACCTTTTCGGGTTCTGGGGTCTGGCCGCCGTGGGTGCAGGCGTGGTGATCGACGGCTGGCTCGCGGTCCAGTGGTACCTCGGGCGGACGTCCCTCGGCAACCGTCCTCTCTTTCTGGGGGGGATCCTCTGTATCATCGTGGGGATCCAGTTCATTTCCATCGGACTGCTGGGGGAGATGATCAGCAAGACGCGTGCTGCCGAAACCGAGTACCAGATCCGCGATTTCATTAAGTAGGGCGTGATGGGCAGTGTGGCCACGACGGTGCAGTCAGTGAAGACCGACTGCCGCTGGTTCAGGGGGACTGTCCCCTGCACACCGCACAAGAAGTGCGGCGTGCATTGCGTCGAACCGGACGGATCTGATTGCCGTCTCTATGATAAACTCGCGGGGCGGATCCTCCTGATCAAACTGGGCGCCATAGGGGACGTCATCCGCACCACCCCGCTCCTGCACGCGTTCCGGGATCATTATCCCGGCTCCCAGATCTGGTGGCTGACGCTGACGCCCGAGGTCGTTCCCCCGGCAGCGGATGTCGTCCTCCCTTTCACCCCGCAGAGCATGGCAATCCTCCAGGCGACGCATTTCGACATGCTTGTAAACCTGGACAAGGATCCGGAGGCGTGCGCGCTGGCGGTCACGACCGCCGCGAGCGTGAAGAAGGGGTTCACGCTCAGGGACGGGGCCCCCGCACCGATCGATATGCATGCGGAGCATAAATTCCTCACCGGACTCTTCGACGACCTGAGCCGCGCGAACACGAAGAGCTACCAGCAGGAGATTTTTGAAATATGCGGCCTGACGTTTTCCGGTGAACCGTATGTTCTGGACAACCATGCCGCGGACGGCTACACATGGAAACTGCCCCGCCGCAGGAAGATCGTCGGACTGAACACCGGCTGCGGCGGCCGCTGGACGTCCCGTCTCTGGGCCGAGAAGAACTGGATCTCCCTCGCCCGCCGCCTGAAGAAGGCCGGCCATGTTCCCCTCCTCCTGGGGGGGGAGCAGGAGCACGCAAAGAACAGGCGCATCGCGAAGGAAAGCGGTGCCCTGTACTTCGGCCATTTCCCCCTCCGGCAATTCATCAACCTTGTGGATCACTGCGACTGCGTCGTCACAGCGGTCACCATGGCAATGCACATCACCATCGGCCTCCGGAAGAAGATCGTGCTGTTCAACAACACGTTCAACGCTCATGAGTTCGAACTCTACGGGCTCGGCGAGATCCTCGAGCCCGAATTCGAGTGTTCGTGTTACTATTCCCCCGTCTGCCCCAACAACTGCATGCAGTATTTGCGCGTGGACAGCGTGATCGAGTCCTGTACCCGCCTCCTCCGGTCGTAACTCCACCACCATGGCACGACATCGCCCCATAGAGAAGACCGCCCGGAGAGACGGCGTGGGCGCGGCTCTCCGTGATTGGAGGGCGGTCGCCCTGCTCGCCGGGATGACCGTCCTGTTCTTCCACAGGATCCTCCTCGGGGAGGCGTGGCTGTGGGAGGACATGGTGTACTACAGCTACCCCGTCCGAGTCTTTGCCGCCAGTGCGATGGCGATGGGGCATCTTCCGCTGTGGAACCCCTACACATTTTCGGGCATGCCGTTCCTGGCCGACATCCAGACGACGGTTCTCTATCTCCCGTGTGTCGCCCTCGCTCTGTTCGTCAGAGACGGCGGGTTGAATTTCTACTGGCTCGAAATTATGGTCATCGCCCACTACGTTCTCGCCGGATGGGGAATGTACCTGCTGGCGTCCTCCCTTGATCTGAAGCGCGCCCCCGCGCTGTTCGCCGGCGCGACGTATATGCTCTCCGGTTTCATGATCACGCACGCGATCCACCAGCAGATTATCACCATGGTGGCCTGGTTTCCGCTCGTCACGATGCTCTTCCGGATGGCCCTCACGCACTCACGATGGCGTCCGGCGTTTCTCTGTGCTCTGTTGCTCGGCCATTCGACGCTGGCGGGGTACCCGCAGCTGTCACTCTATTTTCACATGTTCCTCTTCGCCTATTTCCTGTTTCTCCTCCTGGGCGCACACCGTGGGAGAGCCCTCATCTCCCGGCCGGCGTTCGTTCTTGCCGCAAAGGCCGGCATGATCGTGGGCCTGGGCCTGGCCGTGGCGGCAATCCAGCTCCTTCCAACGGCTGAGCTTGCCGCGCTCTCGCAACGTGCCCAGATCACGTATGAGAAGTCGACGGAGGGGTCCCTGGCATGGTCGCAGTTGCTGACGCTGTTCATCCCGAAACTCTTCGGTGCCGCCGGTGCCGCGGGGAGCAACTACTGGGGACCCGGGACGTACTGGTACTTCTGGGAGACCTGCATCTATGTCGGCATCCTGCCGTTGATGCTGGTGACGATCTCCGCGCTCCTTGTCAGGAGGAACCCCCAGGCCGCGTTCTTCTGGGGTGTGGCGTTGTTCACGCTTCTTTTTTCGCTCGGGAACAGTTTCCTCGTTCATAAACTGGTCCTTGATTACGTTCCCGGCTTCTCCAAGTTCCGCAACCCCGCGCGCGCGGGAGTATTCTTTTCACTGGCAGGGTCGCTTCTTTCCGCCTTCGCGCTCCAAGCGATGATGAGCTGGGAGAAGAATTCGAGGGAATCCCGGCGCGTCCGCTCCGTGCTGCTGTCGATCGCAGGAGCCGGCATCGCCCTCTGGGGAGCCGTGGTGACGGGGATGCTGGACCCCGTTTGGGGAGCCCCGAAGGATCCCGCGATCCTGCAGGCCGTGAGGAAGGAAGCGTACTGGAGCCTCCTGTTTGTCCTTGTTTCCGCCGGCGCGCTTCTGGCGCTCCGTGCAAACAAAGGCTGGCTGTCGCGCGCCGCCCTCGCACTGCCGGCCCTTTTCTTCATCGATATGTTTGTCTTCGGCGCCGATCAAAACACGTCTTCGACAAACCCTTCCGACTATTTCCGCCGGGCCGATCCGCTTGTGCGGTTTCTCCGCAACGACATGAAGAACGATCTGTTCCGCGTGAACACACGGAACCAGTACGGCATGATCATGGACCGCAACCAGGGGATGGTGGACAGGATCTTTACGCTGGAGGGGTACACGCCTCTCGTGCTTCAGCGCGCGATCGCGCCGTATAACGACACGCAGAAATTCGATCTCCTGAACGTCAAGTACAGGACATCGTTCGACAGGCGGACCGGGGCCCTCTCCCTCGCCCCCAACCCGACGTACATGGCGCGCGCGTATTTCCTCTATGATGTCCGCGTGGCAAGCACGGAAGAGGAACTCGCCGCGGCGTTCAGGGACCCGGCGTGGAACCACACGACGACGGCGATCCTGGAACATGAGTCCCCGGTCCGTGCAACCCCGCAGGCCGGGGGACTTCACGGGAGCGTGCGCGTGACGGCCTACGACGACAACCGAGTGGAGCTCGAGGCCGCGTCCGCAACGGAAGGGATCCTGGTCCTCAGTGAGGTGTTCTACCCGGGCTGGAGGGCATACGTGGACGGCGCAGAAACGGCAATCCTGCGGGCGGACTATAATCTCCGCGCGATCGCCTTCCCCGGGGGAAGCCATCATGTCGAATTCCGGTTCACCCCCCCGCCGTTTGTCACGGGGGCCTGGGTCACCGCCGCGGCCCTCGTCGTGTGCCTTGCAGGGTTGGTGAGGCCGCTCACGCGGAGAAGACGCCAACAGGAGGACGAACGCTGATGTACACGATCATCATCCCGATCTTCAACGAAGAAAAAACACTCCCGGAGCTTCATACACGCCTCATGGCGGCGACCGCGGGGCTGGACGAGCCCTTTGAAGTCATACTTGTCGACGACGGAAGCCGCGACGCCTCGTACGCTCTCATGAGTGCAATGCACACGAAGGATCCGAGGATCAAAGTCATCCGGCTCTCCCGCAACTTCGGCCATCAGATTGCACTCTCCGCGGGACTCGATGAAGCCCGGGGGGACGCGGTCGTGCTGATGGACGGAGACCTCCAGGATCCTCCCGAGATCCTCCCGGAGATGATCAGGCTCTGGAAAGAAGGATTCCATGTGGTCTATACGGTGAAAAGGAGCCGCCGGGAGGACCCTCTCAAACGCCTCGCGTTCATGTCCTTCTACCGGATTCTCCACGCACTTTCGACGATCCAGATCCCGATGGATGCGGGGAATTTCTCGCTGATGGACCGGCGGGTGGTCGATGTGCTCCGCGCCATGCCGGAACGCAACAGGTACATCAGCGGCCTCCGGGCATGGGCAGGCTTCCAGCAAACAGCGATTTACTATGACCGTGATCCCCGGTTCGCAGGGAAGCCGCAGATGAGCCTCTCGCGCCTCATCCAGCTCGCCCTCGACGGTATTTTTTCATTCTCCAACGTGCCCCTCCGCCTTGCCGTTTATCTCGGTCTGATCGCCGCGGCTGTGTCGTTCGCCGGAGGCTTCTACGTCATGTATGCAAAACTTTTCACAAACCAGGCGATCCTCGGCTGGGCCTCCACCATACTCTCGATTCTCTTCGTGGGCGGGATGATTCTTGTGACACTCGGCGTGATCGGCGAGTATATCAGCCGGATTTATGAGGAGGTGAAGAAGCGTCCCCTCTATGTGATACGTGACAAAATCGGATTCTGAAGGGATGGAAGACCAGATCTACCGGCTGTTGTACGAAGTGGAAAACGAGCACTGGTGGTTCGCGGCGCGGAAGGAAATCCTCCTGCGCTACCTCGATGCCCGGCTCCCCCTCCCCCCCACGGCCCGCCTGCTTGACGTCGGGTGCGGCACCGGGGCGATCCTGGAGTCCTTCTCCGGCCGGTATCAGGCGTTCGGCACCGATACGGCGCCGCAGGCGATCGATTTTTGCAGGGAACGGGGCCTGAAGGGACTGTATTGCGGGACGCTCGAAACGTATCCCGGTGCGGAGCCTTTCGATCTCATCACCATGCTCGATATGGTCGAGCACGTGGAGGACGACGACGGACTTCTGCGCACGGGACGCCGGCTCCTTTGCGACGGGGGGCATATCCTCATCACGGTCCCGGCATTTCCTTCGCTCTGGAGCAAGCATGACGAAATCCTCCACCACAAAAGGAGATACACGCGACGCAGTCTCCGCCGCCTCGTTGAACATGCCGGGTTCACGGTGGAACATCTGACGTTTTTCAACTGCTTTCTCTTTCCGGCGGCATGGGTGAAACGTGCCGCCGCGCGTGTGACGGGAACGGGGAAAACGAACGATCTCGAATTTCCTTCCCGCTTCCTCAACGCGGCATTTCGCGAAGTATTCCGTTTCGAGCGGCGAATCCTCCCGCACACGTCTCTGCCGATCGGGCTCTCTCTCCTGTGTCTCGCGCGAAAAGGCGGCCGCCCATGAAGATCACGATCGTGGGAACCGCCTATCCGCTCCGGGGCGGGATCGCGCATTACAACGCCCTGCTGTACAGGGAATTGAGCGCCCACAATGACGTCGATGTCGTCACGTTCAGCCGGCAGTATCCCGGATTTCTCTTCCCCGGGAAGACACAGCAGGAAGAGGCGGCGGCGGACGGGTTCCGGGTTCCGAGCAGCGTCCTCGTGGATTCGATCAATCCCTTCAACTGGGTATCCGTGGGGCGCACGATCAGGTCCCGTCGCCCCGATGTGCTGATTTTCAAGTACTGGCTTCCGTTCTTCGGTCCCTGTTTCGGAACGATCGCACGCGTGGTGAAAAGGGGGACGGGCACGAAGGTGGTGTTTATCTGTGACAATGTGATCCCGCATGAGCGGCGAGCCGGGGACCGCCTGTTCACCCGGTACGCCTTTCGTGCCGCGGATGGCTTTGTTGTCCAGTCCCGTGCCGTGGAGCGGGACCTGCTCACGCTGTTTCCCGGTGCCCGCTATGAATATGTCCCGCACCCCGTGTACCACGGGTTCGGTTCCGCCGTCCCCCTTGCAGAGGCGCGTCTCCGGCTGGGGATCACGGCGCACAATGTGCTGCTGTTCTTCGGATACGTCCGGAAGTACAAGGGACTCGATGTTCTTCTCGATGCAATCGCGCTGCTCCGGGGACGACTGGACCTTGCACTCCTCGTGGTGGGAGAGTTCTACGATGATCAACGCAAATACAGGGACCAGCTCCGCCGTCTGGAGCTTGACACCATGGTGACACTGCGCACCGACTATATCCCGAATGACGAGGTGAAGTACTACTTCTCGGCGGCGGATGCCGTCGTTCTCCCCTACACATCCGCCACGCAAAGCGGCATAGCGCAGATCGCGTATAATTTCGACCTGCCGGTCATCGCGACGGACGTCGGCGGCCTCTCAGAGGTGGTCCGCGACGGAGAGACGGGCCTGCTTGTCCCCCCGAATGATCCCCCGGCGCTGGCCGGGAAGATCTTTGAGTACTTTACGTCGGTCGACAGGGCCCGGCTCCGCATGACGGTCCGTGACGAGAAGAAGCGATATTCGTGGGAGAGCCTGGGTGCCGCCATCGCGAGGCTCGCACAATGACCCCGCCCCGGGACACGCAGCGATGGCTCTGAAGGAACGAGCGGTGGCACGGGGCAAACCCGCCGGCTACGGCCAGGAAATTCTCCGGCGCCGGCGCCGGCTGACCGCCTCGCTTGTTCCCTTTGAGGGGAGGACTGTCCTCGACTTCGGATGCGGCAACGGGGCACAGACCCTGGAACTTTCCGGCGCGCAACGCAGGCTCATCGCGGTCGATATCGATCTGGACGATCTTTCGATTCTGCGCGCGGCAGCGGGTCCCTCCGACGCGATATTCCCTGTCCTGTACGACGGGTCGGATCTGCCGCTCCGTGACGGGTCCGTCGACGCGGCGGTCTGCTACGAGGTGCTGGAACATGTTCCAAATGAAGCGCTCGCCCTCGCGGAAATCAGGCGCGTCCTGAAGCCGGGGGGTGATTTCCTTCTGACTGTCCCGAACAAATGGTGGATCTTCGAGACTCACGGCGCAGCGCTTCCGCTGCTCCCCTGGAACCGCGTCCCGTTCTTTTCGTGGCTTCCGGGTCCTTTTCACCGTCGCTTTGCTTATGCGCGTATCTACAGAAAGAAGGATATCGTGCGCCTCCTCACGCGTAACGGCTTTTCCGTGCACGCGGTCCTGTACGTGAGGGCACCGATGGACGCGCTGGGAAATTCCTGGCTGCGTGATGTTCTCCGCGCCGGACCGTTCTCCCGTGATTCGACAAGGTGCCCGTGGATGGCGACCGCAATACTCCTGCATTGCCGCAAGGAAGGGGAACGATGACCGGGAGTGATCATGAGAGGATGTACTGGCAGTACGAGTACGACGTCTGCGCCCGTTTCATCGTCCCGCTTCTGGAGGCCTGGAGAACCCCCGTGAAGGGCGCCGCCATTCTCGACGTCGGCTGCGGTGAAGGGGGGGGACTGTGCGCCCTTCACGACAGGGGGGGGCTGTGCACCGGGTTCGATATCGATGAACCACGCGTTCGCGCGGCGCTCTCGCTCGAGGGCCCGCGCGCCATCGGATTCGCATACGGGAATCTCTACGCCGAGAGTGTGCCGTTCAGCGACCGGCGGTTCGATCTTGTGACACTCCATGACGTGTTCGAGCATCTCGACCAGAAGCCCGCCATGATCGCCAGACTGAAGAAGTATCTGAAGCCGGGCGGGAAACTCCTGATCACTTTCCCCCCGTATTATTCCGCGTACGGCGGACATCAGCAGCACCTCCGTGCGTGGTTCGCCCGGCTCCCCTTCTTTCACCTGCTCCCGTTCTCGGGGTCTCTCATCGCTTCCCGACTGAAGGGGGAGGCTCCCCATGTCGTCGCTGAGGTCCGGAAACTCGGACGACTGAAGATGGGGATGAAAAAGTTTGAAAGGATTGCCGCGGAAGGGGGGCTGCGTGTCGAAGGACGCCAGGCGTACCTCATCAGCCCGAACCACATACGGTTCGGCCTGAGGCCTGTCCCGGCCGGGCTCCTGGCACGGATCCCTCTGATCCGCGAATTTGCATGCACGGGAGTCATCTATCTTCTCTCGGAACGCTGATGCCGGTGCACACTCCTCTGACATGTATCATTGTCCTGAACTGGAACGGGAGACGCGATACACTGGAATGCCTCGCGTCACTCGGTCGTGCCTCGGATCCTTCGATGTGGGTTCTCGTGGTGGATAACGGATCGGACGACGGCTCGCAGGATGCAATTCGCCGCAACCACCCCGAGGTTACGCTCCTGGAGACGAATTCGAATCTCCGCTACGCGGGAGGGAACAATGCCGGCATCCGGTTTGCCCTCGAGAAGGGGGCGGAGCAGATCATGCTGCTCAACAACGACACCACCGTCGACCCGGGATTTCTTCGAGCGATGACCGACTCACTCCAGTCGTCTCCCGGGGCCGGGATCGTGGCCCCCAAGATTCTCTATTCCGCGGATCCCGGACGCCTCTGGTACGCGGGAGGCGAGATCTCCTTCTGGACGGGAACGATGCACCACCGCGGGATACGCGAAAGGGATGACGGACGATTTGATCTGCCGTGCGAGACCGGTTATGCGTCGGGATGCTGCCTCCTCGCAAAACGGAACACCGTGGAGAGAATCGGGCTGCTGGACGAGTCGTATTTTATGTATGCGGAAGATGCCGATTGGTGCATGCGTGCACGGCGGGCGGGATTCCGCGTCATGTATGAACCCCGGGCACGGGTCTGGCACAAGGTGTCCGTCAGCGCCGGAGGCCATCTCTCATCGTTCAAATTGAGGAACAAGTTCGTGAGCAACCTCCGGTTCTTCTCCCGGTATGCCTCCTGGTACCACTGGCTCTTCTTCCCGTGGATGAATGTTCTTGTCAACGGATATGCGGCAGGCCGGTATCTGCTGAAGGGACGCTGAAACCGCTATGGAGTTCGGGAAATACCTCGCCAAAGGGATCTGGGGACTGGCCGACAAGGCGCTGCCCGTCGTGTACGGCATCGGGTACGTCTGGCTGGTCATTCGCGTTCTCCCGGAAGAGGAGTTCGGCAACTTCGTGCTCGTGCAGGAGGTCTTTCTTGTGATCTCGGGCCTTGCGACCGCGTTCGCGCTGCAGCCGCTGTTGAAGTTCTCGTCTGAGCAGAATGCGCCCCTTGAAGGGATCGTGTCGGCATCACTGGTGCTGAACGCACTCTTCATCGCCGTCGCCTCGCTCGTGGTCGCGGGATGCAGCATACCGGCCGGGAAGATATTCCATTCCCCGCCGTTGACGCCGCTGATGCTGTATGTGCCTGCGATGCTGGCGGCCTCGTTTTTCCGCAACTTCACGCTCACCCTCCTGCAGGCCCAGTTCAGGGTTCAGGAGGTGTTCTGGACGGACGCGGTGCATTTCGTCGGCGCGCCGTTCCTCGTGTGGGTGATGTCCCGGTTGCATATGTTCAGCTCCGCCATGGACCTTGTGACAATCAACCTGGTTTCCCTGTCAGCGTCCTCGCTGGCGGGCCTCTGGTTTGCCAGAAAGCTACTGCATTTCAGGGTCCGTCCTCCGATCGGCGCCGTACGACAGATGTGGGACTATGGCAAGTACTCGCTCGGCGGGGTGGTCAGCTCGCTCTTTTCGACGAAGGCGGACTCCTTCATCCTGGCCGCCTTCACCGGACCGGTCCAGGTTGCGGTGTATAACTCGGCCAAGGTGTTCGTCCGCGTGTACGAGATGGCGGCACAGGTGGTTCAGATGTTCGTCCTCCCCGCCGCTTCAAGACTCTCGTCCCAGGGAAGCTTCGCTTCGCTGAAGGCAATGACGGAAAAATCAATTCTTTTCCTGACGCTGGGATTGCTTCCGGTGACGGTGATGTTCCTGGCGTTTCCGGAGATTCTCGTGCGTGTCCTCTACGCCGGGAAATATCCCGAGGCCGGACCAATTCTGCGGATCTTTTCGTTCCTTACATTTGTCGTACCCCTCGCCTCCATCGGCTCGAATATCCTCATGGGACTCGGCGAGGCGCGGCTCTCGTTCATCCTCGGGATGCAGGTGCTCATCGCCTCTCTCGCTGCGTTCCTGGTGTTCATCCCCCCGTGGGGGGTCACCGGGGCGGCGACAGGCTATTGTGCGGCAGGTATCATCACCGCGCTCCTGACGGGCCGCTTCCTGATCCGCCATGTCCCGCTCACGGCGGCGGCAATCGTCGGCAGGACGAAGGACATACGCACGTTTATCCGCAGCAGACTCTGAGATACCCACCAACGGGAGGCCGGAAACGTAAAGTGAAAAAAGCACTGTTATCGGGAATCACGGGCCAGGACGGCTCATACCTCGCCGAACTGCTTCTGGACAAGGGGTATGAGGTGCACGGCATTATCCGCCGCAGCAGCTCTTTCAACCGGGGGAGAATCGATCATCTGTACATCCAGAACGAGAACCTGATGGACAAGAGGCTGTTCCTTCACTACGGCGATGTGACAGATACGTCCAACCTCAACCGCCTGCTCGAGAAGATCACGCCGGATGAAATCTACAACCTGGCGGCACAGAGCCATGTGAAGGTGTCATTTGATGTCCCCGAGTACACGGCGCAGGTGGATGCCGTGGGGACGCTTCGTTTCCTGGACGCGATACGGGAAACGGGAGTCAAGACGCGATTCTATCAGGCGTCAACAAGCGAACTGTTCGGGAAAGTGAGGGAGATGCCTCAGAGCGAGGTGACGCCGTTCTATCCGCGAAGCCCGTACGGTGTCGCGAAGCTCTACGGCTACTGGATCGTGATCAACTACCGCGAGGCGTACAATCTGTTCGCATGCAACGGAATCCTGTTCAACCACGAATCGCCGCGACGGGGCGAGGGATTCGTGACCCGGAAGATCACCCTCGCCGCGGCGCGCATCAAGCTCGGGCTGCAGAAATCAGTCGCGCTCGGCAACCTCAACGCAAAACGGGACTGGGGATACGCCCCCGAATATTGCGAAGGGATGTGGCGCATGCTCCAGCAGGAGACACCGGAGGATTTCGTCCTCGCAACGGGGACGACGCATACGGTACGGGAGTTTGCCGACCTCGCCTTCAAGCTCCTCGACATGCCGCTGGAATGGAGGGGGGCGGGCCCCGAGGAACACGGGATCGACGGGAAAACAGGCAATGTCCTCGTGAAGGTGGATCCGCGCTACTATCGTCCGACGGAAGTGGAAATCCTCGTCGGGGATGCTACCAAGGCGAGAAAAAAGCTCGGGTGGACGTCCACGACGGTGTTTGAAGATCTTGTCGCTATGATGGCAAAGGCTGATTTCGAACGGGTGACAAAACGGGGATACTGACCGGTACACCACCCCCCAGTGGCAATGCCGACTACTCCAGAGGACTCCAATGCATCTCATTCACAGGAAGAGCTGCCGTGTCTGCGGTTCCACCGCCCTGACAAAGGTCATCGATCTCGGGGAACAGCACCTGCAGGGTTCGTTCATGAAACCGGGGGAGGATCCTCCCCCGATGCGGAGAATCCCCACGGTCCTTGTACGCTGCAATCCCCTGCTCGACGAGAAGGCCTGCGGCCTCCTCCAGATGGAGAGCACGGTACCGCCGGAGATTCTGTATTCCGACTACTGGTACAGATCGGGGACCAACCAGACGATGCGTTCGCACCTCCAGGGCATCGCCGCCGAGGCGACATCGCTCGTGAACAGGAAGAGTGCGCGCGTCCTCGACATCGGATGCAATGACGGGACCCTCCTGAAGAACTATCCCCCGGGCTATGAGAAATTCGGGATCGATCCATCGGATATCGCACTTGAGGCGGGTGAAGGGATTACGCTCATCCGGGACACATTCCCGTCGCGCGAACTTGCGACCGCGTCGGAAGGTGCGGCGTTTGACATCATCACCTCGGTGGCCATGTTCTATGACCTTGAAGACCCGGTGCACTTCACACGCGGCATCAAACAACTCCTTTCCGGGGCGGGACTCTGGGTCTTCGAGATGTCCTACATGCCGATGATGCTCCGGATGAATTCGTACGACACCATCTGCCATGAGCACCTCGAGTATTACAGCCTCGCGGTGATAGAGAACATCCTGAAGCGCGCGGAAATGAAGATCGTCAACGCCTCGCTCAATGCGATCAACGGGGGGAGCATCCGCTGTTTCGCCACGCACGCCGACAATTTCACGTACAGGAGCGAGAGCTACGGGAGGAACCTGAAAGCCCTCCGGCAGGAGGAATTTGACATGGAACTCGACACCGACAAGCCCTACCGGAACTTTCAGGACCACATCAATGTCCACCGCGAAGAGCTGATCACGCTCCTGAAGCGGCTGAAAAAGGAAGGCAAGCGGATCCATGTGTACGGCGCCTCGACCAAGGGGAATACCATTCTGCAGTGGTGCGGCATCGACAGCAAAATCATCGACGCAGCCGCCGACAGGAATCCGGACAAACATGGAGCGGTGACCATGGGGACGGATATCCCCGTGATCAGCGAAGAGGAGTCGCGGAATTTGAAGCCCGATTATTATCTGGTGCTCCCCTGGCATTTCCGGGAGGAGTTTCTGGAGAGGGAGAAGGAAACCCTGAAACGCGGCACCAAAATGATCTTTCCCCTTCCCACAATAGAGATCCTGCCGGCCCCGTGAATCCTCTCTTTCCTGAAGCGCTCGAGGCGCTCAAGTCTCTCTTCCTCGGATCGAAGCGGGGGATCCGGGACGTGATCATGCTGATGATCCCCCAGGTCGTCGCCGTCCTTGCGGGTATCGTCACATCGGTGCTGGCGGCACGGGGGCTGGGTCCCGATGATTTCGGCGCCTATGCGCTCGTCATGAGCGTCGCGGGAATCGCGACGGTCCTCTCCGACCTGGGGATCGGGCAGACTGCCGTACGCTACGCTTCCCGCGCGGTTTCTCAGCACGACATCGGCGGGCAGCTGACGATCCTTCGCTGGGCGTTCAGGGTCCGGCTGATCCTGTCGCTTTTCGTGACCGTCGGCCTTTTTCTCGCCGCACCGCTGCTTGCCGACCGGGTCTGGAAAATCGATGGGCTGGCACCCCTCATTCAGCTGGGACTGCTCGGCGGGGTGTTCAATGCGCTTGCGTCCGTCCCGAACATCTATTTCCAGTCGATAAAGCGTTTTGACAGGAACACGATAGTGACGGTCGGGCAGACCCTCATCTCCTTCGCCGGCATCTGCATCGTGGCATGGCTGTCGATCTGGTCGGTCCGGGCGGTCCTCGTGGCAACGCTGGCCGGTGTCGGCGTCGGGACGGTCGCCTTTCTCCTGATGGTCCCCCGCACGGCGCTTGCAACCGGGACGGAAGGTTTTCTGCCCAGCGCACGGCGGATACGGAGCCTGCTCCACGGGCCCGTGCAGATGATCGCGCCCACGGAGCCGGGGGTGGAAGCGGCGCCCGGGGTCTTTGCGGGATTCAACCTTGTTTCGATGGTGGTTGTGATGATGGTGACACGGGCGGACGTCTGGCTGATGGGACTGATGCTCACCAAACATGACCTCGGGATCTACAATGCGGCAAGCCGGTTTGCCATGCCGCTGACCATAATCCTGAACGCCATCAACGCGGCTCTCTGGCCCAGGGCATCGGCGACCAAATCGTCCGGGGAGACGATCGCAATGCTCTCACAGACATTTCGCCTCAGCGCCATCGTCGCTCTCTGCGGGGCAGTCTACGCTCTGGTCGCCCCTCTGTTTGCGTCCGTCCTTTTCGGCCAGGCGTATGCCGAGAGCGTTACACTCGGACAGGTCCTCTCCCTCCGCTACGTGCTGGCAATCCTCATATGTCCGATAGGCGTGATAGGCTACAGCTTCGGCATGGTGCGGGTGTACTGGTGGATCAATCTGGTGCAGCTGGCGGCTGTTCTGACAATCAACATTGTCTTTCTGCCCCGTATCGGACCTATGGCGTCAGCCCTCGCGCTCATCGCGAACGAGATCATCGGGGTAACCATCGCCGGGGCGTTGATCATGAAGCGCATTCACAGACTCCGGACGTGAGACCATGGCCCGCCTGAGATCTGTGCGCGCACTGTCAAACCTCCTGTTCGGCGACCCGTCTCACCGGCTTCAACGGATGATCTTCCGCGAGGCGGCGAGGGGATTCACTCTGGAGCAGCCCGCGTTTCCTGCGGATCTGCACCTGCCGCCCGTTTTCGGGAGAAGGCTTCCCGAGAGAGTCGTCGAACTTGTGCTTGCCTGGACGACGTACACCCCGGGCGCCCGAGTGCTGGATGTCGGCCATTCCAATATCATGGAGTGCCACCGGCGTCTTCTGTCGAGGCTCCGGCCCCCGGTGCATCTCACCGGCATCGACATTGCATCTCCGAACTACGACGTCAGCAGCTTCTATGAGCGATCGATCCTCGCAGATATCACGAACACCGGATTGGCGGCGGAATCGTTTGACAGAATCTGGTGTATATCGACGCTTGAGCATATCGGGATGGACAACACCGGATATACCCAGAATTTCAAGCTTGATCTACATCTCGACACGATCGCTCTCGGGGAGATGTACAGGCTCCTCGCACCTGACGGGTTATTGCTCATTACGGTTCCCTTCGGCAAATTCGAGAACCATGGCTGGATGAGAAACTACGACCTGGCGTCGTGGCATCGTCTTCTTGATCCCCTCAGGGAATATGGGGACGTCCATGAGCATTATTTCCGCTATGATCCCGACCGGGGATGGAAGCGGGTCGCCGCCTCTCAGCTGGAAATGACAGGGTACTATGACCACCCCAATGCCGGGGCTTCGGGCCTCGCGGCGGTGATCATCCACAAACCGGCCGGCAAACACATCCCGGCCCGAGGCACGTAGAGGCCGCGTGCGCGAGACCCTGCCTTCGGAAGCTGCCTCTGCTCACCAGGGGGAAGAAGCGTGACTATCATCGTTGACCTGAGCGTGCTGGAGCTTCCCGCCACGGGAGTGGCGAAGGTCGTCACGGGATTGTACGGCGCCGTCGCCAGGGACTTCCCCGGCATACAGCTCCGGGGGGTGCACCGGCGGACGTTGGTCTCGAATCCTCCGGAGGGAATGCGCAGTGAACGCATCGGGAGGTACCTCGGCGCGAACCTCTGGCGGCGTTTCGCGATCCCGTCGGCCGCACGCCGCACGGGGAACGCCGTCCTCCACTTTCCATGGAACGGCGGGGTGCCGGGCCTCCCACCCACCGTGTGTGTCGTCACGACCATGCACGACGTGTTGCCCCTGACGATCCCCGGGTACTTCTCCAGCGACGAGATGGAGCACCGGTACCGGCGGGAGCGGCAGTCAGATATCGACCGGAGCACTCTTGTCATTACGGACTCGGAGTTTTCGAAACGCGAGATCATGAGACATCTCCGTGTGCAACGCGAGCCGGTCGTGATCCCCTGCGCGACCTCGATCGCCGAATATGCGCCTGACCACAGACCGGCAGAGAAGAAGTATTTTCTCTATGTGGGCGGCCTGGATTCCCGCAAATCGGTGGACAGCCTCCTGCGCGTGTTCTATCAACTGTTTGCCGACGGATCTCTCCGCTCGAGGCTTGTCGTCGCCGGAAGCAGCCGCCATGCACCCCAGGCGCTCGTGGCATTGCTCGGTGAAGGGTTGCGCCGCGGGTGCGTCGAGCTTACAGGGTATGTTGATGACCGTGAGCTCGCCAGGCTGTACGCGGGGGCCATCGCGCTTGTTTATCCGTCCCAGTACGAAGGCTTCGGCATGCCGCCCCTCGAGGCGATGACGATCGGATGCCCGGTGATCGCGTCCCGCATGAGCTCGATTCCGGAGGTGTGCGGTGACGCCGCATTTTACGTCGATCCCTGGAGCGAGCGGGGCCTCGGGGAAGCACTTCAGATTTTCGAGCGGGACAATGATCTCCGGCAGCGTTTCGGCAGCGACGGGAGGACTCGCGCAGCCGCTTTTTCGTGGGGAAGGGCCGCCGGAACTTTCGTCCGCCTCCTTCGGGAATGCACAACTGAATTCAGGTGATACAATGCCCGGATCGCCGTGATAATCGTCAGTGAACCCCAATGCTGGGATTTCGAGCATTCCCGCGTGAATGCTTCGCTCCTGCACACGGTGCTGCTCGCCTATGGCGAATCGCGGATCCTTTTTCTGGGCGAGCCCGGGCATTCGGCTCGCGTTCGAGAACTTCTCGAGGCGCAGGCCCCGGACGAGGTCTCACGCGTGGATTGGCGGGATCTCATGATCCCCCCGCGCCAGGCATCAGGGTCGCGCAGGCTCAGACTCGAGTGGAATGCGATTCGCAGCACACTCAGTGCCGCCTCCCGTGGAAGCGCGTCGTTGGTCCTGTTCACGTCCGCGACGGAGATCGGTTTTCTCCTGCTGAAGGTCCTCCTGGCAGGGAGCAGATTTCCCGCGCCCGTCCTGGCGGTCATGCACGGTGTCCTCGCCACCATCGTGCCGGGTGCACCCCGGAAACGACTGTCATCGTACCGGGGCATGCGGCTGGTGTTTCGACTTCCGCATCCCCGCCAGCTCAGATATGTGGCTCTCGGTGAATCGATTCTCCGCTCGCTCCGGGAGCTTCAGCCGGAGGCTGCGCGCCATACCGTCGCCTTCGAGATTCCCTTTTCCTGGACGGTGAATGCGCTCCCGGGGGACCTCACCCTCCCTCCTTCGCCGGTGCGTTTCGGCTATTTCGGCGTCAGCGGCGGCCGGGGGAAGGGCTTTGACCGGTTCGTCCGGCTTGCCGATGAGCTCCGGGGGGAATTCCCGGAAGCCCGGTTTATGATGGTCGGGCACCTCAGCACCGGGGCGGACCGGACGCGATTCGGAGCCGCGCACGAGGATTTTCCGGGGGCGCCGCTCTCTCAGGCCGAGTACGCCGAGCGTGCACGGCAGGTAACGTATGCAGTCTCCGTCACCGACCCCTCTGTGTATCGCGTGGGGGCGAGTACGAGCTTCCTCGATGCGATTTCGAGCGTCAAACCCGGGATTTATCTGCGCAATCCTTACCTTGAAGAGTGCTTCGCCAAGATGGGAGACATCGGCTACCTGTGTGACACGATTGATGATGTCCGTGCCTGCATGCGTTCCGTGTTGAATGAATTTCCCACGTCCCGCTATGTGCGTCAATGCAGGACTATCTTCACCACGCGGCACATTTTTGATCCCGCCGCGATACGCACCCGATTTCATACCATTGTTGAAGAGGTCAGAAGAGCGCTGTGACTCTGGTTTTCTTTTCCGATATTGCATGGGACAGTCTTCACCAGCGACCGCAGCATCTTGCCTCCCGGCTCTCGCGCCAGGCGCGCGTTCTGTGGGTTGAACCGGCGACGCTCGGGTCGCGCATCCTGATATCCCCGCGGGAACAGATCCCCGGGGTGTTCCGCATGACGCTTCCGGCCTTCCCCCTGAATGCACGCAGCCGGAGGATCCGCCGGCTGGCGGTGCTGGCAAGCCGTTTCCTTCCTTTCCGGCTTGCCCTCTCAGGAGTGCAGCGGGCGCTCCTCAGACGCGGGCTCCTCCTGGTGCACTCACCGGCAGAGGCGACGGTCTGCCTCGTCGAGAACTTTCTGTTCATGCATCTCACCCGTATGCTGCGGGCCAGAACAGTGGTATTCGATTACATCGATGATGCCTTCGGCTTCACCGCGTTCCCTGATTTTGTGCGCTCAGAATGGCTCTCAGCCATCCGGCGTGCCGACGCCGTCACCGTCACCTCTGCGACTCTGCGGCAGCGTGTTTTGGATGTCCATCCACGCGATGTGCGGCTCATTCCCAACGGCGTGGACTTCGAACGGTTTGCGCACCCGGCCGGGGAGACATGGCCGCCTGATCTTCCGCCGGACGGCCTGACGATCATCGGGTATGCGGGGTCGATATACCCCTGGCTCGATTTCAGGCTGCTTGAGCATGCCGTGGAATCGCTCGGGGAATACCGGTTCGTCTTCCTCGGTCATCTGCATCCTGAGGTGACCGGTGACATGACCAGGCTGCTCCGTCACAGGAACTTCAGCTACCTGGGGGTAAAACCATACGCCCTTGTCCCCGCCTACGTGCGCCGGTTTGCGGCCGGCATTATCCCTTTCAAGAGAACACTGCTCACGGAGGGGGTGAACCCGGTGAAGCTCTATGAGTACAGCGCCGCCGGCGTTCCAACGGTCGCCACGGATTTTTCTGATGACACGCGCGCGTTCTCCGATTTCGTCCTGATCGCCCGCACGGAAGATGAATTTGTGAGGCACATCCGCACCGCGGTCAGCCGGCGCAACGACCCGTCGTTTGCCGCCGGACTTTCTTCTTTCGCGAGAGCGAATGACTGGGAAAACCGCGCACAGGAGTTTTCGGCTCTCTTACATTTACCGGATCGTACGCCATGACACACGCAAAGAAAATCCACCGCAGCGCCGCCAGGAGCACCCCTGCCCCTTTCACTTCTCTCTCGCCCCTCGTGCAGGATCTCCTCTGCGTCGGGTTCCTCTATGCCGTGACGCTCATTCTCTTCCGCGGCATCGTGTTTGACAATGCGGCATTTGCCTCGGAGGGCGACACCGCCGCCTCGCTGAGCTATGTGCACGCAGGCGACCAGATCGCCAGCACGGAGGGGGTGGATGTTCTCTGGATGCCCTACTTTTTCAGCGGGATGCCGACGTTCGGCAATGTCGCGTACCTCCCCCACAACGTCAGCTACGTGCAGACCGCCGTGCAGTGGATACTGAACCTCCTCTATCTTAACGGGGCCTGGACATGGCTCGTCGTCTACTACTTCCTGGGGGGGGTGTCAATGTTCTTCCTGATGCGGATCTGGAACTTCACCCGCCCGGCCGCATTGATTGCAGCACTGACATTCATGCTCAGTCCGTACATGGTCGGACTCGCCGGGGAAGGCCACGGCTCGAAACTAATGGCGCTGAGCTACCTTCCTCTCGTTGTCCTCCTTGCGCATCTCCTCTTCGAGCGGCGCGATTTGCTCAGCCTCGGACTTCTGGGGGCGGCAATCGGCACCCTCATGCTGACGAACCATATGCAAATCGTCTATTACGTGTTCATCTTCTGTGCTCTCTTTCTCCTCTACCATGTCGTTCTCGATCTCAAAGAGAGGCCCCTCCGGGCTCTCATCAAGGCGGGGTTGTTCGCCGGCGCACTGGCACTGGGGTTCTGCATCTCGTCCTACATTTACCTCGCGGTATATGAATATGCCCAGTATTCGATGCGCGGCGGAGGAACAACGGGAGCGAGCGGGGGCCTGGCGTATGACTACGCCACAAACTGGTCGTGGCACCCCGGCGAGCTCATTACGCTTCTCATTCCGGGTTTCTACGGCATGAAGGCTGAGTACTACTGGGGACCGATGATCCCGTGGACCAATTCCAGTGTGTACATCGGGCTCGTCCCCGTACTGTTCGGCGCCATTGCCCTCGTGTTCCGCCGGACCCGGCTCGTGATGTTTTTCGGGCTGGCCGCACTCTTCATCATTTTGTTGTCGTTCGGGAGCAATCTCTCGTTGTTGTACCAGCCGCTCTTCCTGTATCTTCCGTTCTTCAACAAGTTCCGGTCCCCGGAACAGATCCTCCACCTTCTTCCCTTCGCCACCGCTGTGCTGGCAGCAGCGGGGTTCACAGCCCTGGTGGCCTCGCGGGAGCGTGATTCCGGCATTGATGCGGCCAGGCTTGCCCGGGTACTCATGATATCGGGGGGAGTGCTCCTGGGCGTGCTTGTCATTGCTCTTCTTCTGCAGAACACACTGCTTGAGAGTCTCCCCGGGACGATGTTCCTCAAGGCGGGACAAACGGAGCAGATCCAGCAGCAGTATGGCGCCCGGGCGCCCCGCGCGATAGCACAGATCCGTCAGATGCGCTTCGACATTTTCTGGAGAGACTATGTCAAGTTCTCCCTGCTGTCCGTCGCCCTCTGCGGCCTTGTCCTGGCCTGGCTGAAGGGACGGATCCGTGAATTGACGTTTGCCGGGGCCACCATCGTCCTGGTGACAGTTGATCTGTCGCTTGTCTGTTCAAAATACATCGACCCGAAACCGAGGCAAAACCTGGAGCAGGCGTTCCGGCCGGATGCCACGATTAAATATCTGCAGGCTCAACCGGGTCTCTTCCGTCTCTTCGCGGGAATCGATCCGGGGGACCCGCTCTACATGGACAATGCGTTTGCCTTTCACGGCCTTCAGTCCATAACAGGATACAGCCCGGCAAAGCTGAAGATCTATCAGACGCTCCTGGACTCATGCATGTACAGGAGGCCCGATCCCTCGTTCCCGTTCAACATGCATATCGTCGACATGCTCAATGTCGAATATCTGGTGCTGCATGCCCGGCTGCCGGAGCCGAAGTTCCAGCTTGTCAACATGGACCCGGCGCAGCGCACGCTGACGTACAGGAATCCCGGCGCATTGCCGCGTGCTTTTTTTGCCTCAGAAGCATATGTCGCCTCCGGCGATGCGGAGGTTTTTCGCGTGCTCAATTCGCCGCTGTTCAACCCTGCCCGTACCGCAGTGCTGTACAAACAACTGCCCGGGCAGATTACACCCGTGGACAGCACCCGCGCGCCGCACATCCTCTCGTACAAATCACGCGAGATCAGGATCAGCACCGATGCGTCGGCTCCCGCCCTCCTTGTGCTGAGCGAGGTGTATTATCCCGCAGGCTGGAAGGCGTTCGTCGACGGCGCGGAGACGGAGATCTACAGGACAAACTACGTGCTCCGTTCGGTTCTTGTCCCGGCGGGAACGCACGAGGTGGTCTTCAGCTTTGATCC
>PMDK01000300.1 GCA_003154425.1 Ignavibacteriota bacterium
CGCCGGAAGGGGAACGGCAAATCACTCATTCTCGGCGGGGCGACCGGCAACAACCTCAAGGATGTCACACTCACCCTCCCCCTCGGCATATTCATTGCCGTGACCGGCGTGAGCGGCTCGGGAAAATCCTCCCTCATCAATGAGACGCTGTACCACACGCTTGCGAGAAAATTCTACGCCGCAAGGGCCGTCCCGCTGCCGTACAGGAAACTCGACGGCATCTCGCATATCGACAAGGTAATCGATATCGACCAGTCGCCCATCGGAAGGACCCCCCGCTCCAACCCCGCGACGTATACGGGGCTCTTCGGGCTCGTGCGCGACCTCTTCACGCAGATGCCCGAAGCGAAGATCCGGGGTTACAAGGCCGGGAGATTCAGCTTTAACGTCGCGGGGGGACGGTGCGAGGGATGCGAGGGGGACGGTGTGAAGAAGATCGAGATGAACTTCCTCCCCGATGTCTATGTCGTGTGCGACATCTGCAAGGGGAAGCGGTACAATCGGGAGACACTCCAGGTCCTTTACAAGGGGAAATCCATCGCGGACGTTCTTGACATGACGGTGGCGGAAGCCGTGGAATTCTTCAGCGAGATCCCGGGGATCGAACGAAAGCTCAGGACGCTGTTCGACGTGGGACTGGGGTACATCACGCTGGGGCAGCAGGCCACGACGCTCAGCGGCGGTGAAGCACAGCGCGTGAAGCTCTCGACGGAGCTTTCCAAGGTGGGGACGGGCAGCACGCTGTATATTCTGGACGAGCCGACCACGGGGCTCCATTTCGAGGACATCCGGATGCTGCTGTCCGTGCTGAACAAGCTCGTGGACAAAGGGAACACGGTCATCGTGATCGAGCATAACCTGGACGTCATCAAGACGGCGGACCGGGTGATCGATCTGGGCCCCGGAGGAGGAGAGGAGGGGGGAAGGATCATCGCCGAAGGAACTCCGGAAGAGGTCTCCAGGGCAAAGGAATCCGTTACGGGTATCTACCTGAAGAATGTCCTCCTCCGGACGTGATGCCGGCCACATGCCGGGTCGCGTGGAATTTTGCAGTTGCACCTGTTTCCGCGGGGGACTATATTGAGGGCAAATTGAGACCACCATGCGCAATCCCGGTTTCGTCCTGGCGCTCCTCCTCGCTGGTTGTGCGGCGGCGGGCCCGCAGTTGACTCCCCTTGAAGAGCAGAAACTCGATCCGGCGCTGAGGCGCCTGGTTCTGGGAACTCCCCTCAGCCGGAGCGAGTATGATATCATACCCGGCCAATCCGGCGAAGAGAAATTCGGCGTTTTGGTCCGCACGGACAACGTGGACGACGTCAGGAACGCAGGTTACGCGGTGACAAGCTCATTCGGCGATGTGGCGGTCGTCCGCGTGACGATCGCGCAGCTCCGGTCGCTCGTGAGTCTCCCCTCTGTGAAAAGCGTTACCAATGGATCGAAGAACTACACGCAGTAAGCCACTCACCCCATATTGCTGAAGAAGGAGGATTGCTCATGAAACAGTGGATACGTCTTCTGGCACTCGCGCTGGTTGCCGCGGGCGCGGTCCGGGCGGCCTCGGCCGGGACCCTCTCGACGCAGGAGCGCGCGAAAATCCACCCGGATTTTCAGGCACTGCTTGCGGTGACGTATCCGGATGTGCGGCCCGGCGGGGGAAGCGTCGCCCGGCTGGCAAAGGTCAACGCGCCGGCCGCGCAGGACATGTATCACGCCATCGTCTACACCAGCGATCCCGGGGCCGTCCGATTGACCGGGGCGACCGTGAATTCTACGTACCCCGGTTTCGTGACGGCGCAGGTGACGGCAGGACAGATACTCGCTCTCGCCCGCCTGGACGACGTCAGTTATATCGATGAAGGGTCGCTTAACTATCCCGCCAATGACGTGAGCATCCCCGAAACCGGCGCGAGCCTCCTGCAGTCCGGGTTCCTGAACAACACCCCGTACAGGGGAGCCGGCGCGATCGTCCTCGTCTATGACACGGGGATCGACTGGAAGCACAAGGATTTCCGTTCCCCCGCCGATTCGACGAAGTCGCGCATACTCTCCATCTGGGACCAGACGCTGACACCGATCTCCGGCGAGTCATCCCCCTCCGGTTTCGGCTACGGCGTCGAGTACACTCAGGCGCAGATCAACGCGGAACTCGGCCTCTCCCCCCCCGGCGTTGTGCGGGAAAGGGACATCAACGGCCACGGCACGCACGTCGCCGGCACAGCCACGGGGAACGGTCTCGCGCAGTTCGGAAAATTCACCGGCATGGCCCCCGATGCGGACATCATCGTCGTGAAGGGCGGGAACGGTTCATTCGGCGAGGCAGGCATGATCGACGGGCTGACGTACGCGCAGATCAGGGCGAACGCGCTCGGGAAGCCGGTCGCCGTGAACTGGAGCATCGGCGGTCAGGTCGGTCCCCACGACGGGACGCGCGCATATGAAACATCGATCAACTCGTTCGTATCGAACCCGGGGCGTGTCGTCGTCGTCGCCGCGGGGAACGACGGAGCGAACCCGATTCACATCGGCGGAAACGCCGGAGCCACGACGTCGTTCACGTTTACCGTCCCCTCCTACACGGCGAGCGCAGGATCAGGGACGAACCAGTTCTTCTTTGACCTGTGGCTGAACTCGAATACCAATGTTTCGGTCTCCGCCTCATCCCCCGACGGATACACCGCGTCCGCCGCCTATGTGCTCGCCGGGTCATCCGGGGACGGCAGCAGCACCGCCGACGGCGTGTTCACGGTGTATACCATTCCGTCGTTCACCTCGGACGGGGCATGGAATGTCCAGCTCTGGGTGAGGGATGACGGCGTCCATTTCCCGAAAGCGGGAACATGGACATTGACGGTGACGAACCCCGGTGCGGCGGTCCGCTACGACGGCTGGCTCGCCATGCGGACGGTCGGGAGCGGGACCGTGGCACTGAACGGGGGAGACGTGAATGAGACGGTGTCCATGCCCGCCACCGCGAGCGGCGCGATCACGGCCGCGGCCTATGTCACAAAATGGACCTGGCCCGTCTATTCGAATCTGCAGTATCTCTATACCGGCACTGACAGGACAAGCAACATCGCCCAGTTCAGCGCCATCGGGCCGACACGTGACGGGCGGCAGAAACCCGATCTCGCGGCTCCGGGTCAGGGGATTGCATCGGCGCTCTCGTCATTCGAGGACACGACAGGCCTTGCCTCGATCATCTACCCCGGCCAGAAGCACATCCTCGAGCAGGGGACGAGCCAGGCCACGCCGCATATCACGGGGGCATCCGCTATCATACTCGGGGCGTTCCCCACGGCGACAGCGGCGTCGATAAAGTCTCTCTTCACCGGTGGGGCCGTCGCCGATGCGTTCACAGGCTCTGTCCCCAACGTGACGTGGGGATACGGAAAACTCGACGCACTTCAGTCGATGGCGAAAAAGCTGTCATCGAGCGCCGTTGTCACAAGGTCTCAGTACGGGTATGATGGTACGGCCGCCAACACAATTGTGACGCTCACAGGCACGACGAAATTCGCCGTCAGGATATCCCCGACGGTCACGGGGAAGTTCACTGGGATCACGCTCAACGTGACGACCCCCAACAACTTCCCGATAAAGGGGACCGGGAACATCATCTGCGAGGCGTACACAAACGCTTCGGGACTCCCCGGCACGAAGCTCGGTCAGAGCGTCACGTTCCCTCTCACGCGCCTGAACGCGGGGACTCCGAACTACATTCAGATGCTGGGCTCCGGGGTCAGCGTCACCTCGGGTGTGGATTTCCATGTTGTCCTCTCAATGGCCAACCCGTCCGACTCGCTCCTGTTCCGGAGCGAAAGCGTCACGAACGGTACCCGTTCGTCGACGTACAATGGTTCCTCCTGGGGGGCCGCTGTCACAAATCACAGGATACACGCGATCGTCACGACGGCGAGCGGGCTCAATTCCATCGGGCCGCTCACCGAAGGGGTGCCGATCGCCTTCGAACTCGGTCAGAACTACCCGAACCCCTTCAA
>PMDK01000302.1 GCA_003154425.1 Ignavibacteriota bacterium
ATACATGGATGAACGGAGGCTTCCCGCCGGGTACGACAATCCGAAAGCAGCAGAGAACCTGTTCCGGTGGCTTCTCGAAATTGCCGGGGGAGGATCGTGAACGCTCTCTGGCCGGTCCTCACCATTCTGGTTCTCGGCGCTCTCACTCCCGAAATGCGTGCGGATGTTCCGCGGAAGTATCTCGAGGGACTCCCGTTCCCGATGGCGGACATCCGGGAGCCGCTCTTCCCTCCCCGGAGTGTGAGCATCACCGCGCATGGCGCCGTGGGGGACGGGGTCACGATGAACACGGAGGCCATCGGGAGCGCGATCCGTGAATGTGCCGGCGCGGGAGGGGGAACCGTGGACGTCCCTCCGGGGGTCTGGCTGACAGGTCCCATCCGTCTGATGAGCAACATCAGGCTGCACGTCCGGAAGGGGGCTGTGATACTTTTCAGCAGGCGGTTCGAAGACTACCCCCTTATCGCCGGTCCCGACGGAACATCGAAAAGCTTCCGGTGCGTCCCGTGTCTTTACGGGTACCGCCTCGAAAACATCGCCATCACGGGGGGCGGGATGTTCGACGGCCAGGGTGAATTCTGGCGCCCTGTCAAAAAGGAGAAGATGACCCCCTCGCAGTGGCAGCGCCTCCTCGCATCCGGCGGGGCCGTGNNTTCTCCGCCCGGTCATGGTTCAACTCGTCGATTGCCGGAATGTCCTGATCGACGGAGGGACATTCACCAATTCCCCTTCGTTTCATATCCAGCCGGTCGAGTGCGAGGATGTCGTGATTCGCGATGTTTCCATCACGGCAGAGTGGTACGCCCAGAACGCGGACGGGATTGATATCAGCTCCTGCCGCAGAGTGGTCATCTACGATTGTTCGGTCAATGCCGGCGACGATGGGATCTGCCTGAAACCGGGGAAGCTCTCCCCCCGGCAGGCAGCGGGACCGGCGTGCGAGAACATCGTCATCGCGGACTGCGTGGTTTTCCACGGGCACGGAGGGTTTGTCATCGGCAGTCAGACCTACGGCGGGGTGCGTAACATTGCCGTCCGTCATTGCAGCTTCCATGGGACGGACGTCGGCCTCCGGTTCAAATCGGCGAAAGGGAAGGGGGGACGTATTGAAAACGTCTATATCGACGGCATCACCATGACGTCGATCGGAGCGGAGGCGATTCTCTTCGACCTCCTCTACTCAAGCACTTCGGGGACGGCTTCGACGGGGGACGCCCCCGGAAGCTCCGGTGGAGAGCATCTCCCGGAATTCCGCAACGTTCAGATCAAGAACGTTGTCTGCGCCGGGGCGGAGACTGCCGTGAGAATCCTCGGCCTGGAATCCACGCCTGTATGCGGGATAACGATGGACAGTATCGGCGTCTCGTCGGCGACCGGACTCTTCTGTACGGATGCAGACGGCCTCACGCTCCGGAACGTGAGCATACGGCCCGCGCGCGGGCCGGTGATGTCGTTCACCAGGAGCCGTGATGTCAGGATCAGCGCGGCCTCTGTCCCCGGCGGGGTGCAACCGTTCCTGCGCGTGGAGGAGTCGGGTCCGGGTGCGATCAGCGTGGAGGGAACGGAGCCCGGGAGCATCGAACTCGGGGCCGGCGTTCCCCCCGGTGCGGTGGTGCGGCGATGAGGCGATTCCCGTACATGGCGCCGTGGATTCTCGCTGCGGCATGGGCGATACTCCCCTTCCCATCCGGCCATGCCGCGGACAAGGAGAGGCTCGTCGTCGCCGGGGACGGGAGCGGGGATTTTCTGACGATCCAGTCCGCGCTCGACGCGGTCCCTGCCGGGAACAGGAGCAACGTCACATTGTTCATCAGAAAAGGGACATACGCCGAAAAAGTGTACCTCTCGAAAAGCCATGTGACGCTCCTGGGGGAGCACCGTGACAGTACGAGGATCGTCTTTGCAGAGCTCCGCGAGATATGGAACGGCGATCACGCGGGGAGCGACCGGGGGGCCGGGGTCGTCAATATCGACACGGGCGTCACTGATATCACGCTCGCCAACCTGACCGTCTACAACAACTACGGCTCCCTTCACGGTACGACGAAGCACCAGTTCGCGATCCGGGGGGCGGGGACCCGTATCATGCTCCTCGGGTGCAGCGTGATCGCAGACGGCGGCGATACGGTGAGCCTCTGGGACCGGGACGACGGGATGTACTATCACGCGGAATGCTCATTCGAAGGTTGGGTGGACTTTGTCTGCCCGCGGGGCTGGTGCTATGTGACCGCCTCCCGGTTTTTCGGACACAACACGCCGAGTGCGAGCATCTGGCATGACGGGAGCGGGAACAGGGACCAGAAATTCGTCATACGGGATTCCTACTTTGACGGGGTTCCCGGGTTTCCCCTCGGGCGGAACCACCTCGATGCGGCGGTCTACCTGATCGATTGCAGGTTCTCGAAAAACATGACTGACCGCCCGTTTTACCGCCCCCCCTCCAGCCCGCGGGAGTGGCAATGGGGGGACCGTCACTATTTCTCCGGGTGCCACCGCGACAGCGCGGACTTCTCCTGGTTCGCCGACAATCTGGGCTCGGCGGAGGGAGCCCCGCGTGCGGATGAGATCGGTGCGCGCTGGACATTCGGCGGGCGGTGGGATCCCGAAGCCTCCATGCC
>PMDK01000004.1 GCA_003154425.1 Ignavibacteriota bacterium
GGAGTCTCCGTGAAGGCGTCCACCTGCTTTATACTGATCTTCATATGATCTTTCTATGGTTTACATCTGCCGCAGCCGGACTGCGGTGAGCATCTTCTTTTCGCGGACGAAGTACAACGTGCCCGCGTGCACAAGAAAGGAGCCGGACGCGGGAGTCGAGACCGCCGGGTCGAGCGTCACGCGCATAACCATGGTTCCCGACGTGCGCTCCACCACGTCCATCACCTGTGTGTACGCGGACTGCTCACCGCGGCCGCGCCCACTCCCCCGGTGGTACACGATTATGAGATAGGGACCGTGCTCACCATATTCAACGGGGCACTCAGCGGCCGCCGGGGCGGAGAATTGCCGGACCCGCGCGGCGAGGGGCGAAACATCATCTTCAGAGAGAACCTGCGCGTACTCCGCGTCTTCAAGACCATCAGCGGTACGGGGGATCTGTTGCACGGCGCCCCCCCCCCGCCCTGTTTCCCTCAACAGGGCACCCGTCCGGTGAGCAAGCTCGGCAACGACGGGGCCATCGACCGCATCCCGTGACGTGTATATTCTGTCTCCTACCGCCGCGATAAACGTCGATTCACCATTCTTCCAGAGAAGATCCCCTGTGGCGCAATCGACCGCCGTGACCCCTTTGCGTCCCGGGAGATCAGGCGTCGCAAACCCATAGAGGAGGAGCACGCCGTTGTGAACCGTTTCAATTCCCGTCCACCATTGCTCGCCGAAGTTCTTCCCCTTCCAGAGAGGGCCCGAAGGATTCACACAGAAGAATGAGACGGTTTTCAACCCGATATCACGCTCCTCCCCTGCCAGCATTCCTGCCTGGGCGGGGTGGAGGCGCCATATCACCCCTTCTGCTCTATACTCCCAGGAGGGCTCGAGCCTCCTTCTTCGAAATATCGACGTCACGCGAGAGAATGTGGGGTAATCGCTAAAATCTTTGAACAAGAAGATAACGATCAAATAGGGGAACTTCAACCCCGCTCCCTCTATTTGAAGTATTCCCTCAGAATGGGGAGCATTTCCTTCATTGCAAGTCCTCTGTGACTGAGCTTGTTTTTCAGTGATAAGTCCATTTCTGCGAGTGTCTTGCCAAACCCCTTCGGCAAAAACACGGGATCATAACCGAACCCGCGTGTTCCACGCGGTTCCTCAAGTATGCTCCCCCGGCAGACTCCTTCGACGGTGCGGGCCCCGATTTCCGGCGCGACGAATACGAGCGCGCACCTGAACCGGGCGGCCCGGCGCCTGGGGGGAAAACTCTTCATGGCGGCCAGGAGTTTCGAGACGTTCTCCGCATACGTCGCGTGTTCCCCCGAATACCGGGAGGAGTAGACGCCCGGCTCTCCGTACAGAGAGTGGACTTCGAGCCCCGTATCATCGCCGAGTGCGGGAAGGCCTGTTGCACGCCTTACCGCCTCGGCCTTGAGGAGGGCATTCCCTTCGAGCGTGCCGGAATCCTCGGCGATGGGTCCGATCTGCGGAAACGCATCGAGCGCGAGCACCTCAACACCGAGATCGGAGAGGAGCGCGGAGATTTCACGCACCTTGTCCCGGTTGCGTGTGGCGAGAACGAGCTTCTTCATGGATGCACCCGGTCAAGGAGGAGCTTGAGCTGCTTTTTCGCGGACTCTGCCACCGCGCCCGCACGAATTGTCATGTGTGCCCCGTCCCTGTAGACCCATCGGCCGTCGATCATGACGTAGCGGACATTCTCCGGCGAGCCGGAGTACACAATCGCGGAATACGGGTTCGTTTCAACCGCGGGATTCCAGAGGCGGCCGAGATCCAGAAGCGCCAGGTCGGCTTTCTTTCCGGGCTCCAGACTTCCTGTCTCGCCTCCCAGGCCGAGTGCGGCCGCCCCGCCCCGCGTGGCGAGCTCGAAGACGGTACCGGCGGTCATCGCCGACGGGCCGTGAAGCGGCTTCTGGATGAGGGCGGCGAGGCGCATTTCCTGGAAGATGTCGAGCGTGTTGTTGCACGGCGCACCGTCTGCACCGAGAGAGACCGAGATGCCGCGGGAGAGGAGCTCGGGGATCCGCGCGATCCCGGAGCCGAGCTTCAGGTTCGACGTGGGACAGTGGAGCACCTTCGCTTCTCTCTCCCGGAGGAGAGCGACTTCATTCTCGCTGATCCAGATGCAATGCGCGAGGCAGGTGTTCGCCCGGAGGATGCCGAGCTTTTCAAAGAACTCGATGTTGTCGGCGCCGCAGCGCTTGCGCACCGCCTCCATCTCCCGCCGGTTCTCCGCGGCATGCGTGTGGAAAAGCATGCCGGGGAAAGACGCCGTCATCGCGTGAGCTTCAGTGAGGAGGGGATCGGAGCAGGAGAGCACGAACCGCGGGGCCACGGCATATTTCATTCTTCCGTCCCCTTTGCCGTGCCACCGTTCGGCCTGCGTGAGCGTCGAACGGAGGGCCTCCTCGGTCGATTCACGGAGCGCAGGGTAGACATCGTTGCTGTCCATCATCGCCTTGCCGATGAACGCACGCAGGCCCGTCTCCTCCACGGCGGCTGCGATCTCCTCCTCGTTGTCGACGCTCCCCATGTCCATGATCGTCGTCGTTCCGGACCGGATCAGCTCGG
>PMDK01000214.1 GCA_003154425.1 Ignavibacteriota bacterium
CCGAAGTGCCGGGAGGAATCCGGAGCGGCCGGCCCCTCAAAGGGGGACTGCGCCGGGGAGAGCGCGGCCGTGGAAAGGAAGACGAGCACGGCAAGAACCTGGCGCAGGGTCGTCCCCTTCATGGATAGAAGACCCCGAAGATGATCCGTTTCCCGTCAAGCCTGATGCCGGGCGCCGGGAGGTGATAGAAGTCCACGAACGTGAAGAGCGCCTGGAGGAAGTCGCTCCCCGTTTGAATCCTGGAGAAATTGTAGTCCAGCGCAATCGTGGCCTGACGTCGCCCGCCCCCAGTCTCATCCAGGTCCCTTGCCCCGACGCCGAACGCCAGGCCAAGCCAGGGCGGCAGTGCATCCCGGAGGCGGCTCCCCAGCATGAAGTGGGGGTCGACGGCCAGGTACACCGTCGTCCCCTGGTAGTCGTCGAGGAACGCCTTCCCCTGCCCCGCCTTCAGTTCGTTCCTGTACCCCGGGCTCGGCCAGTAGCTGTACTTCAGCGTGAAATTCCTCAGGAGGGGAAACGTCCACTGTGCTAGCGGGATCGCGGCGCCGACCATGTTGAAGAACGCGTCTCCCGGGCTGAATCCGTACACCCTGTGGAATCCGTCCTCGACTTCCACGTACATCTGGTACGATAATCCGAGCACAGACCCGTAAAATGTGCTCGTGTGCTCGCTGAACCCGCTCCANNTCCAGCGAGTACCTGAACACCCGCGAGAGGAGGTACCCTGCGTACATATGCCCCAGCTTGTCGACATTCAGCGCGTACACCCAGTCGTTCTCAAACCGGAAGGGGGCCCGGGGCCCCTGCCACCAGGCGTTCTGCTGGTAGATGTGGACCGGGATGATTGTCCCGAGCGTGATACCTGAGACGATCGCGAGACGGACAGGTTTCACGTCGGATGTGTCCTGCGCGCGCGCATGCCCGCCGCTCCGGAGAAGGGAGACCAGGAGAAGGAGGGGAGGAATTACCGCACGGCGTACCCGGATCGAGGCTCGGATCGGCGCGATAACGGGAGGAGAAAAGGGAGGCATGGTGGACAAATGTAACATTTCAGAACACACCAGTCAACACTCCACAGGCGTCACCCCTGTCCGTGAACATCCCTTTTCTTGAAGAAACTACATCGACGGCCGGATATGCAGCCGGGAGAAACCCGCCGTTTCGTCTCCCACCGGAGGGCATAAGCCGTTCATTGTGGCGATTGTACGGTCAGTATGCCGAGTCGGTCTCCTGAGGTCCTCCGCGGCATGGCATTTGACCATACATATGGAAAGAGAACACAAAGGAGCGCAAAGACATGGGAAACAGGACGCTGCAAAGCATGAGAATCGCGGCACGAACGATGTGTGTGCTCGCCGTGGCGGGGTTCTCGTTCAACTGCGTAAACAAACCTCTCGCACCGGTTGCACCGACGTGGGAGACGCAGTTGACCGCTCCTGTCTCTCTCAAGTCTTATACGCTGGCCGACCTCATCGGCAAGGATTCCAGCCTCATCGGCATCGTGCCGGGGGGGACGCAGCTCGTGTACAGGACCACCATTCAGGCGGACCCCACGTTCGTCGGAAACATGATAAGCCTGTCGCCGGTCGCATGCTCATCGCAGGTTCAGCTTGGCGTCTTCTCCGTCGCCGGCTCTTCCTACGCGCTCCCGGTCACATTCCCCCCCACGTTTCCGAAGGGGACGACAACGTCCCTCATGCCGGCGACGATTTCGTTCGCGCCGTTGCAGGGGACGCTTCCGGGACTCGATTCCGTGACCTTCCAGAGCGGCGCTGTCGAGCTGCATTTGCGCAACAACCTTCCGGTCCCGGTGACCGTCCAGAATCCGATCACACTCAGGGACGCCGGCGGCACCGCGCGCGGGACATTTGATTTCGGCACAGGCGCGACGATTCAGCCGGGGACTGAATCTGTGGCAACAATGGATCTTGCGGGCGTGTTCCTGACCCGCGCAATTTCGCTTGCGGGCGTCACACTGTTCGAGCCGGGGAGCACACAGCCTGTCCCCGTCCCTTCCGACAGCCTCGTGGTGGCGGTACTCGTCTCACGGAATCCTGTCGTGCGCAGCGCCATCGTCAGCTCGCTTCCTCCCCAGATCGCCGCCAGCAACGTGACAGAGTCTCTTGCGCTCAAAGACTCGACCCTGGTGAAGGACCTCTTCATGAAATCGGGGACGATCACCATCCACTTTCAGAGCATGATCCCGGTTGACGCATCGTTCAGCTACAGCATCAGGGAGCTCCTGACGCCCGCGGGCTCCGCCTACACGGACAATGTCTCTCTCCCCGCCGGAGGAAGCTTCGACCGCACGTTCGGTCTCGGAGGGTACCGGCTTCATTCGCTTGACGGCAATTTCATCTCCGCGCTCGACGTGACGGGGAGCGTCTCCCTCACACCGGCGGGAGGAGGGGCCCCCGTCAGGATCCGGGAAAGCGACAATATCTCGTTCACACTGACCACGACGTCGATCGTGGCCGACAGCGTCGTGGGTGTCGTAAAACCCACATGGGTCACCATCAACGCGATCCTTCCCCTCAATCTCGGCGAGTTGACGAAGAAATTCAAGGGCCGGGTGAACATCCCCGCGGCGAACCTCAGGCTGATCCCGCAATCCACGATAGGGTTCCCGATGCAGCTCGCCCTCAGGCTCGATGCGGAGAACAAAGGCGGCCAGCTCCTTTCCACAATGAACGTCCCGCCGACAAGAATGAGCGGTGTCCTGCAGCCGATCGACTTTCTGCCGGGAGAGGTCGGGCGGTTCCTTTCCACGATCAGCGGCCAGCTCCCCGATTCGCTGCGCGTGCGGGGAACGGTGCTCGTCAATCCGGAGTACGACATTTCCTCAGTGCAATCCGTCGGGAGCAGGAGCTGGTTCGGGGGACAGGCGCAGGTGTCCTTCCCTCTGACATTTTCGCTCGTGGGGGGTGAGCTCGCCGATACCGTCAAGATCGGAGACACGACGGGCGGGGACCAGGGGCATACACTTGTCGACCAGAAGGCCTCGGGTGATATCAACAGCATCAAGGTGCATGTCGTGATCGACAACGCCATCCCTCTCCAGATCGCCCTGAAACTGCAGTTCCTGGACAGGTCGATGCGATTGCTCCTCGTCCTCCCGCAGTCAGCGGGGGACTTGATCACGATCCCCGCGCCCGCAGTCGTGGGGGGAGCCGTGCAGTATCCCTCGCATTCGGAGAGGATCATACAGCTGTCGGGAACCGAGATCCAGCAATTCAACAGTTCTTCTTCACTCGCCTATCTTATGGCGCTCTCGACCCCGGGGACCGATGCCGTGAGCTTTGAATCGACGCAATCGATAAAGATCCGGGTCTGGGCAGAGTTCTCTTACCAGGTGAACAAATGAAAACGAATCGCCGTGTTCCCGCGGGGATCATCCCCGTCGTGCTGATGATCCTCGCTGCGACAACCGGCACATTCGCCGGCGATCAGACCAACGTACGCGGGCTCGGGATGGCCAGGACCTCGGTCGCCGCCTCCCGCGGGCTCGATGCCGTCGGCATCAATCCCGCAAATCTCTCACTGAGTGACGGCACAACCGTGATGATCAGCCTCTTCCCGGTCGGCGTGACCGCGGGGAGCGATTTTCTCACGTACGGCCTCTACAACAAGTTCTTCACGGGGGTGGAATCTCCGACCGGCCGGATCGCGAGAAATCTCTCGGAGAGCGACAAGCAGGAGTTGTTGAGCGCGTTCCCCGGCGGGATCGGGCGGATCGGCGCCAACGCAGAGGTCCGTCCCGTAGGCCTGGCGCTCCGGTTCGAAGGATTCGCGACATTCGCCCTCACCATAACAGAACGGGTGGCGGCGACTGCAGTGATCCCCTCTTCGTACGCGAAGTTCCTTCTCGAGGGGATGACCCCCGGCACAACGTACAACTTCGGCGGCGCCGCGGGTGCGGGCGCGTGGACGCGTGAGTACGCTCTCTCCGCCGGTTTCGCTCTCCCGGACGTTCCCTGGTTCAGGAGCTGGTCGGCGGGCCTCTCCGTAAAGCTTGTCCACGGGTTTGCCTACGCAGCGGTCACCCGCGACAACACGTGGCTCTCGGCGGGGAGCGACGGCGTGCTCAACGCGAATGTGGACCTCGCCGGCGTCACTTCCCGTGCGGATTTCGCGTCCTCCCCTTTTCCGGCTCCGGCCGGGAGCGGGCTTGGCGTGGACCTCGGAGTTTCCGCCGAGCTGAATGATTTCCTGAGGGCGGGGATCAGCGTCACAGATATCGGCTCGCTCCGCTGGAACGGCGACGTCAGGGAAATGTACGGACTGGGAACAATGCACCTCGATGATCCGATGAACAGCGCCCAGCGGGATTCGCTTGAACACGCGGTCACGGGAAACACTCGGCCGGGCGGCGCCTTCACCGTGGGACTCCCGACCACGCTCCGTATGGGCGTCCAGATCGAAATGGAGAACATCCGCTGGGTGAAGAAAATCCTGTACGGGGAGATGACGGCGGCCTGCGACTACACCCAGGGGTTCTCCGATTTCCCGGGATCGAGCAGGGTCGGCCGCCTCTCGGCCGGGCTGGAGTACCGCCCATGGCAGTTCCTTCCGATCAGGACGGGTGTCGCATTCGGCGGGGAGGATCACTTCGATTTCGCCCTCGGGTTCGGGCTGAAGCTCTGGGTGGTCCAGCTCGACATCGCGTCCGACAACATCGGATGGCTTTTCTCGCACGATTCGTTTTCACGCGGATCCCTGGGCCTTGCGCTCACGCTGAAGTTGTAGGCCTTCCCCCCCCCCCGCCCCACGGCGGCAAGGGTCCGCCCTGGCAACGGCTTCCGCCGCCGCCCGGGTGGGGGCCTTCACGGCCCGATCGCATTTGATTTTGGCCCCGGCCTCCCCTATCTTGATTTTATCTGCTCTTTCACAAGGCGTCCGGATGTCCTCTTTAAAGGGATACGAGACGCCTTTTTTCATGTCTGAGAATGATGCGCGGACCGATGACCGGCACAGGGCTGGTGTTTCACATTCAGCGATTCTCCATACACGACGGGCCGGGGATCCGCACGACGGTATTCCTCAAGGGGTGTGTGCTCGAATGTTTCTGGTGCCACAACCCCGAAGGGAGACATGCGTACCCCGAGGTCCGGTATTTCCCGGAGCGTTGCATCGCCTGCGGATCGTGCGTCTCCGCCTGCCCGCAGTCGGCCCACGCGCTCAAGGGGGGCGTCCACACCTTCCTGCGCGAGCGATGCGAGGGAACGGGTGCGTGCGTAGAAACATGTTTTGCGCAGGCCCTCCAGACAAGCGGCCGGCTCATGACCGTCGCCGAGGTGGCGGACGAGGTCGACGCCGACAGGGAGTTCTACACGTCTTCCGGCGGCGGGGTCACGCTCTCCGGCGGAGAACCCACTCTGGACAGCGCATTCGCACTCGCGATACTGCAGAAGTGCAAAGAACGGGGGCTCCATACGGCAATAGAGACATGCGGCGAATGTCCCTGGACATCGCTGGAATCGCTCCTTCCCGCGACGGACCTTGTCATGATGGACATCAAGGCCATGTCCGGCGCGATACACAGGGATGCCACAGGAAGGGGGAACGGCCGCATTCTGGCCAATGCGCGGCGGCTGGCCCTCAGCGACGTTCCTCTCGTGTTCAGGACGCCGGTCGTCCGCGGCGTCAATGATTCTCAGGAGGAGATCGGACTGATCGCTTCGTACATCAGGGAGCTCGCCGCATTGCGCCAGGCTGCGGCGGGGAGCAGGGGTTTGCCCCGGGAGATCCGCTACGAGCTCCTGAGATTCCACAGACTGGCATCGGACAAGTACAGAAGCCTCGGGCGGGAATACCGGGCGGACTCGATTGACCCGGTCCCGGAGGGAGAAATGCTCGGTCTCCTGGAGACAGCCAGGCGCGCCGGCATCGATGCCAGGATTCCGCAATAAGAAACGGACACGAACAATGGACACCAGGTCATGAGCGACGACACCGCAGGACGGGAACTGACATTCACCGAGAGGATCGCGATGCTCCGGGCCACGAAGATGCGCCACACGGAAGAGAAGTGGCGCGTGCTCGGGTCTATGGACATGGACGATCTCCCCGTGATACTCCCCCCCCCGGAATCGAGGAAGGTTGTGCGCATCGTCAGCGGCTCCGGACTCTTGATGACGGATGCGTTGTTCAGCGGCTTCACGCCGAAAAGCAATCACCCGAGCGGAGGGATATTCGGAGCACGCGCGTGCGGTGAGAATATCCGCTCCTTGATGGAGCTGCATCCCACGTATGTCGACCCGGTGAGCTCGCTGGCCGGGGCCTACATTGCCCACTTCATTTCATACAGGAGTCCCGGTTGGAATCCCGATTTCGACTATTCCCATCTTCAGGGGGAGCAGGAGAAATACAGGCTCCACCACGGGATAGGTGCCGTCCAGCATTTCTGCCAGGATATGACGATCGGATTCGAGCTGGGCTGGGGGGGGATACTTGAAAAGATCCGGCGGTTCAGGGACGTCAACACGGACGATGAAGCGCAGGAGCTCTATGACGGACTCGAACATATGGTCCTGGGATTCCAGAACTGGATTGGCCGCCATGGGGCCGCCGCCCGGACGATGGCTGAAACGGAAGAAAACGCGCAGCGCCGCCGGAACCTCCTTGAGATTGCGGAGATCAACACCCGGCTGGTGACGGATCCTCCACGCACATTCCGTGAGGCATGTCAGTGGATGCTCTGGTACCAGCTCGCGGGCAAAATGTACAACATGGGAGGATCGCTCGGACGGATCGACCAGTTCCTGTATCCGTTCTACCGGAGGGACATCGGGGAGGGGACGCTCACGGACGAGGAGGCCACGTTTCATCTTGCATGCCACTTCGTCATGGACACGAGTTACACACAGCTCGGCGGGCCTGACGCGGCGGGGCGTGATACGACGAACCGGCTCTCGTTCCTGATGCTGGAAGCCGCCCACATGCTGAAAGTCCCGGTGAACGTCGGCGTCAGCGTCGGCAGGGAGGTCGATCCACGGCTGCTCAGCCGCAGTGTGGAGATACTCTTCGAAGACCGGACCGGCATACCGAAGTTCCTCGGCGTGGACCGGACGAGCGAAGGGTTTGCGCGGAACGGGTACCCGATCGCGCTCGGAAGGGAGAGGGCATACTCAGGCTGCCACTGGTGTGCAATCCCGGGGAGGGAGTACACCATGAACGACTGCGTGAAGGTGAATTTCGCCGCGGTGTTCGACGTGGCGCTCCACGAGATGATGTCCGGCCCGGGAATCGTGCCGGGTGTGGAGGACCTGTGGAGCCGTTTTGAGCGCCACCTCCGCCGCAGCGTCGAGGTCGTCGCCGAGAGCGTCGATTTTCACATGGACCACATGTACAGGGTCTTCCCCGAGCTGCACCTGGACCTCCTCTGTCACGGCCCGATAGAGAAGGGGCGGGACGCATCGCACGGAGGTGTCGAATTCTACAACCTGTGCGTCGACGGGGCAGGACTGGCGACAGTGGCGGACTCGTTCGCCGCTCTTGAGCAGCGTATCGGGCGGGAAGGGCGGCTCAGCTGGCAGGAGCTGATCCGTCTGATCGACGGGGACTGGCCCGGAGCAGGAGGGGAAAAAGCGAGGCTCATGATGAAGAACATCCCGCGCTACGGCAGCGGCGGTTCGCGCGCCGACGCATACGGCCTCTCGATTGCACGGGCATTCACCTCGATCGTCAGAAGCAGGAAGACCCCCCACGGATTCAACATGATCCCCGGAATATTTTCCTGGGCGGCCACGATCGCCATGGGCAAGGACGTCGGGGCCACGCCCAACGGCCGGCGCGCCCGGGAGCCGATCTCGCACGGGCCGAACCCCGATCCGGGGTTTCGGCGTGACGCGGCCCCCACCGCGCTTGCTCTTGCCGTCGCCTCGGTGCAGCCCGGCTACGGCAACACCGCCCCCATGCAGATCGAATTCGATCCCGGGCTCTCCCGGAGCAGCGAGGACATGCGCAAGGTGGCCGACCTCATCAGGACGCATTTCGAGCTGGGGGGGACACAGATCAACATGAACATCCTCGACAGGAAGGCGGTCCTGGAGGCGCACAGGGATCCGGCAACGCACCCGGATCTCGTGGTGCGCGTCACCGGGTTCAGCGCATACTTCGCAAGCCTTTCCCCCGAGATGAGGCAGGTCGTCGTCAACAGGATTATTGCCGAGGACTGACAGGTGAGCTCATGAGCACTTCAGCACGCCAGCGGTTTCTGTCGTACGTCAGGGACCCGCGGTCATCGGCGCCGGTCATTTCGCCGTTCCTTCCGCACCCGGATGTTATACGGGACACACTCGCCTCCTCCGGTCTGCCGGCCACCGGAGAGCCCGTCGCAGACGAGATAGCTCTGGCACGCCATCTGGGATATCAGCCGATGTTCATGACCGATTGCTCGGGGCTGATCTTCAACTGGCGCATCGACGACGCCCGGTCCACGGGGGGATCGTGCGTGCGGGTGATCGCCACGGCGAAGGGGGAATGGGTCCGCCGTTCCGCGCGCGAGGAGGTCCCGTGGAGCGATGACGCCGGCCTCCCCGTGCAGACCGCGCGCGACCACGAGATGCTTGTCGCGGTGTGCGAGCAGGTCGGGGAACAGGAGACGACGATACGGGAGTATTTCCGGCAGTGGCGCCGCAGGGTCGGCGAGGATGGGGTGATCGTCCTGGGGCATCCGCACCCCTCGTGGCTCGGCTACCAGATCAACCCCTCGAACATCTTCTATCACTGGAATGATTCGAGGGACCTCTTCATCCGCTCGATGGACGCGGTCTGCGAGGCATCACTCTACGTCATGTCGATCGCCGCCGAGGAGGGGATAGATTTCATGAGCGACTCGAGCTACGGGCTGGAGATGACATCCCCCGCACTCTTCGCCGCCATGGACCTCCCCTACATACGCAGGTTTGCGGCATGGACACATGATCACGGCGGGCTCTTCTGGTATCACAACTGCGGGTTCACGCGCCGTCTCATCCGGGAGGGGGTGTTCAATACGCTGGGGGCGGACATCATCGAGACGATTGCCCCTCCGCCGGAGGGGGACAACGACCTTGCCGAGTCGCGCCGCGCGATCGACAGGGGGATCTGCACAAAAGGGAACCTGAACCTCCGTCTCCTGCGCGACGGGTCGCCGGCGGAAATTGCATCCCAGGTGGGCAGGATGGCGGATGCGGTCCGGGGAGAAGCACACGTGTTCTCCACCGCCGACGCAGTCCTCGAGGGGACGCCCGCCGCAAACTTCGCGACATTCATCGCGGCGGCACGGGAGGCCACGGAACAGTGAAAGCGGTCTCATCGACCACGGTGCGACGATGAAACGTGTCACTGTCAATGCGGCGCTCGCCGCACTTCTGGGGGCG
The DNA here is from genome assembly GCA_003154425.1 of Ignavibacteriota bacterium. Classification (GTDB taxonomy): domain Bacteria; phylum Bacteroidota; class Ignavibacteria; order UBA10030; family UBA6906; genus Fen-1273. The sequence continues at coordinate 9,363 of PMDK01000214.1, forward strand.
ATCCTCACTCTTTCCTGCGGCCGGAAGGACGAGGCCGTCGAGCTCCACGACTGGAATTTCGGGGGGAAGCCGAGACTGATCGAATGGCTCCGGCACAGGGTCGATGCGTTCGAGAGCACACACCGGGGGATCAGGGTGGTCCAGAGCCAGAAGAGCTGGAACATGATCAGGGAGCTCCTGTATGCGGATTTCAGCGTCGGGACCGGTCCGGACGTGGTCAACACCCATGCAAACTATGCTGCCGAGTTCGGCGGGGCAGGGTACTACTACCCGCTCAACACGTTCCCCGATTTCGAGGAGGTCCGCAAGTGGTTTGTCCCGCACCTGCTGGAGTCCACGCGGTACAAGGAAAACTATTACGGGCTCCCCTCGAGCGGCATTGCCTTCGTTCTTGTCTGCAACAAGGAGCTCTTCGACAGGGAGGGGATCGCCCCCCCCCGGACATGGTCCGAGTTCCGCGAAGCGGCCCGGCGGCTGACAAAAGACACCGACGGGGACGGGACAGTGGACCAGTACGGGCTCGTCCTGCTCGGGGGAGACAAGGGGGGGTTTGCCTACCGCCTGGTCCCCTTCTTCTTCAAGGCGGGGGCCGAGATCATGTCCGACGACCTGAAGACGGTCCTGTTCAATTCCCCCGCGGCCGTCTCGGCCCTCCAGCTGATCGCCGACATGTACCAGGTGGACCACTCCATCACGCCCGGGTTCCTCGCGTACACGCTGACCGAGATCAACGACCTCTTCTGCAGCAACAAGGTGGCGATGAGCATCGAAGGGCCCTGGTTCCGCGGGATGGTCGACGACAAGAGCCCCGGCAAAACGTTCTACACCGTCCCCGTCCCGGTCCCGGACGAGAGGATCGCCGGGTGTGATACCGCGCCGACGCTCCAGGACATGGTCATGTATTCCATCAACGCGCGCACACAACACCCGGAACAGGCATGGGAGCTTGTCAAGTACCTGCGCAACGAGGAAGCGGACATGGCCTGGATCCGCGAAGACCTCGGAGCCGTTGCCACAACCCGCCGTGCGCTCGAGAGCCCGGAAGCGAAGACCCTGGCCGATCTGCCTATCTACATCCACGAGCTCAAGCACGCAAAACCGTGGCCTCCGCACCCCAGCATGATCGCAATCGCGAGCGATGTCTTCACGCCGTACACGCAGAAAGCCATCGTGGGCGAACTCTCTCCGCGGGAAGCCCTGGACCAGGCGGCACGTGAGGCGCAGGAGATGATCGAGGGGAAGAAATGAAGAGGGTCACGCCGTACATGCTCCTGGCCCCGGCGCTCCTGTTCACGGTCTTCATCCTCCTCTACCCGATGGGGCAGAACCTCGTCAACAGTTTCAGGGACGTAAGCCTGGTGCGGGAAGGGCGCGGGTGGTCCGGGCTGCTGAACTACGAACACGTGTTCGGGGACGCCGTGTTCTGGCTGGCATTCAGGAACACCGCGGTCTATGCCGTGGCCGGGACGTCGCTCGCGCTCCTTGTCGGACTGAGCCTCGCCCTCGTGCTCGACGTGAACACGGGGAAGATGAGCTCAGTCGCCGCAGGCCTGTACTCGATCCCGTGGGTGATTTCTCCCGTCGTGGCGGGGTTCGCATGGAAGTGGCTGCTCAACGACCACTTCGGCATACTCAATTACTGGCTTTCATCGGCCGGCATCGCCCGGAACGGGACGAGCTGGCTCGGGAATCCTCATACCGCACTGTTCTGCGTCATGGCCGCCCGGGCGTGGCAGTTCTACCCGTTTGCCATGGTGATGTTCCTCGCCGGCCTGCAGTCGATACCGGCGGAGCAGTACGAGGCCGCGTCGGTCGACGGCGCCTCGTCGTTCAGAAAGTTCTTCCACATCACGATCCCCAACCTGCGCCCCGTCTCGTCCGTGCTCCTCCTTCTGGGCGTGATCTGGAGCTTCAACGATTTCAACATGGTCTTCGTAATGACGAGGGGAGGGCCGATCAACGCCTCGATGGTCCTCCCCGTCCTTGTCAGGGAGTATTCGTTCGTCCACTTCGACCTGGGGAAGGGCTCGGCGCTCTCCGTCATGATATTCGCGCTTCTCGTCACTCTCTCGTTCCTGTACCTGAGGGTCCTCGCGCGGAGGGAGCGGGCATGAGAAAGACACTTCTCTTCATCCCCCTCGCGGTCCTTGCCCTGATCATACTTCTCCCGTTCCTCTGGACGGTCTCCACATCGCTGAAACCCCTGACCGAGGTGAACCGGTACCCGCCGGAATGGACAAGCCCCTCCATGAGCCTGAAGCCATACAGCGACATGTTCTTCTATCTCCCCTTCTCCCGCTATACGCTGAACAGCCTGATCGTGGCTTCGAGCGCAACGATGCTCACGCTGATCGTGGGGAGCCTTGCGGCGTTCGCGTTTGCGCGGTTCCGTTTCCGCGGGAGGAAGCAGTTCCTCCTCGTCCTTCTCCTTTCCCAGATGCTCCCCGGCGCCTCCGTCATCATCCCCCTCTTCCAGATTCTCAAGACCGCGGGGCTGTATGACACGCACATCGGGCTCATACTCGTCCACACCGCCGTCCTCCTCCCCTTCGTCATCTGGCTGCTCCACGGGTTCTTCTCCGGGATCCCGACCGAGGTGGAAGACGCGGCGCTGATCGACGGATGTTCGAGGCTGGAGGCGCTCAGGAGGATCATACTCCCGCTCGCTCTCCCCGGGCTCGGTGCCACGGCGCTCTTTGCGTTCCTCGGATCCTGGAACGAGTTCTTCTTTGCGCTCATCCTCACGAATTCCGATGCGACGCAGACAATCCCGGTCGGGATTGGCCTCTTTGTCGGTGAATTCGAGGACGTCTGGAACCAGATGTCCGCGGCGGCCGTCCTCTTCAGCATCCCCCCGCTGATCCTCTTCATGGCGATGCGCCGGACGTTCGTCCGAGGGATCGCAGCGGGAGCGCTTCAATGATGAACCACGCGGCACCAGAGTCCCACAGAAGACGACAATGACACGCGAAGAGCTCGCACACCTCCTCGGAAGTATCCGCAATGTCCGCGCCGGGATACTGGGGGATTTCTGTCTCGACGCCTACTTCCTCCTGGATTCAACAACGTCTGAAACATCCCTCGAGACGGGCATCGCCACCCGCCCGGTCCGCTCGCAGCGGTACTCTCCCGGGGGGGCCGGCAACGTTGCATGCAACCTGCAGGCCATGGGGGTGAAGAGCATCGCGCTCTACGGGGTCATCGGCGCGGACCCGTTCGGCGATGAAATGAAGAGGATGCTCGACGCACGTCTCATCGATACATCGGGGCTCCTCATCCAGCGGGAGCAATGGGATACGCACGTGTACATGAAGCCCTTCGAAAAGGAGGAAGAGCAGAACAGGTTTGACTTCGGGAACTTCAACACGCTTCATTCTGCGACATCCGCACGATTGCTGGAGAGCCTCTCGGGAGCTCTCCCCGGGCTCGATATCGTCATACTGAAACAGCAGGTGGCGCACGGGGTTCACACGAGAGAAGTCAGGGAGGCGCTGTGCTCGCTGGCGAAAAGCCATCCCGGCACGACGTTCATAACGGATTCCCGTCATTTCCCGGAAGAGTACGGTCCCACATGCCGGAGGCTCAGCCTGCGCGAAGCGGCGAGGATCGCCCGGCGCGAGTTAAGCTCTCCGGACTACCCGGAGCAGGGAGAGGTGGAGCAGATCTGCAGAGAGCTTTTCCTCCGGTGGGGCACCCCCCTGTTCGTGACCCGGCACGACCATGGGTGCGTCCTTTTTGACAGGGAGGGGTTTCACGAAGTCCCCGGCCTGCTGATACTCTCCCCCGTGGACACCGTCGGTGCGGGGGACAGCATGCTCTCGGGGATCGCCGCTGCGCTGGCGGCCGGGGCGAACCCGCACGCCGCCGCGGAGCTGGGGAGCCTCGTTGCCGGGGTCACCGCGCAGAAGCTGATGCAGACGGGAACCGCCTCGCCGGACGAGATACTCTCGCTCGGCACGGACACAGACAGGCGTTACAGGCCGGAGCTCGCGCGGCAGCGCCGGAAAGCCGTGTATGTCCCGGGGACGGAGATCGAGGTCGTCAGCGCGCTCCCCCGGCAGCGGCGCTTCACGCACGTCATATTCGATCATGACGGAACGCTCTCCACACTCCGCCAGGGATGGGAGGAGATCATGGAGCCCATGATGGTCCGCTGCATCCTCGGGGACGGAGACGCGGACGAGTCACTCTACGACCACGTCGTCGCGGCAGTCCGCGACTACATCGACAGGACGACCGGCATACAGACGCTGGTCCAGATGGTGGGGCTCGTGCAGCTTGTCAGGCGGTTCAGGTGCGTCCCCGAGCAGGAAATACTCGACGCCTCCGGCTACAAATCCCTCTACAACGCGGAGCTGCTCGCGATGGTCAGGGGCAGGATCGCCAGGATCGAGAAGGGAGAACTCGCTATCGAAGACTTTACGATAAAGATGGCCCGGGAGGCCCTGGAGGCGCTCCGCGCCCGGGGGGCGGAGCTCTACCTGGCGAGCGGCACCGATCAGGAAGATCTGGAACGGGAATCCGCGATCCTGGGCTACCGCGCTCTATTCGGCGGCAGGATCTACGGCGCCGTCGGAGACGTGACAAAGGAGGCGAAACGGCTCGTGCTGGAAAGGATACTCGCGGACATCGGGGACGAGGCACCGGAAAGGACGCTGGCCTTCGGCGACGGACCCGTGGAGATACGTGAGACGCACAAGAAAGGCGGCTACACGATCGGCGTCGCCAGCGACGAAGTCCGCAGATACGGCCTCAACGCGGGGAAGAGACGGCGGCTGATCGAAGCCGGGGCTGACCTGGTCATCCCCGATTTCTGCCAGATCAACAGACTGATACCGATCCTGTTCGGCGGTTGATCTCTCCTCACTGCTGTTGGGTCACTTGAGCGGTGCGCATGCCACCCGCAGAGGAGACGTAATGTGTGTGGCCCACCGATCGAGGTACGAGTTCCAGTCCCCGGCCGTGTCAAAGTCCCCGCTCCTCGTCCATCCCGCCCCCGCGTAGTACGTGAAGGGTTCTCCCGTGACGGCATGTCCTATGAGGAGGTACTGCGTCGAATCCTCCGCGAATTGAACGAACGCAGAGGCCGGAAACACCACACCTGTCCCCAGCGATCCGTTGACCGGATCATTGTTTGTGAGCCCCCAGAGCCCCAGCCAGGCGCGGGATCCGTCTGAGGCAATGACCGTCCCGGCGCGTTTCACGAGTCCGCAGGCCACAAGGACTTCACGGCCGGGCTCCGGGGATTCGTACGTCACGCGGACCCTGTTCAGATTCTGCCCCGCGTCGAGCGAGATCCGTTTCCGCTCGGTGATCGTCATCCCCCCGATCGCCACGCCGTCGTATCTCAGCTCAAACTCGGTGCGCAAGGGGCCGTTCGCAAGAGTCTTCCATCCCGAGAAGACGCCGGGTTGATGCACTCTGCCGTCGTGCCAGAGGGAAGATCCTCCGGCCCCGAGCGAGCGACCCACGTCGAAGAAGTCCGCCCCTTCTCCCCGGTCGTGATGGTAGGGGTCTTTCCCCGCGGGCGCGCCTTCGGCTTCCTTGTACCACTTCGCAACGATGAGCGAGCGGACCCGTTTTGTCCAGACGTCTATCCCGTTGTTCACTTCGGAGGCGAGCGCCGGACCGTACATCCGGAATGCGATGCGGTCGTTCTCCCACGCGTAGTCTTCCCGCGGGAGCACATACATTCCGTCCACCAGGGACGTGCCGTTCACCCGGGTGGAGCTCCCCCGGCTCACAGTGAACTCCTTCTTCTCGCCGGGTGAGAAGTCGGACTGAAAGAGGAGTTCCCCCTCCGTGACCTGAGAGAGGAGATGGGCCGTGGAGCCCTTCGCGCTGACGACGATATCCCCTCCGGCCCCCTCCCCCAGGAGGGGGAGGATCTCGCGGAGAGGCACCTCGACGGTTTCGCTCCGCCGCAGGATCGGGGCCGGGTTGGTCACCTTGACGACAGCCCCTTTCCTCTGCGCCGGACATTGCGACAGGATTAGCAGACCGGCGGAGGCCGCTATCAGGAGTCGTTTCATTGTTTCTTCCTTTCCGGATGGATAGCCGGGGATCGCGCCCATTGCTAGCGCTGGATGCGCGCCGATCCGCC
>PMDK01000117.1:0-36285 GCA_003154425.1 Ignavibacteriota bacterium
TTCCGAATGTTGACAGAGTCGTCCGCCGTTCGTATACTTGTTACCATCAGGCCCGTGCAGTTCCTGCTGTGGGCCGAGGCACTGTTCTCTATGGACACATGACAGGTTTTCGGGACATGCAAATGAACCCTGAAGGGTCCGGCTGGATCGAAGGAAAACCTGTCGGGGTCTCTGGAATAGGTTCAGGCATACGGCCCAGGCCGCCCCCTCTCGCGCATATTCCTTCCGCCCCGCCTACGATGCCGCGCATAGTGCGCCGCAACTTCTGATTTCACTTTACGAGGAGAAAAGGATATGACAACGATAGCCAGGCGACTCGGATTTGTTGCACTCATGCTGTACATCGCGGGGGCTGCTCTCGCGTACGACCCCATTGACCCTCATGGCAAGCCCATGAACACCGAAGCCGGAAAAGTCGAGCACTATGCAGTCTGGCAGGACGAAGGGGGATGGCACATCCGGACCATGACAAGGGAGTTCGACCATCATTTCCGCGGGGTGATTTCAGTTAAGGGGGGCGAGTTCGTCGCCGTGAAAGGCTACAGGCTGGAGCACAAGGGGCTGCAGAAGGACGTGTTCATGGAGGGTCCCGAGCACCATGTAATCAATTTCGACTTCTCGACGAAGGGGAGCATTGACGGCGTGGATTTCCGCGTAAAGGGGAGGGAACCGATGCTCTCGTTCACTCTGATGATCGGAGAGAAGGATCCGAAATTTGAGCCGGGCAGGATTTATATCGGGAAGGCCGGCGCGCATCCGTCCGAAAACCCGTTTGAGATTCCGGCACACGGCAGATAGCACAAAGGGAGAAGGAGATTGCCGCTGTGCCGTCGTCGTGCCATCCCGACAAATGCGCCTGCGGCAATCCCCTCTTCGCATTTTCCGGTTGCGCGACGGAGGATTGAAATAGCGGAGAATTGCGGATAATTCTTGATTATTTGGTTTAACGTCGCTATCATAACGCGTTGATGTCCGGGCTCCATTGACAACTCCTGCCGCGACACGGGGAATAGGTGTGGCATCCTCAACGGCGAATTGTGCGCATCAAGGGTTTGCAGGTGCATCAGTCGGATCTCTTCCTGCACCGGCTTCCGCTGCAGCAGTGCGGATCGTCATTGGCCAGGACGGTCCGTCGCTCGAAGCAGATGGGCTCTGCATTATTTTCGAAACCCTTGCCTCGCTTCGTTATACACCGGCGGATTGGCGCGACAGCCGGCTCCCCGCGGAAGACATCCATATCCGCCTTCGCCACCTCCTGATTTAGGCCCCGTGCGGGACGATTCCCTGGTATCGACTGTGAAACCCACTCCTCTTAAGATAGATGTTCAACCCCCTGCAGCGATTGTTCCAAATAGCAGAAGAGGAAAAGGATGAAAAGACCCGAAACAGCTTTCATGCTTGTCGCATTTGTCGCGGTCATATCTCTTGCCGGGTGTGCAGGAGAGGTCATTGTCAGAGATCGTCCCCCCGCAGCAAGGGTGGAGGTGATTGAACCGGGTCCTTCCGCCCGGCACGTATGGATCCCCGGACATTGGAAATGGGAAGGGGAATGGGTATGGATGAAGGGGCACTGGGAAGTGCCACCCCGTGAGCGGGTTGACTGGGTGCCGGGGCACTGGGCGGAACGGCCGAGAGGGTGGGTGTGGGTGGAGGGGCACTGGCGAGAATAGCAGACGGCTCTGGATGCACTTCGGGCCTGGCAAGGGAAACATACTTTTGCAGACTTCGGGAAGGGAGCGATGTCCGGACGTGGGCAATGCTTCTCCTGAAGTAATATGCGTTCACTCTCACTTACAAAGGAGGTCCACCATGATTCTCAAAACACAGTTGTTTCTCCTGCTCATCGCGTGTTCTGCCACAGCGTTGGCTCAGGACCCGAATCCGCCTCAGACCCCCGCGACAAAGACCCCGGTTGTCAAGGAACGACAGATGAACCAGAAGGCGCGCATCCGACAGGGGGTCAAGAGCGGGGAACTGACGAAGGGGGAAGCGAGGCATCTGAGGGGAGAACAAAAGACGATCCAGGCCGAAAAACAGATGGCGAAGGCGGACGGCAAGGTGACGCCGGCGGAACGGGCAAAGCTCCGGAGGGATCAGAACAAAGCGAGCAAGGACATCTACCGGCTGAAGCATAACAACCGTGAACGGAGTGGAACGCCCGACAAGAAGTAATACACGTTGACCCTCTTACGCGGGGTATGGCGCCCTTGAATCGTCTGCTGCTTGTGCCTGTCACGTTTGTGATCGCCTCCGGTGCATTCTCTCTGGGAAGCGGGAGCACGGGCAAGTCAACCGAACGGCAGACGACGGGGATCCCCAGCCCCGCGGGGATTTATGTGCTGGATGACGCCAGCGAGTGAGATGCCGGCGAGCCGGTAGGTCAGCCGACCGCTTCCCGGAGCAGACGGACATGTTCCCGTGGAACGCCCGGCGCAATCGAACAGGCCGTGCTGAGGATGAATCCTCCTCCGCGCCCGGCCAGATCAAGCCGCGCGCGAATGTCGGCGGCGATCTCACCGGGCGTCCCCCGCAGAAGCACATTGACCGAATCGACGTTCCCCTTGACAAAACAGCGGGCGCCGATCATTTCCAGGGCCTCACCGAGCTCGACATTTCCGAGAGGAGGGGGATCCAGGCATTCGATCCCGTCCGCCCCGCCGGCGATCATCAATTCGAGTCTGTCCCGGATTGCCCCGCATGTATGCACGTAGGCCCGCACACCGTTCTCCCGGATCGCCCGGATGACCCTGCTTTCATACGGGAGGATGAACTCAGCGTAACACGCGGGAGAAATGAACCCTGCTCCGGTATAAGGGGACGAGACTTTTATGGCGTCGACCCCGGTTCCGCACATCCCCCGGGCGAGATCGACCGCCTTTGACGTCCAGAACTCGAGAGCCCGCTTCACGGAAGCCGGGTCGTCGAGGAGAGCGAGGAGGGTGGCCTGATGTCCGCCCTGGTCCAGAACATAATCGAACGGGGATGTGATCTCCCCGTGAACGGAGTACATCCCCGCAGATCTCCGAACGGTCTCGACAAGCACGTCAAAACGATGGTCAGGATGGACGCTGAAACGGAGCCCCTGTGATACGGGGATGTATTCCGGTGGGGTTTGCCCCCCGATGCCGCCACGGTGCCGCGGGAGATCGTCCGGAGGAAATTCGGTCGATGAACCGTCTGTCCAGGTGATCACTTCCCCTTCGGGCGAATCAACCCGGGATGCCACGGCGGAACGCCAACCGGGATCATGACCGTGAAGGCTGACAAGTATTCCGTCGAAATCATAGATCTCCCTCATGCGAAAAAGCCCGTCCACGTACACTGAGGGGTCATTCCAGAACTCCGCGGGGGAGACGTCGAGCTGCGTAAGCATGTGACCGATGCTGCACTGGCACATCACCGGGACCCTGTCCGGAGTGCCGAGTCCCATGGCGGCCGCCATCCGTTCACGTGAGGTCATGGTTCCCGTTCGCGTGTGTCACTGCAGTTCTTTCCATCCTCTCCGCTCCATGTTGCGGTAGATCAATCCCCCGGCGATGAATCCGAAGTAGAGCGCGATGACAATGACGTCGATCGACGTAAGCTGCATGACTGGGGCTCCGCGTTGTGCGATCAGAGATCCGGCGGGTTCGCGAGTGCCCGGTCCCCGGGGGGCTGAACGACCGTGAATGTACGCAGGATCCGGGCGTTGTTCAACCTCTCCGGGGGAAGGCGGCGAGACCGTTGAATCCCCTCCTGTTCAGCAGTTGACTGTTCCCCCTTTTCGCACGCCGGAGATCTGGTACGCCCCGCAGGTCGATCGACTCCGGGGCTATTTTGCCGTTGCTTATTTTCGTGAGGCTCCATACATTCTCCCCCTGTTTGTTGCAGGCTGCTCCCCAGTATCCTCTTCCTTTGTTCGGAAAGAACGGCCCGGGATCGGAGGCACAATATGAAACGGAGAGCGGAACAGGATTCGTACCTCCGTATCTGGCGCACGGTGCTGCGAATACCAAGAGGGAAGGTCGCAACATACGGGACGATTGCGTCTCTGAGCGGCTTCCCCCGCCAGGGTCGTCTGGCTGGATATGCTCTTCATCATCTCCCCGGGGGGAGCGGGATCCCATGGCACAGGGTCGTCAACGCAAGGGGGAAGATCTCACTTCCCGGCAAGAGGGGTGAAGAACAGGGACGCCTCCTGAAAGAGGAGGGGGTGATCTTCACACGGGAATGCGTTGAAATGGCGCGGTTTGAATGGCGATTGGGGCGTGGGCTGCCAAAGAGAAAATGACATAATTATGAGATTTTACTTGACAAATGTGATTTATATATGTATATTTCATACATGAATGAATTTGAAGCCTGTCCGACTGAAGGTGCACTGGGTCTCCTGACACTCCTGATAAAGAGCGGGCGTTTCGCAGAGTCCAGATTGGATCAGGCTCTCGATTCTGCGGGTTTGACATTCGTCAAGTGGCGCATGCTCGATGCCCTGGTGAATGCGAAGTCACCTATCTCTCTCGGAAAACTCGCAGGACATCTGAGCTGTGTGAAATCAAATGTCACCCAGTTGACAGACAGGTTGGAAGCAGAGGGGACTGTCAGGCGCGTCTCAGACCCGGACGATCGGCGAAGCAGACTTATGGAGTTGACAGATTCAGGAAGGAGCATGCACAAAGCCGGTTTGGAGGCACTCGAATCGATAACGAGGGAGCTCTTTGCAGGATCGAACGAAGAACAGAGGAACTCGCTCAAACGCCTCCTCGCGATGGTAAGTGGAACATAGATTCCGTTCATCAGCGACTGGACTTTTTTTTGCACATATAATTCACTTCTGTATTTTTCTCTAATGAACAACTGCCCGGGTGTTCCTGGGCACAAACAGGAAAGGAACAAACAATGACATCACTCGGATTCTTGATCGCACGTCTCATCGTCGGGCTGGCCATGGCGGCACACGGGACGCAGAAGGCATTCGGCTGGTTCGGAGGTGGCGGACTGAAGGCCACAGGCGGCTTCTTCGAATCGCTCGGATACAGGCCGGGCGTTCTGTTCGCAGGTCTGGCAGCATTCGGTGAAATTGTCGGCGGATTGCTCACGGCACTCGGGCTCTTTGGTCCCATAGGTCCGGCGCTTATAGTGCTCGTCATGATCGTCGCGGCAGGGACGATGCATATCAAGAACGGTTTCTTTGCATCAAAGAACGGCTTCGAGCTTCATGCATTCTATGTCGCGGCGGCGCTTGCGCTCACCTTCGGTGGTCCGGGGGCGCTCTCGCTTGACGGCCTCTTCGGCATGGATCGGTATTTCAGCGGCCCGGTCAATGCGACGGTGATCGGAGCGGGGATCGTCATCGGGTTCATCAACCTGACACTCCGCCGGTCGGCCTTACCAGCAGGGACACAGCCGGTTGCGCACTCCGGCGCATGAGCGTCGTCATATCAGAAAGCGGGGGGGGCGTCCGGCGTGACACTCTCCCCCTTTTTTTTTGTATCTTGGGATTGTCCGAATGAACAAAGCCCGTCTGTCACAACCTGAGATCTTTCACCGCATTCCCGGCGCGCCGAGGAGGAGCATGACAAATTCCGGTCTGGGTTTTCTCCTCCTTTGTGCATCCCTTGTTCCCCGTACTGCACCTGCACAGGTGCCTCCGCAGCGGATCGCATACTTCGGCGGAGAGACCGGCGTATTCCTCTCACGCCGCGGGGCCGGTTCCTGTCCGGACGAGCTCCGGAAACTGCTCGGGAGTGCCTTTGAGGTAAGGACATTTCGATTCGCAGACGCAAAGAGGATGACTGAAGGAAGACCGGGGCGAATGACGCTCCCGGTCGACCCGGCTGCGCTGAGTTGGCTTCCGGATATCGTCCTCATAGAGCCGGGGAGCGTCGATAGCGCAGGGGGAGAAGGGACGACCGGGACATCGCAGGCTGATGCGCTCATTGAGACTGTTGATACCATCAGGAACACAGCTTCGAATCCGCGAATCATGCTCCTGCTTCCCCCGCCGGCACTCCCCCTGGACGCGAAAGCGGATTCTCTACTGTCGACCGGAACCATCCAGCGTATCAGGTCGGTCGCGTACGCCACAGGCTGCGAGGTAATCGACCTCCATAGTCTGTTCCTTGGACCTGAGGGTTTTGCGGGTGGCGAAGCGCATATGGATCGCCGGGCGGGAGGGATGATCGCTGCCAGGTTGAGGGACCTGCTGATGATCGAGGAGGTGCCGAAGCGTGACATCGCGGGGCTCGCAGGAGCTGCAGGTACGAAGAGCAACTACTACGGGTACGAGTGTTTTGATTTCAGGTTCGAAGGGAGGGAGGCCAGGATTGTCAGGCCGAAGAGAGCGGCAAAAGGATATCCGTGGATCTGGAGAGCCCGGTTCTGGGGGCATGAACCGCAGACGGAAATCGCGCTCCTTGAGCGGGGATTCCACGTCGGGTACTGTGATGTAGCAGAGTTGTTCGGGAACGACGAGGCAATCCGCATCTGGGACAGGTTCTATGAAATGCTCGCCGGGGCCGGGCTTGCAAAGAAAGCGGTCCTTGAAGGGTTCAGCAGGGGGGGGGTCTATGTTTACAGGTGGGCTGTCCACAGTCCCTCGCGTGTCGCATGCGTCTATGCCGATGCACCGGTGCTCGACTTGAAAAGCTGGCCGGGGGGAAAGGGAAAGGGGGGGGGGAACCCGGTGGAGTGGCAGAGGTTCAAGGAAGATTTCGGNNGAAGATACTGGAATCAGGCGGCCGCATTACCGTGATTCGTAAACCCGGCATCGGCCATCACCCCCACAGTCTCCCCAACCCGCAGCCGATAGTCGATTTTATACTTGGCGCGACAATCGGGACCTCGTCGAGGTAGAGACACTGCTCTTCACTTCACGGGGGATACCCTCGATTTGAGTCTGGCGTTCCCCTTTCGTACCTTATATAGTTCACGAAATCTCCCCCGGGGGCCTGTGTTCCTCCGCTGGAGACGGACCCGAACTAAACCTCTCTAATTGAAGGAGTTGAATGGAATCGCTGATTCGGCCCGCGGTAACTCACGATTTGACAAGGCGTGGCTCATGCCGATTACATCGCGCTTTTGCAGTGTACGGTTTCCGGCTTCTGTTCCTTGGGGTCGTCTGTGCGGTGTCTGCCTCCGCCCAGTGGGTTCAGACGAGCGGTCCGGGGGGAGGGCATGTTTATGCGGTCTATGCCGCCGGTCCGCGCCTTCTCGCGGGGACATACGGCGGCCCTTATGTCTCCACGGACGGCGGGACATCCTGGATCCCTGTGAATTCCGGCATCCTGAACAGGTTCGTCTATGCATTCACCGGCACAGGCGCCGGAATACTCGCCGGCACGGACGAGGGAATGTATCTCTCCACTGACGGTGGGATGAACTGGGCCGAGTCCGACTCCGGGATGGGCGCAAAGTCGGTGAGGGCGTATGCGACCATCGGTACGAGCCTCTTCGCCGGGACGCAGGGAGGGGGGGTGTTCCTGTCGACAAACGCCGGCGCCCTCTGGACGGAGGCAGATTCGGGGCTGACGTACCGGGACGTTCATTCCCTTCTTGCGCGCGGGACCACTCTGTTTGCCGGGACATATACCGGCGGCGTGTTCGCCTCCTCCGACAACGGCACGAGCTGGACCGCCGTCAACACCGGCCTGACGGACCTGAACGTCAATGCGCTCGCTTCCCTCGATACGAACATACTCGCCGCAACCGAGAGCGGCGGGCTGTTCTTCTCCTCCAACAGCGGTGCAGCCTGGACTGCACTCGGTACGGGACTCCCGATTCCGCACGTCGTCGTGTTCCAGAAGTCCGGCACAAATCTCTTTGCCGGGAACGACAGCGCAGGCGTGTTCCTCTCGACCGACAGGGGGGTGACCTGGGGGAGTGTGAACGCGGGTCTCACAGACAGGAGACTTGTCACTCTCTTCGCGGACGGGACGACGCTCTATGCGGGGACGGAATACGGCGGCGTGTTCGTCTCCCGGGACAACGCTGCGAGCTGGTCGCCGATCAACGCGGGGCTGACGAACACGTTCGTCAATGTCCTCCTTGCGGACGGGTCCACGTTATACGCAGGGACCAGCGGTTCAGGTATGGCCGCCTCGACGGACAACGGAGCGACCTGGGTGCCGCTCAGCCACGGGCTGGCCTCACCGGATGTTTTTGCTCTCGCCTCCGACGCCACAAATCTCTATGCAGGGACGTATCACGCCGGGCTCTTCATCATGCCGAAGACAGCAGCCGCCTGGTCCGCTGCGGGTGCAGGGATCACGAACACCGACATCAATGCAATCCTGACGGCAGGAGGTGTCCTGCTGGCCGGCACGAACGGCGGCGTCTTCCGCTCGACGGACGGCGGATTCCACTGGTCAGCCTCGAGTTCGGGGCTCACTGTTCCCTCCGTGAACGCTCTCGCTCCGGGCGCGGGACTGATTTTCGCCGGGACATACGGAGGCGGTATCTTCAATTCCGCCGACAACGGCGTGACCTGGGTCCCCGCACCGGGGGGCATTCCTCCGTACGGGGGAGATGTCAACGCGATTGTGACACTGGGAACGTCGGTGTTCACCGGGACGCCTCTCGGCGGCGTTTATGTCTCCCGCGACAGTGCCAGGACCTGGGTTGTAGCGGGGCTGACGGATACCTGCGTGACTTCTTTTGTCGCCTTCGGCAGGACCGTGTTTGCCGGGACGCTCGGTGCGGGTGTTATGCTCTCGAACGACGGCGGGACCTCCTGGACGGGGACGGGACTCCCGAGCACGGATGTTCTTGCACTCGCCAATAACGGCACTTTCGTGTTTGCAGGGACCAGCGGACACGGTGTCTGGCGGCGGCCGATGTCACAGATGACCGTCACCGGCACGGCCGCGTCGGCAGCTTCCGGACCCGCCGTATTCAGGCTGGGACAGAACTTCCCCAACCCGTTCAATCCGTCCACGACAATAGCCTATCAGGTGCCCGCCTCCGGCCAGGTGACACTCAGGGTTTTCGATTTGCTGGGGAGGGAACTCTCGACGCTTGTCGATGAACGGAAAGAGGCGGGATCCTACACGGTGCGATTCCAGGGCGCGAATCTCGCCAGCGGGGTCTATCTCTACCGGCTTACCGCCGGGCAATACACGCAGACCCGCAAGATGGTGATAATGAAGTAAGTACACCACCCGATCACAGACTCAAGCGATTCCGCCACCATGAAACTGGCATGTCTCCCCCCTCTCGCCGCCGTCGCGCTTATCGCCGGGTGCGGCGCCCCCTCGCACAGGACCGCCGGTCCCGAGCATTTTCTTGCAGCCGACATCGATACGACGGTCTCCCCCTCGGCGGATTTTTTCCATTATGCGAACGGTGCCTGGCTCAAGGCCAACCCTATACCGCCGAGCGAACGGGGGTGGAGTGTGGGGAACCTGGTGCAGGAAGAGACGTATGCCCGGCTGAAGAGCATCAGCGAGGAGGCGGCGTCGAACGCCTCAGCGCCGAAGGGGAGCAACGCCCAGAAGATCGGCGACTACTACGCCGCGGCGGTGGACACCCCGAATATCGAGAAGCAGGGGATCGCACCGTTGCTCGCCGGGCTCGAGAAGGTCGATTCCATCCGGGATGCGGGTGGATTGCCTGAGGTCATAGCCCTTCTCCAGACATACGGGGCGGATCCGCTCTTCGCGCAGTTCGTGGCACAGGACGAGAAGAACAGCTCGGCCTATTCGTTCCACCTTTACCAGGGGGGGCTCGGACTCCCGAACAGGGACTACTACGTCAACATGGATGCGCGCACAGCGAACATCCGGCGGGAGTATGTCTCTCACGTTGCGGCGATGTTGGTGCTGCTCGGTGAAAGCCGGGAAATGGCAGGCCGTCACAGCGGCGGCGTCATGGCGCTCGAAACGCGGCTGGCGAAGGCCTCACGGAAGCTCGAAGACCTCCGTGATCCGTACAAGAATTACAACAAACTTTCACTCAGGCAGCTCGATGCACTGGTCCCTGCGCTCCGGTGGCAGAGCATCCTCCCGGCGATGTCGATACGGAACGTCGATTCTGTGGTGGTGGGCCAGCCGGAGTTCTACCGGGAGGTCGAACGGCTGCTCCGCACGCAACCGCTGGAGGAATGGAAGGAGTACCTCCGGTGGACTCTCGTCAATCGCTTCGCATCGGCGCTGAGCTCCCCGTTCGAACGGGAGCATTTCCACTTCTACCAGACAATCCTTTCAGGCGTGAAGGAGCCCCGTCCGCGATGGAAACGGGCGCTGGACGCCGAAGAACGGGCTATGGGAGACCTGCTCGGACAGCTGTTCGTAGAGCGTTACGTCCCCCCGTCGATGAAACAGCGCTACACGGCGCTGGTCGACAACATATTCGCCGCCTACGCCGATCGGATCGGGGGTCTCGACTGGATGTCTGCTAGGACGAAGGAGAAGGCGCTGGCAAAGCTGCATGCGGTCACACGGAAGGTATGCTACCCGGATAAGTGGAAGGACTATTCCGCACTCCAGGTCGACCGGAGTTCCTTCTGCGCGAACCAGATTCGCGCCGGCATCTGGGAGCATAACTACTACGCCTCGAAACTCGGGAGGCCTGTCGACAGAACAGAATGGGAGATGACGCCCCAGACGTACAACGCATACTACAACCCGTCGAACAACGAAATCGTGCTCCCCGCGGCCGGCCTGATGATTCCCGGCGTTCCTGATTCTCTCGTCGACGACGCTATCATCTATGGTTACGCGGGCGCATCGACGATCGGGCACGAGGTGACGCACGGCTTCGACGACGAAGGACGCCAGTACGATGGAGCGGGAAATTTGCGCAACTGGTGGACGAAAGAGGACGAAGAGAAGTTCAACGCGAGGGCGAGGGTCATGGTCGACCAGTTCCAGCACTATGTGGTCCTCGACAGCCTCCACGTCAACGGGAAGGCGAGCCTGGGTGAGAACATCGCCGATCTCGGCGGCGTCGTGATCGGGTACGAAGCATTCAAGAGAACCCGGGAAGGGCGCACCGACACGCTGATCGACGGCCTCACACCGGACAGGCGCTTTTTCCTGGCATACGCATATTCATGGCTCGGGCAGATAAGGGATGAGTCGCTCGCCCGCCAGGTGATGACCGACGTGCACGCCCCCGCCTTCCTGCGCGTGAACGGCCCCCTGGCGGACGTCCCGGAGTTCTACCGGGCGTTCAACGTCAGGCCCGGCGATCCCATGTACCGCCCGGACAGCCTGAGGGTGAAGATCTGGTGACCGGTGGAAACCTCTCATTACAGAGAGTTTTCCGGGATTCTGTCTTTTTCGGAAGATTCCACTTGACAGAGACGGAAGAAATTGTATTCTTATTGTCACACGTTTATCACCATGGGAACCAGCACACATACCGAGGCGCCATCAGGATCCCTCTCCGGGGTCCATAGCCCGGCTACGTCTCTTTCCCTCATTCTCAACCTCCTGCTGCTTATTAGCCTCCCGACCGTTCTGGGGCTGTTTATTAACAGCTAACCGAACGCCGGAGGCCAACCAGCACCTACCCCTCGTATCACCCAAGCGGTTAAGCGTGGTTCCCCTCCGGCGGACAAATGCAGCATTGTGCTTGTTCATGAAGAGGAACCGAGATGGCAGACAAGGACGCGCAAAACTACCGGAGCAGGACGATAACCCAGGGGGTCCAGCGCACTCCCAACAGGGCGATGCTGCGGGCCGTGGGATTCGGCGACGCTGACTTCACCAAACCGATCGTCGGTGTTGCCAGCGCCTACAGCACGATCACTCCCTGCAATATCGGGCTTCAGCAACTTGCAGACCGCGCCGTGGAAGCACTTCGTGCCGCAGGCACGATGCCCCAGATATTCGGGACCATCACCGTAAGCGACGGTATCTCTATGGGGACGGAGGGGATGAAGTACTCTCTCGTATCGCGTGAGGTGATCGCCGACTCGATCGAAACTGCATGCAACGCCCAGAGCATGGACGGGGTCCTCGTCGTCGGCGGCTGCGACAAGAATATCCCCGGGGCGATGATCGCCATCGCACGCATGAACATCCCCGCCGTATTCGTCTACGGCGGAACGACAAAGCCGGGACACCTCCACGGGAAGGACCTGACCGTCGTGAGCGCATTCGAGGCTGTGGGGGAATTCAGCGCAAAGAAGATAAGCGAAAGCGAACTCCGGGATGTGGAGAGGAACTGTTGTCCGGGCGCCGGCTCCTGCGGAGGGATGTTCACCGCCAACACGATGTCTTCGGCAGTCGAGGCGATGGGCTTCAGCCTCATGTACTCGTCCACGATGGCCGCTGAGGACGCTGAAAAATCTGACAGTTCTGCCCGTTCCGCCGAGGTCCTTGCCGGTGCGATCCGGAGCCGGATACTCCCCGCCCGATTATTCACGCGTGAGGCTTTTGAAAACGCGATCGCAGTCGTGATGGCGATCGGCGGGTCCACCAATGCAGTCCTTCACCTTCTCGCGATCGCACACGCCTCGGGTGTCTCCCTTTCGATCGACGATTTTGAAACCGTCCGGAGGCGCGTCCCCGTTCTCTGCGACCTGAAGCCTTCGGGCCGGTTTGTTGCGACGGACTTCCACCGGGCCGGAGGCGTGCCGCAGGTGATGAAGATACTCCTTGCGCACGGCGTGCTGCACGGAAAAGCGCTGACCATTACGGGGGAGACCGTCGAAGAACTCCTGAAGGGCGTTTCCGCCGTCCCCCCGCCGGGACAGGAGGTCATCCGCTCCTGGGAAAACCCCCTCTACCGGGAGGGTCACCTGGCGGTTCTCAAAGGGAATCTCGCCGTTGAAGGAGCCGTCGCGAAGGTCACCGGCGTCAAGCAGCCTGTCATCACGGGCCCGGCACGCGTGTTCGATTCCGAGGAGGCCTGCCTGGAAGCGGTCCTCGCCGGGAGAATCAGGAAAGGGGATGTGATCGTCATCCGGTACGAAGGCCCGAGGGGCGGCCCGGGGATGAGGGAGATGCTCGCGCCGACGTCTGCGATCATCGGCGCCGGGCTTGGTGATTCAGTCGGCCTCATTACAGACGGCCGTTTCTCAGGGGGGACATACGGCATGGTGGTCGGCCACGTGGCGCCCGAGGCGTATGTGGGGGGGACAATAGCGCTTGTCAAGGAGAACGATATGATCACCATCGACGCGCGGAAGCGGCTGCTTCATCTTGACGTTGCGGACGGGGAGCTGAGACGGAGAAAAGAGTCCTGGGTCCAGCCCGAACCCCGGTACAGGACGGGTGTTCTCGCAAAGTACGCACGGCAGGTGTCGAGCAGCAGTGTCGGCGCAGTCACGGATTGATGCATCCACAACAACTGAGCGGAGGGATCACGATGTCACGACAGGCGCACGAGGAAGAGAGTCCGGCCGCACCGGCAGGGCGGCTCATGACCGGGGCGGAGATATTCGTTCGCAGTCTCATTGCCGAAAATGTCGAAGTCCTCTTCGGCTACCCCGGAGGGGCGACGATCGGGGTCTACGACGCTCTGCATGACATCTCGGATATCAACCACGTCCTGACCAGGCACGAGCAGGGGGCGACGCACGCGGCGGAAGGATACGCCAAGGCCACCGGGAAACCCGGCGTTGTCCTCGTCACGTCGGGCCCGGGGGCGACGAACACCGTGACCGGGATCGCGGACGCGATGATGGACTCGATCCCGCTCGTGGTCTTCACCGGCCAGGTCCCGCTGCGGCTCATCGGCAACGATGCATTCCAGGAAGCGGACATTGTCGGCATCACGCGTCCTATCACCAAACACAACTATCTTGTCCGGGACGTCCGTGAACTCGCGCAGACGATCAAGGAGGCCTTCTACATCGCCACCAGCGGGCGCCCCGGCCCGGTCCTTGTCGATCTCCCCAAGGACGTGATGGCCCAGAAGACGCACTTCGCGTACCCGCAGAGCGTGACACTCCGGAACTATACCCCCATCCTCGAAGGGAATGTCCGCCAGATCAAAAAGGCGGCGGAGATGATCAACGCGGCGAAGCGCCCGGTCCTCTACGTTGGGGGGGGGACCATACTGTCCAACGCGGCGGCCGAGCTGACGGCGCTCGCCCGCAAACTCCGCTGTCCGGTGACGACGACGCTCCACGGCCTCGGCTCCTTTCCGGAAAACGACCCCCTTGCCATGGGGATGCTGGGGATGCACGGAACCTGGTATTCGAACATGGCGGTGCATTTCTGCGACGTCCTGATCGCCGTGGGGGCCCGGTTCGACGACCGGGTCACCGGCAACGTCGAAGCGTTCGCGGCAGAGGCGAAGAAGATACACATCGACGTCGATCCGGCCGCCATCAGTAAGAACGTCAAGGTCGATGTCCCGATCGTCGGCGACGTGAAACGGGTCCTCACCGCGATCCAGGAGCTTGTCAACCCCCTCGAGACGGAAGACTGGCTCAGGACCATCGATGCGTGGAAGGACGAGCACCCGCTTCGCTACATGAACGGCGGGGAGATCCGCGCGCAGTACGTCATGCAGAAACTGGGGGAAATCACTGGGGGGAACGCCATCGTCGTCACGGATGTCGGGCAGCACCAGATGTGGGCGGCCCAGTTCTTCAACTTCTCCCATCCCCGAACGCACATCACCTCCGGGGGTCTGGGGACGATGGGGTTCTCGCTTCCCGCCGCGATGGGGGCGGTGTTCGGCCGCAGGGACATCCCCGTCATTTCCATCAGCGGCGACGGGGGTTTCCAGATGAACAGCCAGGAGATGGCGACGATCGTCCAGCACCGCCTCCCGGTCAAGATCTTCGTGATCAACAACGGTTTCCTCGGCATGGTCCGGCAGTGGCAGGAGCTGTTCTGGCGGCGCCGTTACTCGCAGGTCGAGCTCGCGAACCCCGACTTCGTCCGGCTGGCGGAGGCGTACGGGTGCACGGCGTACCGCGCCACGCGCACGGCGGAGGTGGAGGATGTCCTTTGCAAAGCGATGGCTCACACCGACGGCCCGGTCTTCGTTGAATTCGTTGTCGCAAAAGAGGACAATGTCTACCCGATGATCCCTGCCGGGCAGACCGTCAATGAGATGATCGACACCCCTGATCCCGCTTCGGGCGGCGACACGCGGACGGGGGACCGCATCGAAACGGTGGAAAAAGGAAAATCGAGAAAGGTGAGTGTCCATGCCCCCGTCACAAGCAATGCTTAACACCCCGTCGCCCGGCGCGCCGGACGAGAAAGCCAAGCGGCACACGATCTCCATTCTCGTCCAGAACAAGTTCGGCGCTTTCAACAGGATCGCCGGCATGTTCGCCGCAAAGGGGTACAACATCGACAGCCTGAGCGTCGGCCCGACGGAGGACGAGGGGGTTTCGCGCATGACGATCGTGGCGCGCGGGGACGATCAGATCATCGAGCAGATCACCAAGCAGCTGAACAAGCTGATCGACATCGTGAAGGTGATCGACCTGACGTTCGAAAGCTTCGTCGACAGGGAGCTTGTCCTCGTCAAGGTCCATTCCACGAACGACACGCGCCCCGAGATCATGCAGATCGCAGAGATCTTCCGCGCCAAGGTCGTCGACATCAGTCCCAGGACGCTCACGCTGGAGGCGACCGGGAGCCAGCAGAAGGTCGATGCGATAATCAAGATGCTGAAACCCTTCGCGATCAAGGAGATGGCGCGCACGGGACGCGTGGCGCTGAAGCGCGAGTTCCAGGGGGAGGTATGATCATCGTCATGCAGCCGGGTGCCTCCCGGGACCAGGTCGATCACGTGTTCGAACGGGTCCGCACCCTCGGCTACCAGGTTCACCCCATCTACGGCGAGCAGAGAACGGTGATTGCCTGCGTCGGGGACGAGAGGGGCAAATACAGACTGCAGGCGCTGGAGAACCTGGGGGGGGTCGAGAGCGTCGTCCCCATACTCAAGCCCTACAAGCTTGCGAGCACCGACTGGAAACCCGTGCGGACGGCGATCCATCTGGGAAAAGAGGGGGAGAGGAACTCGGCGACGATCGGGGAAAACCACTTCGTCGTGATGGCGGGGCCATGTTCGGTGGAAAGCCGCGAGCAGATACTGACGGTCGCCGAAGGGGTCAAGAAGGCCGGCGCAAAGGTCCTTCGCGGCGGGGCGTTCAAGCCGCGGAGCTCGCCCTACAGTTTTCAGGGGCTCGAAGAGGCCGGACTCAAGCTGCTGGCCGAGGCCCGGGAGAAGACCGGCCTCTTCATTATCACCGAGGTGATCACCCCGACGGACGTGGATCTTGTGGCGGACTACGCGGACATACTCCAGATCGGGGCCCGGAATATGCAGAACTTCGCGCTTCTCAAGGAAGTGGGGAAGGTCCGCAAACCCGTCCTGTTGAAACGGGGGATGGCCAGCACGGTGAAGGACCTTCTCCTCTCGGCGGAATACATCATGTCGCAGGGGAACTACGAGGTGATCCTGTGCGAGCGGGGGATACGGACGTTCGAAGATTACACGCGGAACACGTGCGATCTTTCCGCGGTGCCGGCGATCCACGAGACGAGTCATCTCCCCATCATCGTCGATCCCAGCCACGGCACCGGGGTCCGGAGCCTTGTCATCCCCATGGCGAAAGCTGCGGTGGCTGCGGGGGCGGACGGCCTGATCGTCGAAGTCCACCCCAGACCCGAGGAAGCGTTTTCGGACGGCGCGCAGTCGCTCACCCCGCTCCAGTTCGAGGATCTCATGGCGTGGGTGAAGAAACTGACAGACATAGAAGGAAGAACACTCTAAGGAGGCTCTATCCATGAACGACCGCATCATCGTTTTTGATACGACGCTCCGTGACGGGGAGCAGTCGCCCGGGTGCAGCATGAACGTCGAGGAGAAAATCCGCATGGCCCGGCAGCTCGAACGTCTCAACGTCGACGTCATCGAGGCCGGTTTCCCGGTCGCCTCCTCCGGAGATTTTGAAGCGGTCCGCATGATCGCTGGGACCATCGAGCGCTCATCGGTTGCCGGGCTCTCCCGGGCGATGGCGGGGGACATCGACCGGACCTGGGAGGCAATCCGCAGCGCGAAGAAGCCGCGCATTCACACATTCATTGCGACCTCCGACATCCATCTTGCGCACAAGCTCAGGAAGACGCGCGATCAGGTCCTGAAGGATGCCGTGCTCGCGGTGGAGTACGCCCGCTCCCTCTGCGTCGACGTCGAGTTCTCCTGCGAGGACGCCTCCAGGAGCGACATCGGCTTTCTCTGCGAGATCGCACAGGCGGTCATCGCCGCAGGCGCCACAGTGCTCAACCTTCCCGACACGGTCGGCTACGCCATCCCCGCGGAATACGGGGCCATGTTCAGAACGATCCGGGAGCGCGTGGGGAACATCAGGGAGGCGGTCCTCAGTGCGCACTGCCACAACGATCTCGGCATGGCCGTGGCGAATTCCCTCGCGGCGATTGAGAACGGGGCGCGCCAGGTCGAGTGCACGGTCAACGGCATCGGGGAGCGGGCCGGGAACGCGGCGCTCGAGGAGATCGTCCTGGCAATCAAAGTCCGCGCGGAACGTCTCGGCGTGATGACGGGAGTCGATGCGCAGGAGATCTACCGCTCGAGCAGGCTCCTCTCGAGCCTGACAGGGATGCAGGTGCAGAGGAACAAGGCCATCGTCGGGGAAAACGCTTTTTCGCACGAGGCGGGAATCCACCAGGACGGGATGCTCAAGAGCGCGATCACGTACGAAATCATGACCCCGCAGTCGGTGGGGATAAAACACAGCACGCTGGTGCTGGGGAAGCACTCCGGGCGCCACGCGCTCAGACAGCGGTACGCGGAGCTCGGATTCGAGCTGTCCGACGTTGAGCTCGAGCGGGCGTATGCGGGATTCACCGCCATCGCCGACAAGAAGAAGGAGATATTCGACGAAGAACTGATCGCGATACTCGATGAGGGCGTGCGCGGCTCGGAGCAGGACTACCATCTCGTGGAACTCCATGTGAGCACCGGTACGAGCGTCCGTCCGACGGCTACCGTTGAACTCCAGACCGGCGAGGAGCGGATTGTCGACTCCGCAACCGGCGACGGTCCGGTCGATGCAATGTACCGGGCCATCGAACGGCTCACCGGGATCGTGGGGAAACTCACGGAGTACTCGCTGAAATCGGTGAGCATCGGCCACGACACCGTGGGAGAGGTGTTCGTACGGGTGGAGTTCGACGGGGTCCAGTACAACGGGAGGGCCGTGAGCACCGACGTGATCACCGGGAGCGCACGGGCGTACCTCGAGGCCATGAACAGGGCCCTGAACGTGCGGAGACGGCGGGAGGGGCGGGAGAAGGAGACGATCGCCTTCGCGGCCTCCGTCGTCTGATGATGACGCCACAAACGAGAGGCTGACGATGGACGCGCCGAAAGCGAAGACACTGTTCGAGAAGGTGTGGGAGTCGCACGTCGTGACGCAGGAACCGGGCGCTCCTGCAGTCCTCTATGTCGACCTCCACCTGGTGCACGAGGTCACTTCCCCCCAGGCATTCGCAGGGCTCCGGGTCCGGGGGCTCCGCGTGCGCAGGCCCGGGCGGACAGTCGCCACCGTCGACCACAGCATACCCACCGGGGANNCGCGGGATCGTCCATGTCATCGGTCCCGAGCTCGGCCTCACGCAGCCCGGCATGACGGTCGTCTGCGGCGACAGCCATACATCGACGCACGGGGCGTTCGGGGCTCTGGCCTTCGGAATCGGAACGAGCGAGGTGGAACACGTGCTTGCGACGCAGTGCCTCCTCCAGCGCCGCCCCGGTGTCTGTGAAGTCCGGATCGAAGGGGTGCGGGGGCCGGGGGTCACGGCGAAGGACATCGTCCTGGCCCTCCTGTCGCGGATCGGCGTGGGGGGAGGGACCGGGCACGTATTCGAATACACCGGTGCCGCGATCGGCTCGCTCACCATGGACGAACGGATGACGATATGCAACATGTCGATCGAGGGGGGCGCCCGGGCGGGCATGATGGCACCGGACGACACAACGCTCGAATACCTCGCCGGGCGGGAATTCTCCCCGCGAGGCGCGGAATGGGACCGCGCAGTCGCCCGGTGGCGGACACTCCCGACGGATGAGGGGGCCGCGTTCGACAGGTCCCTGACCCTCGATATCTCCCGCCTCTCCCCCATGATCACGTTCGGCACAAATCCGGGGATGGGGCTCGCGCTCGACGGGCCCGTCCCTTCTCCGGAGGCCGTGACCGACCCGGCCCAGCGCTCCGCGCTCAGGAAGGCGCTCGACTACATGAACCTTGCGCCCGGTCAGCCTCTTCTCGGCCGCCCGGTGAACGTCGTCTTCATCGGAAGCTGCACAAACGGACGGATTTCGGATCTGCGCCTTGCCGCCTCGGTTCTCCGCGGGCGGAAGGTCGCCCCCACCGTACGCCTCCTTGTCGTCCCCGGATCGCAGGCGGTGAAACGTCAGGCGGAGGCTGAAGGGCTCGACCGGATATTCAAGTCTGCGGGGGCCGAATGGCGCGAAGCCGGTTGCTCGATGTGCATCGCAATGAACGGTGACCAGCTCTCTCCGGGCCAGTACGCCGTCAGCACGAGCAACCGGAATTTCGAGGGACGACAGGGAAAGGGGGGACGGACGTTCCTGGCTTCCCCGCTCACGGCGGCGGCAAGTGCCGTCACCGGCAGGATCACGGACGCCCGGACGCTTCCATCATAAGGAGCAGCGCATGACAGGGTTCACACGATTCTCCTCGCGGGTCGTCCCGCTGCTCGTCGATAACATCGACACGGATCAGATCATACCGGCCCGGTTCCTCAAGGTGACGGACAAACGGGGGCTGGGGGAGAACCTGTTCTCGGACTGGCGGTTCAATCCGGACGGTTCACCCCGGGGCGACTTCGTCCTGAACCTGCCGGAACACCGGGGGGCGCAGATCCTTCTGGCCGGAGACAATTTCGGCTGCGGATCCTCGCGTGAACACGCTCCCTGGGCGCTCGCCGCCTTCGGCTTCCGGGCGGTGATCAGCACATCGTTTGCAGATATCTTTGCGAACAATGCGCTGAAAAACAATCTCCTGCCGATTACTCTCGGAACGGCGGATCACGGGAGGCTTGTCGCACTCCTGAGGTCGAACCCCGCCGCCGAGTGTACGGTCGACCTCTCCTCCCAGACGCTGCTCGGCCCCGGCGGAAAGACCATGCCGTTCCCGATCGACAGTTTTGCGAAGACGTGCCTCCTTAAGGGGGTGGACGAGCTCGGGTACCTGCTCCGGTTCATGACGGAGATCGAATTGTTCGAACAGCTCACTTCGCGGGGTTGAGCCATGCGCGTACAGGTGTACGATACGACGTTGCGCGACGGGACGCAGAGGGAAGGGATTTCGCTCTCGTGCGACGACAAGCTCAGGATCGCCAGGAAACTGGACGACCTTGGTGTGGCGTTCATCGAGGGGGGTTGGCCGGGCTCGAATCCGAAAGATGTGGAGTTCTTCTCCCGGGCGAGGGACCTGCCCTGGAATCACGCGGTGATCACATCGTTCGGTTCCACGTGCCGCGTCGGGGGCCGCCCCGGGGACGACCCCAACATCGCGGCGCTCATCGATTCGGCGACATCCGTGTGCGCGCTCGTAGGAAAGACATCGATGTTCCATGTCAAAGAGGTCCTGCGGACGACCGCGGAGGAGAACCTGAGGATCATCCGGGAGAGCACGGCATACCTCGTACAGCGGGGACGGAGGGTCTTCTACGACGCCGAACACTTCTTCGACGGGTTCAGGCTCGACAGCGCCTACGCTCTGGAGACGCTCCGCGCCGCCGCCGCCGGCGGAGCGGAGATCCTCGTGCTCTGCGACACCAACGGAGGGACGATGCCGTGGGAAATCGCTGAGATCGTGTCGCACGTCCGTGAAGGCACGGCCGTCCCCCTCGGGATCCACACACACAACGACGCGGAGTGCGCGGTGGCCAACTCCCTTGCCGCCGTGCGGGAGGGGTGTATCCAGGTGCAGGGGACCATAAACGGATACGGAGAGCGCTGCGGCAACGCCAACCTGATTTCGGTGATCGCCGACCTCACGCTCAAGCTGCACATGGAGTGCCTCCCCGAAGGAAACCTCGCACGGCTCATGGACACAGCTCTTTACGTTGCAGAGACCGCGAATCTCTCCCCCGATGGGCACCTCGCCTATGTCGGGAAATCGGCTTTCGCCCATAAAGGGGGAATTCACGTCGCCGCGATCAGGCGCAACCCCGATTCCTACCAGCACTGCGATCCGGCACTCGTGGGGAATGCCATGCGCGTCGTGGTGTCGGAACTTTCGGGACGCGCGAACATTGTCAGCAAATCGGAAGAGTTCGGGTTCGAGAACGTGGACACGACCCGGATCGGCGCGGTCCTCGACCAGATCAAGGCTCTCGAGGCAAAGGGGTTCTCCTTTGAGGCGGCCGAGGCGTCGGTCGCACTGATGATGCAGCGCCAGCAGGAGAAGTATGCTCCGCCGTTCGAGCTCATCGATCTTACGGTCAATGTCGAGCACAGGGACGGGCGGGGTATTTTCGCCGAAGCGACCGTCAAGCTGAACGTCGCAGGAAACGTCATCCACACGGTGGCGGAGGGGAACGGGCCGGTCAACGCCCTCGACACGGCCGTCAGGAAGGCTCTCACCCCTGTGTACCCGAAACTCTCCTCCTTCCGGCTTGCCGACTACAAGGTCAGGATACTGGACGGTGCGAACGGCACCGCTGCCACGACGCGCGTCCTCATCGAGACGAGGAACGGCACACGCCGCTGGAGCACCGTCGGAGCAAGCCCAAACATCATCGAGGCAAGCTGGCGCGCGCTTGCCGACAGCATTGAATACGGACTGACCTCCAATGCATGAACGGGGCGGCCTATGAAGGCAGGCATCGTCCTTCTCCCGGGCGACGGCATCGGTCCGGAAGTGACCCGGGCGGCGCACAGTGTCCTCACACAGATCGCACGCCTGGGAGGACACGAATTCAGTTTCACGACCCACCTCATAGGAGGATGTTCCATCGACGCGTCGGGGGTCGCGCTGACGCAGAAAGCACTCGCCTCATGCGCCGAAGCGGACGCCGTGCTTCTCGGGGCTGTCGGGGGGCCGCGCTGGGACGACCCGCTGGCCGAGGTCAGGCCCGAACAGGGGCTCCTGGCCCTTCGGAAGGGACTGTCGCTCTATGCAAATCTCAGGCCCGTCAAGCCCCATCCGCTCCTTCTTGACGCGACTCCGCTCAAGCCCGGCTATGTGAAGGACGTCGACGTCATGGTGGTGAGGGAGCTTACAGGCGGCCTCTATTTCGGCACGCCACGCGGCCGGGACAAGGTCGACGGCCGGCTCAGGGCCTTCGACACCATGGAGTACTACGAGTACGAGATCAGGCGCGTGGTCGAGCTGGCGTTCCGGCTCGCCGGGGGGAGGAGGAAGAAAGTCACGTCGGTGGACAAGGCCAATGTCCTCGAGACATCACGGCTCTGGCGCCAGACTGCGCAGGATGTCGCAAAAGGCTTCCCCGATGTCACGCTCGAACACATGCTGGTGGATACGGCATCGATGCGGCTGATCTCCTCACCCTCCTGGTTCGACGTACTCGTGACGGAGAATATGTTCGGCGACATACTGACGGATGAGGCGTCCGTCCTGGCCGGCTCGATGGGCCTTCTTCCTTCGGCATCGATCGGAGCAGGCGGGCCCGGTGTGTACGAACCGATACATGGTTCCGCGCCGGACATCGCCGGGAAGGGGTGCGCGAACCCGGTGGGAGCAATACTGAGCGCGGCGCTCCTGCTGCGCCACTCGCTCCATCTGGAAGACGAGGCGGTGGTCGTCGAGCGCGCCGTCGACAGGGCGATCGCCGACGGTTTCCGGACGGCGGACATCCGCGGCACGCGCGGCACGGAGGAGGTCACCGAGGGAATCGTGAAGAGACTCACACTCAGGTAGGAATCGTCAACGGCAACCACACGGCAAGGAGAACTACAGCATGGCGCTCATCGATTTCGGCGGGGTCAAAGAGGAAGTTGTCACGCGGGAAGAATTCACTCTCGCGAAGGCGCGGAACGTGCTCAAAGACGAGGTCGTTGCGATCATCGGCTACGGCCCCCAGGGGCACGGCCAGTCGCTGAACCTCCGGGACAACGGGGTCAACGTGGTGATCGGTCAGAGGAAGGGGGGAAAGGGCTGGCAGGATGCTCTGCGGGATGGGTGGCAGGAGGGGAAGAACCTGTTCGAGGACATCGAAGAAGCGGTGCGGCGCGGGACCATCGTGCAGGTCCTCCTCTCGGACGCCGGACAGAAGGATCAGTGGCAGCGCATACTGAAGAACCTCAGGAAAGGACAGGCGCTCTGCTTCTCGCACGGTTTTTCCGTGGTGTTCAAGGAGCAGACGGGAGTGGTCCCTCCGCGCGACGTCGACGTGTTCCTCGTTGCCCCGAAGGGGGCCGGCCGCACCGTGCGGACGAATTTCGTCGCCGGAAGCGGCATCAACTCCAGTTTCGCGGTGTACCAGGATGCGACGGGGAAGGCGGGGGATAGGGCGGTGGCGTTCGGTATCGCGATCGGATCGGGCTATCTTTTCCCCACGACGTTCGAGAAGGAAGTCCACAGCGACCTCACGGGTGAACGGGGCGTGCTCATGGGAGCGATCGCCGGGCTCATGAAGGCGCAATACGATACGCTCCGTGAGATGGGGCACTCCCCGAGCGAGGCCTTCAATGAAACGGTGGAGGAGGCGACGCAGTCGCTCTACCCCCTGATCGGCGCGAACGGGATGGATTGGATGTTCGCGTCCTGCAGCACCACCGCGCAGCGGGGGGCGCTCGACTGGTCGAAGCGCTTTGAGACCGCCTCAAAGCCTCTCTTCGAGCTGCTCTACAGGGACGTCCGGGCCGGCGTGGAGTCGAAGCGCGTCCTGGACACATGCGGCGCCCCCGATTACCGCGAAAAACTTGATCTGGAGCTGGGAGCGTGGCGGAATTCCGAGATGTGGCGGGCCGGGGCGGCTGTCAGGTCGCTCCGCCCCGAGAACTGGAAAAAGAAGGCCTAGCGCCCGGACGGCGGAAGGACGCCCCGGCGGCATCCGGCGCGTTTCATATATGCAACGATTTTGAACGCCGGACTTGATTCGTTTCCCCGGATGCTCTATCTTCCCTCCGTCCGGCGCCGGTGAGAGCGGACCCTCCCTCCGGCACCGGGTCCCGTCAGCAGGTTCCACCTTGCCTGTTCCCTTCATCCTCACATAACCTCCAGGAGGCAGCATGAATATCGTGGATAGGGCGAAGAACATCATGATGACGCCAAAAACCGAGTGGCCGGCCATCGCAGCCGAGGAGCCCAATGTGGGGCAGATCGTCTCGGGGTATGTGATTCCTCTCGCGCTCATCCCGGCTGTCGCCGCGATACTCGGCTACGGCCTGATTGGCCGCGGGATGGCCGCTTCGTTCACGTGGGGGATTGCGATGGCGATCATCGGCTTCGTCGCCGCCGTGGCGGGCGTGTACCTCACGGCATTTGTCATCGACCTGCTGGCGCCCAACTTCGGATCACAGAAGAATTTCGGCAGGGCCATGCAGCTCGTCGCGTATTCTTATACGCCGGCCTGGGTCGCGGGGATCCTGAACATCATCCCGGTCCTGGGAGTGCTTGTCCTCATTGCGAGCATCTACGGTCTCTACCTCCTCTACCTGGGGTTCCCCCACACGATGAAAACGCCCCAGGACAAGGTGGTCGTCTACATGGTGGTCTCCATCATTGTGCTCATCGTCGTCTATTTTGTTCTCACGGCGATACTGACGGCGATCGTATTCGGAATATTCGGGTTGAGCGCGATGTCGATGATCGGAGGGTAGGAGCGTTGCCGGTGGTGAGAATGGGGCCGCGCAGTTCGGCCCCATTCTCATCAGAGGGGGGGAGGATCATTCGGCGGTGACGCCCCGAAGGAAGCGGGCGCTTTCTTCCGGAAGAGAGGTGTTGATGTACATGCCGCTCCCGATTTCAAACCCTGCGGCCCGCACTATCCGCGGGATGACAGTAAGGTACCAGTGGAAATATTCCCGCTGTCCCTCCCTCGCAGGGATGGACCGGATCGAGAAATTGTAGTCCGGGTCGTTCAACCCCCGGTAGAGCTTTCCGAGAACGGTGCGCAGCGTGGCCGCCAGGTCCGTGATCTCATGCTCCTCGATTTCGTCGAACGAGGAGCAGTGGCGGACCGGAAATATCCAGAGGTGGAACGGCGAGAGTGCGGCGTAGGGGATGAAGGCAACAAAAGAGTCCGTGGTGGCGACGATCCTGAGTCTGTCCGCGAGTTCACGTCTGAGCGTTGTACAAAAGACGCATTCGCCGGTCTCGTCGAAAAATCTGATCGCCTCGTCCATTCTGTGGCGGACCTGTGTCGGGACGATGGGAGTGGCGGTGATCTGTGAGTGAGGGTGTGCGAGCGACGTCCCGGCGGATTCACCGTGGTTCTTGAAAATGATTATCGCTTCGACCCGCGGGTCCTTCCTCATCTGCATGTAACGCTGGCGGTACGCCCTGAGTATGTTCGTCAGCTCCCCGACGGAATAGAGGGCCGGTGATAGGTCGTGCCGCCGGTGTTCGACGACGACCTCGTGGAATCCAACCCCGGACATCGAGCGGTACACGCCGTCGATGCTCCTGACCCGGTCCCCTTCGTGTGAGAGCGCCGGAAATTTGTTCTCGACGACCCGAACCGCCCAGCCTCCCTCCCCCGCAACCCTGTACGTCTCCGCGGCGCTCATCGATTCGTTCCCCGGGCAGAACGGGCACGCCGGATCGAACTGCGGCACGGGAACAGTCGCCTTTTTCGGCCGGATGAACTCGTCCGGCCTCCTGGCGCGCTCTGTTGCGATGATCACCCACTCACGGGTGATGATGTTCTGCCTGAGCTCCGGCATGAGGCGGGCAGCTACTTTCCCGCGTCGATCTGTGACAGCACCTTCTTCGAGTCGACCTTCTTCACCCAAGGCTCGATCTCGGCGGCCGGACCCGAGACTTCGACCGCAACGCTCATTACAAGCGTCCTTCTGGTAACCCCCTCCTCCGGCTTTTTCAGGTCCACGCGCGAGAGCTGTTTCGTCTCCTTGAGGGACACGGGATCGAAGTAGATGTCGATCCGCTCCGTCCCGCTCTCGACATTCGATTTCAGCGCGATGACTCCGGGATGTTCGAACACGACGGCATCAGGATCGATGACCGCCCCCGGGTTGCTGTTGAGCTGCACGGAGACCTCTATGGGCTCTTTCTGCGTTTCCGTAGCCTTCAGCTGCATTTGTCCGGCCTTCTGCTGCATCTCCATGGCGAGCTTCGACATCGCCGCATAGTCCCCCTTGGCCTGCGCTTCCGCTACCTTCTTCTGGTATTCCTTCTGAATGTCCTTGCTCTCTTCCTCCGTCTTCTTTTGCGTCCCAAACTTCCTGTTTGCGGAGGCATAGGTCAGATTGTACCTGCCGCTGTTCGAGTTCTTGTAGGCCTCCGTAGGGAGATTGAAGTCTTCGTGCTCGAGGGAATATCCCGCCGGCTGGCCCAGGGACTCGAGGACGGCCACCAGCTTCTTCTTGATGACGGACACTTCGTCTCTGGTCAGCGATTTTTCGTCCTGTGCGCGGGCGCCCCCCCTTGCAAGGAAGAGCACCGGGATGAGGAGCAGTGAGAGGGAGCGGAGCATGGAGACCTCCTGAAGTGTGTAATTTTATTCTGAGCCGCTGTCACGCCAAATCACGGGCCGGCATCATCATCGGACTCCTCGTCCGATCGTGCGAGCGCCTCCGGGTGGGCGATGAAGAGTTTCGAGCAGAAATCGCCCGAAAACCTCCCCTGTTTCCTGCATTGCGCGAGTGTTTTCCGGACCGCCTCGAGATCGTCCGCGGTGCTTGAAAAACAGAAATTCTCCAGCGTCGCGCCGCATTCCGTGCAGTAAATCCCCCTGCCGGCGGGGGCTGTGCCCCGTTTCACCCCTTTTGTTGTGGCGGAGGGGCGTTTCGTCTTCGATGTCCGAGCCCGGGTTTTCATGCAACTCTAACAGAGGAGGAGGGTACCGTTAGAGGCAATATAGAGAATAGTTAGGAAAGGAAAAAGCCCCTCGCCAGTCAGAGACGCCGCGAACCGGGAAAGGATCGGCGAGACGATCTCAAAGCTCAAAGCGTGCTGGCCTTCGGTTCTCCCGGGCATCGATGTTTTGCTTTCGGGAGGCTTCCTCATTATCTTCCATGGCCGTCCCGCCGGGAAATGTCTCAAACCAATCTGGGAATGCAATGGACTCCATATGCCATCGTGGGTTGACCGTCTTGTTCATGCTCTCCTCCGCAGCCGGGGTCGTATTTTCCCAGCCGATGGCCGGTTTCGATACCTCACGCGCCCCGGACGAGCGGTCGCTGGAGGCGAAGTTCGACGCGGCCATCAAAGCGGAGGACATGCGGAGCTGGATGAAGGACCTCTCCTCCCATGCCCATCATGTCGGGTCGAAATACGATGAGAAGAATGCGGCGTACATCGCGTCCTTGTTCCGTTCCTGGGGCTACGACACGCGGGTCGAAGAGTTCTCCGTGCTGTTCCCGACGCCGAAAACGCGGCTGCTCGAGCTTACGGCCCCCGTCACTTACCGTGCGGGACTCACGGAACCTCCCATCCCAGGAGACACCACATCAGGCCAGACCGCAGAACAGCTCCCGCTGTACAACTGCTATTCATGTGACGGTGACGTGGCGGGACAACTTGTCTATGTCAACTTTGGCGTGCCGAAGGACTACGAGGAGCTGGACCGCCGGGGGATCGACGTGAAAGGAAAGATCGTCATTGCCAGATATGGCGGCTCATGGCGGGGGATCAAGCCGAAGGTCGCCGCCGAGCACGGCGCCTCCGGATGCATCATCTTTTCTGATCCGCGGGACGACGGTTATTTCGAAGGGGATGTCTATCCCCGGGGAGCCTACAGGAGCGAGTTCGGCGGGCAGCGCGGATCGGTTGCCGACATGCCGCTGTATGCGGGGGATCCGCTCACGCCTTTCGTGGGAGCCACGAAGAACGCAAAACGGCTGCCGCTGAAAGAAGCGCGGACGCTGACGTCGATTCCGGTCCTCCCGATCTCCTATGGCGATGCGCTTCCCCTCCTCCGGGCGCTGGGCGGACCCGTTGCGCCGGCCGAATGGCGCGGGGCTCTCCCGATCACATACCACCTCGGGCCGGGACCGGCGACGGTCCACCTGAAAGTGGAGTTCTCATGGGACATGGTCCCGATCCGGGACGTCATCGCCACGCTGAAAGGGAGCGGGCAGCCCGATGAATGGATCATCCGGGGGAACCATCATGATGCGTGGGTCTACGGGGCGGGGGATCCGCTGAGCGGACTCGTGTCGATGATGGAAGAGGCGCGGGGAGTGGGACTCCTCGCCGGGCGGGGATGGCATCCGAAGAGAACCATTGTTTACTGTGCGTGGGATGGCGAGGAACCCGGGCTCCTGGGATCGACCGAATGGGTGGAGACTCACGCCGATGAGCTATCGGGCAAAGCCGCCGTGTACATCAACTCGGACGGGAACGGCAGGGGTTTTTTTTCTGCCGGAGGGTCCCACACGCTCGAGAAGTTCGTGAACCAGGTGGCACGCGAGGTGGCCGATCCCGAAAGTCATGTCAGCGTTTCAGAGCGCCTCAAAGCCGTGCAGATACTCCGTGCCACAGTGCCCGAGAGGAAGGTGCTGAGAGAGAGGGCGGATCTCCGGATCGGGGCGCTCGGGTCCGGCTCCGATTTTACCCCCTTCCTCCAGCATCTCGGCATCGCTTCGCTGAATATCGGCTACGGGGGTGAAAACGGGGGAGGATCATATCATTCCGTGTACGACTCGTTCGACCACTTTACGAGGTTCGGTGATCCGGGGTTCGTCTACGGCGTGACTCAGGCGCAGACCGCGGGGAGGATCGTGCTGCGGCTTGCGGATGCAGAGGTTGTCCCGTTCGATTTTGAAGACTTCACGGAGACGATTGCGCTCTACGTCCAGGAAGTGATGAAGCTTGCAGACGACATGCGCGATGAAACGGACGAACTGAACAGGAAGATCCGGGACAAGACGTTCGACGTTTCCGCCGATCCGACGGAAACGTGGATCACCCCGAAGGCCGAAAACCCCGTTCCGTACATTGATTTCTCCCCGCTTCAGAACGCGCTGGCGCTCCTGAAGAGGAGCACCTCCCTGTATTGCGATGCCTGGAAGACTACAGTCGCTGCGGGGGGGGCACTCACGGCGGAGAAAGCCCGGTCGCTCGACAGGCTCTTTATGGATTTCGAGCGTTCTCTGACGACGAAGCAGGGGTTGCCCGGAAGGCCCTGGTACGTGCACCAGATCTACGCGCCCGGCCGGTACACCGGCTACGGCGTCAAGACCCTCCCGGGGGTGCGCGAGGCGATCGAAACAAAGAACTGGAAGGAAGCGGGTGAGCAGATCGTCATCGCAGCCGGTACGCTCGAGCACGCGGCAGGCCTCATCGACGGGGGGACATCGTTGTTGAAGCAGTGAGAGGTTGCCGCCAACCCTGATTTTCCGGCACTCACGTCTTTACGTATTTGCCACTATCATGAACATCATCGGGAGCAGACCCATGCGCCGTTCATTTCTCATGCCTGTGCTCGTATGTCTCGCAATCCTTGCCGCAAGTGGCCAGACACCGCCAACAGCCCCGGCCGCCTGGCCCATCGACATCAAGCTGAACTACTCTGTCGTCCCCGACGTCATATATTCCGTTGCGAACGATTTCGACTGCAAGCTCGATGTGTACGCCCGGAATCCCCGCGGTACACTCGCTCCCGTTGTCATGTACATACATGGCGGAGGCTGGGTGGGGGGGACGAAGGAAGGGGCCGTGCTGGAGCTCCTCCCGTATCTCGAGATGGGGTTTCACGTCGTCAACGTCGAGTACCGCCTTGCGAGAGTCTCGCCTCCTCCGGCGGCGGTGGAGGATTGCCGCGTGGCACTCCGGTGGGTGTATGAGAATGCGAAACAATACGGATTCGACACGACGCGGGTGGTCGTCACCGGGGGATCGGCGGGGGGACACCTGGCTCTCATGACTGGGATGCTTGACGCGGGGGCGGGGTTCGACGCTGCGAAGGAATGGGACGACGTGATGCCCACGATGCACGTGGCCGCGATAATCAACTGGTTCGGGATCACGGACGTCGGAGAGCTGCTCGACGGTCCGAACAGGAAGGCGTACGCGGTCAACTGGCTGGGCAGCCTCCCCGACAAGGAAAAGGTGGCCGCACGCGTGTCGCCGCTGACATACGTGCGGGCCGGGCTCCCACCCGTGCTGACAATCCACGGAGACAACGACCAGCTCGTTCCCTACACACAGGCGGTTCGCCTGCACAAAGCTCTCACGACGGCGGGAGTGCCGAACCGGCTCATCACCATACCCGGCGGCCGGCACGGGGGATTCACGCGGGATCAACTCCTGGCAGCGTACGCAACGATCAGAGAGTTCCTCGACCAGTCCGGAATTCGTCCGGCCGCGAAGTAGATGGTTCCCGCCGGAACAGGAGGTGCGCGGTTATCATCTCGCCGTCGACAGGAGGACTTCCCCCGTCATCAGCGAGATGAAACCGCGCCCTTGAGTTCTTTCTCTGTCCGGTACACCGGGATGCAGTGCGAGCGGTAGCGAACCACGCGTCCGCGCACGATGTTGAAATACAGCTCCCGGACCTGCCTCACGACCTGCCCCATCTTCCCGGTTCCGATTGCACGGTGATCGATGCGCGTCACCGCAATCACCTGCACGCCGGTCCCCGTGAAGAACACCTCGTCGGCGAGGAAGAGCTCCGTCCGGTCCACCGGCCGTTCCACCACTTCCATCCCCATCTCGTCCTTCAGCAGCTTTATGATCATGCGCCGGGTGATCCCCTCGAGTATGTTCTCCGAAATGGGGGGGGTGATGACGACGCCGTTGCGGACGAGGAAAATGTTCTCCGCCGAACCCTCCGACACATGGCCGTCCTGGCCGAGGACGATCGCCTCGTCGAATCCGGAGAGCTGTGCGTCCGATTTCGCAAGCGCGGAATTGACGTAGGCCCCGGCGATCTTCCCCCTGGCCGGGATCATGTTGTCGTCCACACGTCGCCACGAGGAGATGGTGCAGTGGGCATTCTCATCGTTCTCCACGTACAGGCCGAACGGGACGGAAGTGATGGCGACGCGCGGTGTCAGATTGTGCAGCCTGACGCCGATGATCTCGTCCCCGTAAAAGGCAAGGGGGCGGATGTAACAGTCCGTCCTGAGTCCCTCGGCGCGGAGGAGGTCGAGCGTGCTGGAGGCAAGGCTCTCCGCAGTGTAGGGAAGCTCCATGCGGAGGAGGCTTGCGGACTGGAGGAACCGGCGGTAGTGATCCTCGGGACGGAACACGAACAGTTCCCCCTCATCATCGTTCCAGTACGCCCTGATCCCCCCGAAGACGGCCGTGCCGTAGTTGAGTCCGTGTGTCAGAACCCCCACCTTTGCCTCGGCGTAGGGGACTATCTTCCCGTCGATGAACGCATAGCCCGGCAGATTCATTGTGAGTCTCCCTGATATTTTCAGTTCCTTTTTGAGCACAATGGTCTCATTTCCTTCTTTCACCAAGATACAACGGAGCGGGGAAAAAGAAAACACCCGGCGGCATCCCGGCGAGCGATCGCACGAGGGTCCGCCCCGGTACTTGACATTGAGATCGGGTTTCCGTATGATTATCAGGTTTTATTTAACTGTTCTTTCTCCTCATTATCCCGAGCGCGTCGAGCGTGCCCACAACTGTGCCGGTACACCTGTACCCGACCATGTCGGCCCGTTGGTTTGTCCGCCCCCTCTTTTCGACGATGTCTCATGATGCACGTTTGTTACCTGAGAGCGAATCCCCATCGCTCTTTTTTTTATTCCCTTCGATACCGATTCCTTGCACGCCAGTATTGAATATTCCAGACGCAGGAAGTCTGCCTTTTCCCCTGTTCCAAGTGAAGATGAGATAGAAATTCACGAGAAGCCGGAGTGCTATGCCTTCCCGGCCTTTGAAACGAAACTTCTGACGGGGCGCCTGTGTCCAGGTCTCCCCTATACTATATACTTACGGAGGGATTCGCGATGAGGATTCAATCTGGTGTGATCAAGAGGGGAATCTCACTTGTGCTGCTCCTGGTACTGCCGGCTGCGTTGGCGCTTTCACAGTCAAAGGAGCTTACGACAGAAGCGCTGGCAAATCAGGCGGAGGTGGTTGCCGTAGGGAAAGTGAGCTCGCTCGTGGCCGGGTGGAATGAAGATCACTCGAGGATTGTCACCCGTGTGACGCTCTCCGTTGATCAGTATATCAAAGGGGGGAACCCGGGGCAGCCGCTGACAATAGTCGTTCCTGGGGGGGAAGTCGACGGTGTCGGCGAGCTCTACAGTCATACCGCGGTGTTCCAGACGGATGAGAGCGTCCTCGTCTTCGCACAAAAGGACAGGCAGGGGAATTACCGCGTCTCCGCAGGGCAGCAGGGAAAATACACAGTCGAGAGAGACGATGTCTCAGGCCGGCTGATGGTCGGCGGAACCCGGACACTTCAGGAAATCACCGCCGTCGTGCAGAAGGCGATCATTGATCAGAATCAGAAATAGCCGGATTCTACGTCCACGAAACTCTCAGCTCTTGACAAACACAGGGGATTGATCATGAAGAATCGATATACGGTTATCGGGGCTGCCATATTTCTCGTTTCAGTTCTGCTGGTTCAAACGGTCACTGCAACCGGACGTGTCATCCACTTCAGTGGTTCGATCACCGGAGGAGGAGCTTCATTTATCGCTACCCTTACATACGATGATGCTCAAACTCCCAGTGTAACGGGTCAGAATCGAGCCGATTATTCCTCCTATACTTTTGACGTTGTCGTCAGCCCGGGAGTCATTGGAAGCGCCACATATCACCGGGATCCGAACTCAACACTCACTGTGTATTATAATGATCCGACTTTCGGTGATGAGTTTTTTACCAGTGGTACGGGCCCGGGTTATGCCGGTTTCAATCTCACAGGCGGTTCAGGCTTGGTCTTTAGTTCGACAGCCTTGCCTGCAACTCTCCCCTCCACCGCATCCTTTAGTTCCAACTTTGTGACGATCGGGGGTGGATCGGTGAGCGGAAGTATTGCTTTGATCGGGAGGCAGAACGCCACCGTAATACCTTACCTGGCGGCTGGATACAGGTACCAGCAGTTCGGTTCCGAGGCTTCGTTTCCGGCAAACTATCAGACCTCCGGCTACGATGATTCAGGCTGGTCAACCGGAGGTGCTGGTTTCGGCTCAATTGGAGGATGCGACCTCAACAGTCCGACATACGTTGCAACAAATTGGGATGTGTTTTCCCAAATACTGTTGCGGAAACACTTCAGTCTCCCCTCCGGGGCAAACAATCTCGCGATAAGCGTTGCGATCGACAATGATGTCCAGGTGTTTATCAACGGCGCTGATGTCTCCGCTGGACTTCAAGTTCACGAAAATTGCCCGACCCGCGCAAGTTTCGTTTTCCAGGTTCCGGACAACATTCTGATTGTTGGAGACAACCTCCTCGTCGTGCGAGGGAGTGATCGCGGGGGTTCTTCCTATCTTGATGTTCAGGTCGAAGCAAACCTCCCCCCGGATCCTGTCACGAATACGCTTGACGCCGGGAGCGGTTCGCTGCGGGAAGCGATCGTGAGAGCGATTTCTCATCCCGGTCCCGATACGATACGGTTTCATATCCCTGGAACTGGAGTACAGACGATTGCCCTGTCCTCACGTCTTCCACAGGTGACGGATCAGGTCGTGATCGATGGCTACACGCAGCCGGGTGCAAGCCCGAACGCACTCGCAGTTGGAGACAATGCGGTCCTTCTGATTGAGCTCAACGGTCAAGGGGCTGTGGACCAGGGGCTGGTCCTTACGGGCGGAAACAGCGCTGTCCGGGGCTTGGTGATTAACAGGTTCACAAATTCGGGGATAGTGTTGAGGACGCAGAACAGCGATACCGTTCAGGGAAACTTCATCGGAACCGACCCGACGGGATCAATTGCTGAGGGTAATCTATCCGACGGCGTTTACATCGCTAACGGAGCTGCTCCCGGAACAGGGAATTACAATGTGATCGGGGGGAACACGCCGGCGGCACGGAACATCATCTCCGGGAATGGACGGAACGGCATGACGTTCGACCAGACGACCGGAAGCATGGTGTACGGGAACTACATCGGGACGAATGCAGCCGGCACGGCTCCCCTCGGCAATGCCAGGGCCGGCATCGGCATATTCGCCGGAGGGGGACAATTCATCATCGGCGGGGCGGGGAGCTATGGAAATGTCATTTCAGGAAACGGGACGAACGGAATCGAATTTCAGTCGTCGTCAAACATACTACGGGGAAATCTGATAGGCACAAACGCGACAGGGACCGCGGCGATCCCGAATACAAATGACGGAATCAGGATGGCGGGGGGGATCTACTTTGGTGTGACAGCGCTTACACAGAACAACCAGATCGGAGGTCCCGGAGCGGGCAACATCATATCCGGCAATGGAGGGGTGGGTATTGAGATTGTGAACGAAGGGATCATTCCGACTGGGAATTCAATACAGTCTAATTATATCGGCTCTGACATGACGGGCGTTTCACCTCTTGGAAACGGCGGTCACGGCATCAAAGTAAGCGGGTCAACCAACAACCCCATAGGTGGTCTCATCGCGGGTCAGGGGAACATTATTGCGTTCAACAAGGGGGCAGGTGTGTGCCTCGAGTCCAACGAGCCCTCCATGCCCCCCTCGCTGGGAAATCCGATACTCTCCAACTCGATATTTGGAAATCTGAAGCTCGGCATCGATAGAAGTGCAGACGGAGTCCTGGGTGGCGACGGGGTCACGCCGAACAGAGTGCCGTCCCATAACCCTGGGCCGCAATCGTATCCGACGAATCCAGATACATTGTATGCGGGCCAGAACTATCCTCTACTCTATGTCGCTGTCCCTGAATCGACGATCATACGTGGTTCTATCGTAAGCTGGCCTAATACAGCGCTGACGATTCAAGTGTTCTCGAACCCGACCGGCGATGCATCAGGGTACGGGCAGGGGCAATCACTCATCGGGACGACGACGCTCACGACAGATGCACTCGGCAACGCTGTCTTCTCTCTCACGCCGGCTGCGCCCCTCCAGCCGGGTCAGTATCTCAGTGCAACGTCGACGGACCCGGGGAACAACACGTCGGAATTCTCACCCGATCTGATCGCCGGAACCAAAACCAAGATCTACGGGAATCATTACGTCGTCAATACGACACTCTCGGGGGTCCCGCTTCACTGGCCGGGGGGGAAGACATCGTTCCAGATCAGCAACAGCGTGGTGAACAATGTTTCACCGTCTATCCTTCAGGCCATCCGTACCGGCTTCGGCACCTGGGGGACTATCAGCCCCATCACATATACCGAAGTCCAGGGTCCCTCCCAGTCGAATTCCACATGGGGAGGAAACCCGGACGGCATCAATAACGTCGTCTGGATCGACAGCACCGGTCCGAACAGCACGTGGCAGACAATAACGGGCGCCCCGGTGCAGGCTATCGCTGTCACGCGGGTCCGGTACAACGCACTGAACGGCGAACTGACGGATGCCGACATTGCCCTGAACCACCAGGTGTTCACGTTCGGGAACGTGTCAACCCCCACAGGTGATCTCGTCACCAAGGACATGCAGGACGTTGCGACCCACGAGATCGGCCACTTCAGCGGTCTGGGGGATATCTACAACCCCGGATACGCGCCGTATGTCCCGTTCATGGGTGCGGGGAACGACTCGGTAACGATGTACGGGTTCATCGTGAACGATGAGATTTCCAAGAGGACACTCCACGTCCCCGACACCGCGGCGATCGGTTACGTCTACAGGAATCTCCCCGGAAGCCGGATCGACATGGTCCTCGTGATTGACGCTTCATCGACATTCGCAGCGGCCTACGACGGATTCACGCCATCGAAAGCCGCCGCGACCGAGCTGATAAGCAGGATGAGGGTCGGCGATCGTGTCGGTGTCATCCAGCTCCCCAACCAGGTCATCGTCGGACCCCAGCTTGCGACGATCTCGGATTCGGCGTCGAGGGCTGCCATCACTGCGAAGATCAACGCAATGGCGATCGGCGGAACGAGCGCTGTAGGTCAGGGGTTGCAGGCGGGAACGTCACTCCTTACCGGTGCGACGCCGCTGCCGAACCGCGGACGGGCGATGATCCTCCTGAGCGCGGGTGAAGAAACGAGCTCTCCGGGTGCGCTGAGCACGCCGGTGCTCCAGGGTCTCCGGTCGTCTCTGACCCCGGTGTTCACGCTCGGGTTCGCCGGGAGCACCGGTCAGGACGTCTCCAGCAGACTC
>PMDK01000117.1:36313-39776 GCA_003154425.1 Ignavibacteriota bacterium
ATACTCCCCGGCTTCCAGTGGCAGGGGAGCACGGGCGTACTTGCACTTGTGCCTCCTCAGACCGGACTCGTTCTTCCCCCGCCGAACACCTGGAACTCGGCGACGCTCTTTACGATTCCTTCCCCCTTCGCGGTGATCACGCCGGACAACCTGGCGTCCATCCCGAAGCCGAACCAGTTCTTCACCGACATCCAGTTCGTCAAGGGTCCGACGTACAATTTTTACGTGATACAAAACCCCAAGCCGGGGAACTGGGTCCTCATCCCGGCGGGAGCAACAACCAACGCGTCGACGCCGGAAAACCTCGGACTCTCCGTCACCGCGTTTTCGGATGTGTCGCTGAAAGTGTCATTCAACAAATCGTACTATCTCCCGGGCGACCAGATACTCGTCCAGGCATCTCTCACGACGGGAGGCTCCACTCCCGTGCAGGCGGCGGGCGCGACCGTGCCCATCGCGGGGGTTCCAATTACAGACGCGACAGTGAATGCGACAATCAACGCGCCCAACGGGACGAAACAGACGCTGGCG
The DNA here is from genome assembly GCA_003154425.1 of Ignavibacteriota bacterium. Taxonomy (GTDB): domain Bacteria; phylum Bacteroidota; class Ignavibacteria; order UBA10030; family UBA6906; genus Fen-1273. The sequence goes on from PMDK01000117.1 coordinate 36,845, forward strand.
CTGGTCTCCACGGGAGGTGGGGCTTATGCTGCGAAGTTCACGATACAGACCACGCCGGGGAGCTACCCGATCACCGTCAGCGCGACGGGGAACATACCGGGGACGCAGGTTCCCTATAACCGGCAGTTCCGCCAGTCCGTCTTCGTGCAGGCGCCGTTCCAGCCTGATGCAGTCGTCTTTGCGACAAACAGCATACTGCTCCTGGACAGCACGAGCATCAACTCGGGAAGCGTCATCGTCAACAACGCCCTTCCGGTGAAAACCACCACGCCGGCGGCGGAACTGACGCTCGGGAAGAGCGTTGCCACCGCGGGCGGGTATAACCTGAAGGCGAACAAGGTCATACTCGGGTCGGGCGACAAGATAGCGGGCAATCTCCTGTACAATAAGCTGACGAACAACGGCGGGACGGTCACCGGGACCCAGACGTCATCGCTCTCTCTCCCTGTAGTCAGTGCACTGCCGGCGTTCAATTCTGCTGCACCCGGAACGAAGTCTGTCACCGTGGGCGTCAACTCCCAGACGACGATCACAGCGGGCAAATACGGTGCCGTGACCGTTCTTGACGGCGGGACGCTGACTTTCAAGGGGGGGACGTACAACATCAACTATCTTCTCGCCGGGATCAACACGAAGATACTCTTCGGCGGGAAGAGCGAAGTGAGGGTTGCCGGGCAAATTGTCACCGTGTGGAACACCACGATCGGTCCGGCACTCGGCTCGGGGATCAACGCCACGGGGATCGTGTTCTATGTCGCGGGGACGGACGGTCCCATACTGGGCCTGCCGAAAGCTGTGACAATCGGACCGAAGAGCACAGTGTTTGCCAACATCTATGCCAAGAACGGTACACTCTGGCTCACCGGGGCATCGATAGCGACCGGCGCATTCCTTGCCAAAGACGTCATCGTCGGCGGCGCGACGCAGGTGAATCTCTCGACTGCCTTCTCCGGGCTCCGGAAGGAATCGGATGACGGAGAGTTCGCGCCGGGACCTGAAATCCCCGTGATGTACGCCCTGGAACAGAACTATCCGAATCCGTTCAATCCCACGACGACGATCACGTACAGGCTCCCCGAACAACGGGAGGTGACGCTCACCGTGTACAACATACTCGGCCAGGTGGTCAAATCGCTCGTGCAGGACGTTCAGGCGGCGGGTTCCTACGCGATCCGCTGGGATGGAACAAATGATCACGGAACCGGTGTGAGCAGCGGCATGTATATATACCGCCTCAGGGCGGGGAACTTCGTCCAGAGCAGAAAGATGATGATGCTCAGGTAACACTCCAGGAGAAAGTTGCATAGTCACAGTTGCGGTTGCGGGAACTCCTTGCCGGGCTCTCCGGGATCAGATCCTGGAAAGCCTGGCTTTCCCTTTTTTCAGCATCGTGCCGGTAGCACGAATATGAACGATCGGACAGTACACCTCGGCGATCGCTCCCGGGTGACAGATGCCGCTGCAGCGCGCAGAATCATCGGACTTCTTTCCTGCGTCTTCCTGGCCATTGCCAGTCCCGATACAGGTCGCGCGCAGGGACATACCGTGTTCGAGCATCTCTCGGTCAGGCACGGGCTGTCGCAGGCCGACGTGAACTGCATACTTCAGGACAGCCGGGGATTGATGTGGCTCGGGACGCAGGACGGGCTCAACCGGTATGACGGGTACTCGTTCCGGGTGTACAAGCATGACCCCGGGGATCCCCGGTCGCTCAACGACAGCTGGATTGTTTCCATCGCGGAAACTCCCGACGGCACACTCTGGATAGGAACGCAGGGAAATCCGCGCTCGCTCAACAGGTTTGACCGGCTGAATGAGACGTTCCTCCAGGTCCCAACGGATAGTGCCCCGCTGAAGGGGGCACGGATCAGCGCTGTCCGCCCCTCCTACGTGGATGCATTCGGCGAGACATGGTCGGGGACGATCGGCAACGGACTCACACGGCGCGACCCCCGGACGGGCGTCGTCACCACGTACAGACACAGTCCCGCCGATCCCGGGAGCCTCGCCGACGACAGGGTGTATTCCGTGGCCGGCGATCACCTCGGAGAGATCTGGGTCGGGACGCATGAAGGGCTCGACCGGTTTGACCGGAAGACGGGGTCATTTGTCCGCTACACGCACGATGAGAAGAACCCGAACAGCCTCAGCGACAACTGGGTCTGGCCTGTTTTTGAAGACAGAACGGGTGTCCTCTGGGTCGGGACGATGCGCGGGGGCTTGAACAGGTTCGACCGCGTGACGGAGCGGTTCATCCATTTCAGGCACGAAGAATCCGACCCGAGGAGCATCAGTGATGACCGCCTCTGGTCCATCTATCAGGATTCCTCCGGACTGATCTGGGTGGGGACGGCGGAACACGGCGTGGACCGGTTCCATCCCGAACTCGCCCCGTTCGCGCACTACGGGCACATCCCTTCGAATCCCGCGAGCCTCATCAACAACAACGTGGTGTCTCTTTTCGTGACACGCTCCGGCGTTCCCTGGATCGGAACACGGGGGGGACTGGAGCGACTGGACCGTTCGACGCAGACATTCACGCATTACACGCACGATCCGTCCAGGGCCCGGACCATTGCAGACAATACCGTGGAATGCATTGTCGAGGATGGATCGGGACTCCTGTGGCTGGGGACATTTGCCGGGGGACTCGATCGGTTCGATCCGCGCACCGGTGAGTTCACGCACTTCAAGCATGATCCATCAGACTCAAAGAGCCTGAGCGACAACAGGATCTATGCTCTCTCGGAGGACCGCGCCGGAGTCCTCTGGGTGGGAACGTACGGGGGTGGGCTGAACAGTTTCGACCGCGCCTCAGGGACATTCAGGCGCTTTGCACACAACGACACAACGGCGGGGAGCCTGGGGGCGCCCGGAGTGTTCGCTCTCTTTGAGGATCACGAAGGTGTCCTCTGGGTCGGGACGTTCGGCG
>PMDK01000089.1 GCA_003154425.1 Ignavibacteriota bacterium
AAGAGGGCCGGCGTGCCGCCGGTATGCCAGAAGAGGACATTCTCTTTCTTTGTGAATTCACGCCGGCCGACCATGTCGATCAGCGCCCCCATTGCTTTTGCGGTATACACAGGGTCGAGAAATATCCCCTCCAGCCGGGCCAGAAGCCGGATCGCCTCCCGTTCACGGGGGCCGACTACGCCGTATCCCTCACCGGCGTACCGGTGATCCAGCAGCACAACAGTTCCTTCCGGAACCAGATCCGGAGCTCCAAGCAGGCCGGCGGTTCCCCTGGCGAGCGAGAGGATCCCGCCGGGTAACAGTTCCTCCCCTTTTTCCANNCCACGCAGACGCCGAGGATCCTCCCGGTGAAGCCGAATGCCAGCGCTCCGGCAATTAGCCCGGCGTGTGTGCCCCCCGAACTGGAGGCAAACACAATCGCATCAACACTACGCTGCCGGAACGGGAGCTGGGCCGAGAGCTCGGCCATGGCCATGCAATAGCCTGCGGCCCCAAGGGCCGAAGAGCCTCCGTAAGGAATCAGACAGGGATTGAGCCCTTCCTTCCTGAGCGATGCTTCGACCTCGTCCAGCGTTTCACCCCGGCGGTCGGACCCTGCCCAGTGGATGCGGGCATCAAGGAGAGTATCAAGCAGGAAATTCCCCTCGGGAACGGAGGGAGCGGCACCCCCCAGGACAAGGTCACACCGCTTCCCGGCCTTCGCGGCAGCCGCAGCGGTCTGCCTGCAATGGTTTGACTGCAGAGCTCCCGCAGTCAGGAGCGTATCCGCGCCCCGGGCCAGGGCATCGGCAACCAGGAATTCGAGCTTCCGGGTTTTGTTTCCGCCGAATGCAAGCCCGGTCATGTCATCCCGCTTCATCATTATCCCCGGCCCCCCCAGATACGCGGAAAGGCGCTCAAGCCTGTGGACAGGTGTGGGAATGTCCGCCAGTGGAAATCTCGGGAGATCAAAGGTGAGACCCTTTGGCATGGCACTCCTCTCTATTGGATGACAATCATATCCATATCCGGGCATATCCGGGGCGTATCCGCAGCCGGTCAACGACGATGTGTGGCCTCAACGCTACCCAAAACCTCTCCGAAAATCAAGGAGAGGGGATCAGCCACGCCGCATTGCCTCAGGGGAGACGGATATCTGCCTGGACACCGATCTCCGCCGCGCACGCTGCAGGTATTTCATGGACCGGTTCAGGGCTGCTGACCGTTGCCTCTTTTACGGTCGCCGCGTACCTGATCGAGAGGTCCGCCCAGCGTGCGGGGCGGCATCGGAGGCGCATATACCATCGGAGCCCGTGCCCGTAGAGCGGAGGGAGGGACAGCTGACCCGGCAGGCCGGATTCGTACTCGTAGAGCCGCGCACCGTATCCGTCGGTATGGAAGACTGCGAACCGTGTCTCGAGCGAAAGAGACGACAGGAGTGTGCACGAGATGTCGCCGCCGAGAAGCACTCCGTGCAGGACGTCCCCGCCTGGTGCCGAGGCACCGGCATATTCCAGGACCGTCGAGAAACAGAGGCTGTTGCCGGCACGGCACGAGGCCTCGCATCTGTAATGATCCTCTGCCGACATACCAGCGCTCCGTACGTCTCTTCCCCATGCGTCCTTCGCTGTCACCTGTTCATACGAAGCCTTCCTTGAGCAGCGCACTGAGAGCGTTCCTCCGGAGAGAATCACGGTCTCACCCGCAAGGATGAATTCAATTCCTCTCCGGGGAATGGCGCTCCGCGTGCTCGGCCAGGGATGTTCGAACGCATCGACATAACATTCCAGGCCGATCCCGGAGGCGGGAAGGAACCGCAGGGCCGCAGTGACGCCGCGTTCGTTTCTCGTTTCGCCGTTGTCCCCTTCTCCGGAGGCATGAGGGTTGTCGTAGGCCGGTTGATAGTCCCTGCATCGTATCATGAGCATCTGGCCGGCGGAGGAGACAAGCGTCATACTCCCCACAAGAGCGTGCGCGCCTCCCCTCATGAGTGCATATTCGCCGGACAGCGAAAAGACGCCGAACCTTCCGCTCACATCCACTCCCCCCGCTTCCATGCGATTCCCGGAGAACCGCATTCTGTCGGAGGGACTGAACCACCTGTCGAAGGACGAGCGGTACATCGCCAATCCGGCGGTGAACACGCCCGTGCAGGCGTACTCAGCCCGCACGCCGATTAATTGTTCCCGGAGGGCATCTTTTTTTGCGATGCTCGCGCCGGTTGAGTACTCTTCACGGAAGAAACCGGTCGCCTCTCCTCCGCTGTCCACGCTCGCGCCGTACGACCTGTCGGAGAAGAAGAGGGCGCCCCTCCATCTCCCTTTCACGGTCGCCGCAATTGCCAGACCTCTGAGGTACCGGGTTTCGTCCGAAGAGCGGTGCGGCACAATTGCCAACCCTCCGCCGGGACGGAGACTCCAGATGCTCCTGACGGCGGTGGGACCCCGCCACAGTACGAGCCCCTGGCCTGATTCCAGCTCGTAATCGCCGGCCAGGATGTCGGTGACACATCCAAGTCCGCGAATGCGGGCATACCCGGATGTGAACGCGTCTTCCGTGCGTTCTCCCGCTCCTTTCGCGAAAAGGGCTCCCGCTTCCAGACCCCCGTCTTCCTCGAAGACGACCCGGGAGGAGACCCGGAGCGGGGAGCCGGGGGTTGAAGGCTCGGAAGGCGCCGCGACGATTGCGCGGGTACGGAACAGGACACGATGCCGGGCGGATCCGCACGGGGAGTTACCTGTGGCACAGACGAACGGCAGGAGGGCCCGGTAGAGCCGTGCGTCTCCTCCGGCAATTGTAAGGAGCTGATCGGGTGCGCGAAACCTTCCGCCCTCCCTTCTGAACGCCAGGACGGCCTGAGCCCCGGAAAGAGTGACGCAGGGGATCGAGAGAAGCTCTTCGAGTGTGATGCTGTTCAGGTCATAGGGGTGCAGTCGAATCCAGTCAAGAGCCTCCATCAACGAAGTTCCCTCTGCATCGTCCATCAGTTCCTCGGTCAGCTCGATCGGAAACCGCTCGTCGAACGCTGTTCTGCCTGCGACGGTATCCTGCATCAGGGCGGGGAAAAGAATCAGGGCGAGGAGAGGCTGTACCGCCACGCCTTACCACCCTCCCAGATGCAGACAGAGCCCGAAGCGGTGGGTAAACCCGAGCTCCTGATGGCGGGAGAACGCGTAGTCGATCTCGACGGGAAGAAAGTGAACTCCGACCCCCGCGGAACAACAGGCGGGATCGGTCGAGACGCCGGCGCGGAGGAAGAGGAGATCTGCAAGGGCGAATTCCGCCCCGAGGCGTACTTCCGCCGGGAAGCGCGGATCTTCGGCGATGTCGCATGCAACGAGGAAGCCGCCCAGGGGGGTGTACACAATCCCCGCCTGGAAAATGGTCGGGATGTTCTCCCGGGAATTGCCGGGTGAGGGAGCGTTCCAGTTTGCCGCCGATGCCCCGAACTGCAGACCTGAGACAATCTGCCAGAGGACTCCGGCATCGAACCCTGCACATGAGCCGTGGCCGTACCCTGCTATGGAGACGCTGTTCAGCGTGACGGTCGCCCCGACGCGCACTCCTTCTCCGCAATCGTACCCGCAGGCAGCTCCCAGAGTGACTTCGCGGTAGAGTTCGTATCCGTACCTGATTCCGGTCACGGAGGCGGTGAGCCGGCCCAAGGGCTCTGTGTACGCACACGCAGTCCGCCTGAGTTCCTGCAAACCGAAAGGGGCAGGCGCCGTGGAAAGGGCAATCGTCCTGACGGTCATGCCGGCCAGAGAGGCGGGGTTCATCACCCCCCCCCAGACATTTCCGGGAAGGGCAGACCCCGCTCCTCCCATCCCGCAGGCCCGAACGCTCTCAGGTTGCCGTTCGAATGCAGCGGAGGAACTGCGGGGGATCCCGCACATCATGACCCATGCCATCAAGCAGAAGAGCCGGTTCTTCACCCCTCACACCATAGTATCCCCGTCCTCATGTGATACAGCGGGAGACTCCCGTTTTGCGAAGCAGGACCAGCCGGTGCAACTTGACCCGCCTTGTCAAAACGCGTATATTGGCTCACTCCCACAAACTGGTGTCAATCGATGACAACATTCAGGTCGGCAGCCGTCATTGTTCTGCTCCTGCTCGTACTCTCTTCCCCCCTGTCCGCCCAGCAGATCGACATCACGGTGTTGGTCAATTACGAGGCGATCCCCACGACAAACAAGGATCTGCTCCGTGATTTCGAGAACGACGTGAAGACATATCTGAGCAACTACAACTGGGGCACCGGAAACCCTGCAGATAAGGTCAAATGCACGCTCAACATCTTCTTCCAGAGCGTCATCGGTGACAACCGCTATTCGGCGCAGGTGTTCATAGGAAGTCAGAGAGAGATATTCAAGTCCGCCCAGAGCACGGCGGTCGTCAGGCTTTTTGACGGCCTCTGGGAATTCACATACATGAAGACCAGGCCTCTTAACCACAACCTGAACACGTACGACGACCTGACGAGTTTCCTCGATTTTTACATGTACCTTGTCATGGGGTATGACTTCGACACGTACGAGAAACTCTCAGGGACCCCTCTCTTCCAGAAGGCGGCCGACGTCGCCAGCCAGGGGAGATCGACGGGTCAGAAGGGATGGCAGCCGGCGACTTCCGGGTATTCGCGGGCCCAGTTGATCGACGAGCTCATGAGCCCGACATTTCAGCCCGTCCGCGCGGCGTCATGGCACTATCACTTCACCGGACTTGATTCCCTCTCGATCAGCAGGGATCGCGCCTGCAAGAACATATTGGGCGCCGTGCAAATGATCGCCGACGCGAAAAAGAATGCCGATCCCCGCAATGTGGTCATCAAGTCGTTCTTCGAGGCGAAGGCAAAAGAGCTCGCTGACGTCTTTGCAGACTATCCCGACCCTTCCGTGTACACGTTTTTCACGAGTGTTGATCCGAATCACCAGCAGGCATACGACGAAGCGAGGAACCGGCACAAGTAATGCGCCGGGGGGGGATTACATCTCACCACGGTCTCCCCGGGGCAACCCCAGAAGGCCGTCGACCCGGGCTGCAACTTCCGCCACCCCGAGCGCTCTCATGCACAGGGAGCCGTAGCGTTCGCCCGGGGGGAGCGTGTTGCGGCACGCACCCGGAGGACATGCGGGACATTCCTCCAGGCTCTGCATCGTCCCCGCCCCGGTCTCGTCCGCGTAGATCTTCCACTCCACATCGTCGAACCGCGGGATCAGCGCCAGGGAGCGGACTCCGGCCGCAACTGCCAGATGGCGGGGTCCCGAGTTGTTGGAAACGCAGAGCGCGCACTTCTGCAGAAGCCCCGCGAGATCCAGCACATCGGTCGTGATCACCAGACGCGGCGCAGTCTCACATCTTTTTGTCACCTCATCGAGAACTTCCCGGTCAAAGCTGCTCCCGGTCAGCATCACCGGGATCCCCCTCCGCTGCACGTGATCGATCAGAGCGGCGTAGCGGCCGGGGGGCCAGATCCTGTAGCCTCCGCTGGCGCCCGGATGGACGGCCACGACGGGCTCCGTCTCCGGGAGACCGAGTGAGCGCCAGCATTCCGCCGCCCGCTCGCTGTACGAGCGCGGGATCACGACGCTTGTTCTCTGCGACCTGACGGTGGCACCCGCCGATTCCGCGAGCGCACAGTAATACGCAAGCACCCCTCCCTCGCTCTTCCTCCTCCGTATCCGGTGCGAAAGCAGGACGGAGAATGTCCTCCCCTCTTCTCCCACCCGCACTCGCGCCCCCGAAAGGAACGCCCAGAGGAAGAACCTGTCCTGGGGGAACGTGCACACCACGGTATCGAACTTTCCGCGCCTCAGCCAGCGGATGACGGACCACTCGGCCAGGGCCCGCCTGAGCCCCCCGAGCGAACGGAGCGCCTCCCTGTCGACCTCCGCCACGCGCGCGACATGCGGATCGGCACGGAGGACCGCGGCAGTCCCCCCCCGCGCGCTCTCCGAGAGAACAGGGCCGTCCGCCGAGGAAACCCCCTCATACGAACGGCGCTGGACCACAAGGACGGTGAGACTCGCGGAGGGAAACGACTCTGCGAACGCGCGGAGCGCAGGGGAGAGGATCAGGAGATCCCCCAGCTGTCCCTCTGCGATGATGCAGATCCGCTCCGGTGAATTCATGGGATGGAGAAATATGCGGCACCGTGCATGGTCGGCCCGCCGGCGTCAGAAGAAGGGGCGGGTGAAAAACGTCGCTCCGATCTCCCCCTCGACAAACCGGCGCGCCTTTTCCCTGTCGACATCATTCATGTCGACGATGGTGAGGACGACCCCGGGGAGAAGGCGGACGGCTTCGCGCGCGAATTCCACCATCGCCGGGAAGTATTTCTTCCCGTCGAGCCGCATGAGATCTCCGTATTGCACGGGATCGGTGGAGTTCAGGCTGATGGAGACCGCGTCGATAAGTCCCACGAGCTCCGGCACGATGTTCCTCTTGTTGATCACGTTCCCGTGCCCGTCCGTGTTGAGCCGCGTCTTCCCCCCCCGGGACTTGACCCACGCCGCCACTTCCTTCAGTGCGTCCAGCCTGATCGTGGGTTCCCCGTACCCGCAGAAGACTATTTCTTCGTACCGCCGGGGATCGCCGATCGCATCGATCACCTCCCGTACCCCGGGCTCCCGTTCGATCCTGAGGTTGTGCCCCTTGATGACCGCCTCCCCCTTCCGGTCGCAGAAGACGCAGTCCGCGTTGCACCTGATTGTCAGGTTGATGTAGAGCGAATTCCTCAGCGCGTAAACGAATACCGGCTCGCCCGGGGATCCGATCCCGAACATCCTGTAGGCACCGTACGAGGTCGCCCGTGCGATATCCTCAACGGACAGGCGCTGGAATTCCGCGATTCTTGCCGCGATGAGCGGGAGCCGGGACGGCTCATTTCTGGTGCCCCGGTGGGGAACCGGCGAAAGGTACGGGCTGTCCGTCTCCAGGAGAAGGTGCTCTGCCGAGACTTCCCGGGCGACGCCGGCGGCATTCCCGGCATTCTTGAACGTCACGATCCCGGGGAGCGAGACAGCGAAGCCCAGCTTGATGAGCTCCCATGCCAGCGCCGGATCGCCGGGGAAGCAATGGAAGACCCCCTTGGGTGCGGGGAACCTGCTGAACGGCGTGGCGGCCTGACTGCGCCATGCGGGGTACATATCGAGGGCCTCCCGCACGATGCGAACGGTCTCCTCCGTGGCGTCCCGCATGTGGATCACGACGGGGAGATTCTTCCGGGCGGCGATCCCGAGCTGCGCCCTGAACACCCGCTCCTGGACGTCGCGCGGGGCGAAGTCATAGTGAAAGTCGAGTCCGATCTCGCCGAGGGCAACGACTTTCGAATGCGCGCAGAGCTCCTCCACGGCGCGGAGCACATCGTCGCCGGCATTGGCCGCCTCGTGCGGATGCACCCCCACACAGGCGTAGACTCCCTCATGCCGGTGCGCGAGTTCCACAGCCCGGACGCTGTCTTCCATCCCGGTCGCGGGATTGACGATGGATGTCACGCCGGCACCGCCTGCGCGTGCGATCACCTCGTCACGGTCGCCGTCGAACTCACGCGACGTGAGATGCGCATGTGTATCAATGAACATGGAGCTTCGTTCCCCTCATTTCACGGATGCGCCGCTCTCGACGGCCGACTCCGGCGTCACGAGCACCAGCTTCCCGGCCGCGTCGGAGGCGGCCAGCACCATCCCGTGCGATTCTTCCTTCATCAGTGTCGCCGGGCGGAGGTTGCAGACCACGACAACCAGTTTTCCCACAAGGTCCTCGCTCCGGTAGTGCCGGGCGATCCCCGCAATGATCTGCCGCTGCTCCGTCCCGATCTCAACCTGCAGCTTCAGCAGCTTCTCCGACTTCGCAACCGGCTCGCACCGCAGCACTTTACCCACGCGCAGGTCCGCTTTCCTGAAATCGTCGATTGTGATCTTCTCCGGCGCCGCCCCGGGAGGAGGCGCAACCTCCCCCGGGGGGACCGTGCTGTCCGGCTCGATCATGCTGTCCTCGATTTTGGTGAAAAGAATCCCCGCCGTTCCCAGGCGGTGCCCCGGGCGGAGCGCATCCTCCCCTGCGGTGTCCCACAAACCGCGCGCAGCCTCGCCGGGGATGTCGAGCATCCGCCATATCCGCTCGCACGAACCGGGGATCACCGGGCTCATCAGTATGGCGAGCGAACGAGCGATCTGCAGGCTGATGCTGATCGTCGTGGCACAGCGCACCGGGTCGGATTTCACGGTCTTCCAAGGCTCGCTGTCGTTGAAATACTTGTTCGCCCCCCTGGCCAGGTTCATGACCTCCATGAGCCCGTCACGGAACCTGTAGTGCTCGTAGAATTCTGCCGCCGCCGGTGGCGTCCGCTCCAGCAACGAGAGGACACCCCTGTCGAGGTCCCCCAGCGGACCCCGGGGGGGAACGGCGTTGTCGAACGCGCGCACAGCGAAGGCGAGGGTGCGGTTGATGAAGTTCCCCAGAATGTCCGCCAGCTCGTTGTTGTTCTTTGCCTGGAAGTCCCTCCACGTAAAATCGGAGTCCCGGTATTCGGGGAGTCCCGCTGCGAGAGAGTAACGGAGCGGGTCGGCAGGATACCTCTGGAGGAAGTCCCCCACGCCAATCCCCCATCCGCGGCTTTTGGAGAATTTTTGTCCCTTGTAGTTCAGGAATTCGTTCGCCGGTACGTTCGCAGGGAGAACGTACCTCTCCCTCCCCCCGTCGTTCCAGGCCATCAGCATCGCCGGAAAGACGATCGTGTGGAAGACCACGTTGTCCTTCCCGATGAACGCGACATACTTCGTGTCAGGTCCGAGCCAGTACTCCTTCCACGCATCCGGGCGCCCGGCCAGCCGGGCCCATTCCTTCGTGGAAGAAATGTACCCCAGCACGGCGTCGAACCAGACGTAGATCACCTTGTTCTCGTACCCGGGGAGAGGGATCTTCACCCCCCACTTCAGATCGCGGGTCACCGCCCTGTCCTTCAGGCCCTCTTTGAACCATCCCCTGCAGTACTGCAGAACGTTCTCCTTCCAGCCGTCCGCGGCATCGCTCTTCCGCACATACTCTTCCAGCCTTGCCTGGTAGTTCCCGAGAGGAAAATACAGGTGCGTCGTTTCACGCACCACGGGTGAGTCCCCGGTGATTTTGCTCCTCGGGTTCAGGAGCTGCATGGGATCGAGAAACGTGCCGCACTGCTCGCATTGGTCCCCCCGGGCGTCGGTGTTGCCGCACACGGGGCAGGTCCCCTCGACATACCTGTCGGGGAGAAACATGTTCGCCTTTTCATCGTAGAGCTGCTTCTCGCTCTTTTCGCTCAGGATCCCGCGACGCTGGAATTCCATGAGGAACTCCACCGCGGTCTCGTGGTGAAGCGGGATCGACGTGCGAGAGTAGTTGTCGAATGTGACCCCGAACTTCCTGAACGCCTCCATGTTCATCGTGTGATACCTGTCGACGATGACCCCGGGGGGGACCTTCTCCGCGTCGGCGGCAAGCGTGATGGCGACCCCGTGTTCATCCGACCCGCAGATGAACAGGACATCCCGCCCCCTGAGCCGCTGGAATCGTGCGTAAATGTCCGCCGGAAGGTAGGCCCCCGCCAGGTGCCCCAGGTGGACAGGGGCATTCGCATAGGGGAGGGCCGCAGTGATAAGGATCCGTCGTGTGTTGCTCATGTCGTACGGTTCAGCCAGTGGATGTATCGCGCGCGGCCGTGCGATCCTTCAGGACCGCGTTCCGGATCCGGACGGCGAGCTGGGCGAGAACGAGCTTAATATAGGCATATCGATCGACAAGCGAAATCGCCTTCTCCACGTCCTCCAGCACGCGCGTGAGGTCGGCGCCGGGAAAACGCGAAACAAAGCTCTTCAGTTCCGTGATCTGATCGATGTTGATCACCTCCGCGCCGTGTCCCAGGACGAGAGCATCCCGGAACCAGAGAAGCATGAGCGTCAGAAAGCGCACGTGGACGTCCCTTTCCTTCGTCTCCGCCATCCGTTCGACAAGTTCCACGAGGTCCAGAGTCTTCCCCCCGAGCGCCTTGCGGATGAAATCCACAACCTCCGCACGCTGTCCCATCATGTCGCTCTCGCTGAGCTCCAGCGCCCGCGTGTAGCTCCCTCCGGCGAGGCGCGCCAGGAGCGACGCCTGAGTCCCCTCCAGGTGTCCGCGCCCGACGAGCGCGGCGCGGATCTCCTCTTCGGTCAGGGGATCGAACCGGACGTTCTGGCACCGGGAGAGGATTGTCGGGAGAAGCGCTTCCCGGCGGGAAGTCGTCAGGATGAACATCGTGTCCCCCGGCGGTTCCTCCAGCGTCTTGAGGAGCGTGTTCGAGGCTGCGTCGTTCATCGCGTCCGCACCGGAGATGATGAAGACCCGCGTCCGGTGGTCCGACGTGCTCATGGAAGATTCCCGGCGGATCTCCCGGATGCTGTTGATCTTGATGACGTTCGCCCTGGGGATCCGTATCCGGTGGTACGGGTCGGCCCCCTTCAGCCGGAGCTGTTCCTGCACCGATCGCACGTCTCCTTCCGTCAGTTTTGCCAGGGGCCCGTCATCGTCCTTCTCCTGGGACCCCCGGGGGAGCGGTATGATCAGGTGGACGTCGGGATGCTGCATCGTCGCCATCCGCACACAGGACGAGCATTCCCCGCACGCCTCCTCCCCTCCTTGCTCGCACCGGAGGACGCGCGCGAGCTCGAGCGCCGCGGCGTCTTTGCCCACCCCTTCCGCGCCATGGAAAAGGTATGCATGCGGAAGCCTCCCGCTCCGGCGGGCTGCCAGCAGCGTTTCTTTCACGCGCCGCTGCCCGATAACCCGGGGCCAGACCACGCGGACGGGACCGTGCGGGGGGTCAGAAGGCATTGCCGATCCCGAAGTGAAAAATCGCTTCCTTGAATGTCTGCCCGAACAGCCGACGCTGTGTGATCCACCGCTGGCCGTCCTGCTCTCCAGGATTGTACACGCGGAAACCCCAGTCGATGCGGAACGGCCCGAAAAACGTGTCGTAGCGGATACCGATCCCCGCGGCGATCGCGACGGTGCTCAGACTGAAGTCGCCCATCGTGTTCCAGACGTTTCCCGCGTCGATGAACTGAACGAGCCAGATCTTGTCGAAGATTCCGTCCCGCAACGACTGCAGTACGTTCGTGCGCAGCTCCACGCTCCCCTCCAGGGCGAGATTTCCGCCGAGCTGGCCGCCGAGCGAAGAGTTCCCCCCCGAGATCAGATCGCGCGAGTTCCATCCCCGGATGCTGTTCCCCCCTCCGGCGTAGAACCGATGCGTCTGCGGTATGCCGACATTCGTGTCTGAGCGGGACCCGCCGTACTTGTCTTCGACCCCGCCTTTAAGCTTAAACGCGAGGATCGAAAACCTGTGCGGCACAGCCTCCGTGTAGAACCGCCCGATCAGTATCACCCGGTAGAACTGCGATATCGGAAGGCTCGGGATGGCCCCGTGCAGGAGGAGGGGGAAGAGCCCCGCCTCGTCAAATTCGGCCGAAGTGATTGTCCCGTCCGACGGCGAGAACAGATCGTTCGTCGCGTCGCGCTGAATCGTAAGCGAAAGTATCGAGTTGAACTGTTCCGTCTGCAGGAGGCGGATCTCCTGCTGCACCTGCGGGTCGGTCGAGAAAGGGTTGAAGTTGTCATTCTTACGGGAGCTGACCGTCTCGAGCGTCCAGTCAAGAAAACCGTTGGTATAGTCGGTCAGCTTGTCCGTGAAGCCGAACTTGTTCCTGACGATGCTCTGAAGGTAGGGTTCTTCCTTGTCCAGTATGTACGAAAACGACCATGAGCCCTTAATCCTGTTGCTGAAGACATACGGCTGCACCAGCTCCGTCGTCAGGTCGAGGTTCGACACCGCATCGGTGTTCAGCCCGAAATAGTCAGGGAACTGGTTCAGCGTCTGTGTCCGGAAACGGAGGCGGGTCGTGAGCAGGCGCGCGCCCCCGAGAAAGTTCCTGTGCGTGTAACTGAGACCGGCACCCAGGTTGAGCGCCCCGTTCTCGTCACTCACGATCAGCTCCGGCCCAAGCTCGTGTCTGTCCTTCGGCCGGAAGATGATCGACGTCGGCACGGTCACCGCGGTGTCCGCCCGGGGCGGGACTTTCATGTCCATCGACCGGAGGTCAAATATCCCCAGCCTGTTGAGGTTGCTGGCGCTGGAAGCGCTGTCCTCGGTACTGTAGCGTTTTCCCGGGGCGTACGTGAGCTGCCGGAGCAGGATCTCGTCGGTGATGTCGTCGCGACGGAGCGAGTCGATTTCCTGCCGTATGGCGATCGGGCCGAAGAAGTACATTCTGCCCAGATCGAAGCGGAGCCGGACGCTGCAGTTCCCGGTGCTGGCGTACCGGGTCGCCTGGGAACTGTCCCTGAGGTAGCGGGCGTTCGGGTAGCCGGTGTTGGCAAGTATCTTCAGCACGCGCACCACCTCTTCTTCCAGCAACTGCGCGTTGTAAGGATCCCCCCGTACAACCTTCGGGGAAGAGAGTATCTCCGTCCATATCGTCCCGGGACCGTAAACGATCCCGGCATACAGGAGGGTGTCGATCAGGGACCGGTACCCCTCGGCGATCCGGACCGTGACATCCACGCTTCCCTCGTCCGGATGAAACGCCAGGGACGTGTCGATCTTTACCGTGAAGAATCCCCTGTTTTCGTAATACGTGCGGAGCTGCCTGACGTCCCCGCCGAGTGTCAGCAGGTTCAGGTACTCATCCTTCCGTCCGAGTTTTTCGCTTATCGTGTTGTGGAGAAACTTGTTCAGGAACCCCGGTGTCACCCTGGTCAGCATCTGGGCAAGGAGGTCGTTCTTCGCCAGCGTCGAGTTCCCCTCGAAGGTTATCGACGTGATTTCGAAATTCTGAGATCCGGGGGAGGACTGGGCATCCGACGGTGACACCGCAAAAGCTGCGAGAAGCGCAGCGATCAGGCAACGGCGCACGAGCCTCGCGGGGGGCGGGACCTGCGGGAGGAGGGAGGACCGTTCAGGACGGAGCACGCGTTGTGTCGGATTTCACATGGGCGGCGACAATGACAAAAAAACCCAGCCGCGCCGGCTGGGTAGGCAAACTACAAAATCCACGGCAGAGAATCAACGGCTTCAGTACTCCCCCTCGTCCTCGAAGAAGTAGTCCTCTCCGGTGGGGTAGTCCGGCCAGATTTCTTCCATGCTTTCGTACGGTTCCTCGCTGTCTTCCAGTTCCTGAAGGTTGTCGACCACCTCCACCGGAGCACCCGTCCGCAGGGCAAAATCCACCAGCTCTTCTTTGGNNGCCAGGGAGCGTCATCCAGGAAGGAAGCCAGCTCCATTGTCCAGATCAATCATCACCTCGTGAAGTCTTGGCACTGACGAGCTGAGAGCGGTACCGGGCCGCATCGATGTCATCGAAAAAGTAGTCGACGGGGTTTTGTTTCCGCCCCAGGTAACGGACTTCGAAATGGAGATGCGGGCCGCTCACCAAACCTGAGCGCCCGCTCTTTGCGATGAGCTCCCCCCGGTGTACAGACTGCCCTTCCCGGACGAGCGTCTTTCCAAGGTGCGCATAGAGCGACGAATAGCCGTATCCGTGGTTGACCTCGATGACCATGCCGTATCCCCCCGCCGTTCTCCCCGAAAAATGGACGACCCCGTCTCCTGCCGCATAGACGTTCGTCCCGACATCGCTGATGATGTCTATTCCCTCATGCATTTTGTAGACGTGGAGAACCGGGTGTATCCGCATCCCGAAACTGTTCAGCGAGTACGCGCCTGCCATCGGTTTGATCGCGGGGATATGTGCGAAGAGGCCTTTGTTGTACTCCATCCGGCGGGTGATCTCCTCGTAACTCGCCTGCTGCAGTTTCACTTCCCGTTCCAGTTTGTCCAGGAGCGAGGCGGAACCGGAAAGAACCTCCCGCGCCTCCCCCGAGAGGAACGCATTCACCGCAGGCGGGACCGCGCCGCCTATCGCGGCAGCCCGGGTGTCGTCGTCGATTTTCGTGAGGTCGACCGCCGTGCGGAGCTCGTTTCCCCTGTCCGACAGCTTCTCGAGTGACCTCTGGACCACGGCGATCTTGTCGCCGAGCTGCCGTATCTGATCCTTCAGTATGCGGTTCTCCGCTGTCAGCATCGACATCCTGTCGATGCCAAGGCCGAGTATGTCTCCGCCGGCATGGTTCAGGACGAGAAGTGCCGCGATGATCCCCAGCCCGGCAACTGCTCCGAAGCCGAGCACCTTCGACCTGAAGTGGCGCACTTCTTTCAGGTCGAGTGACCGGTGTGAAAAAGTATAAAGTTTCGTATGGCGGGGCATGATCGACACCTCGTAAATCGAAAAGAGAGCGGACTTCGTGCCCGATGCGCTATTCCAAGACGGCGAAAACCCTCACAGAGACAGTGATCCCTATCTGTGTATAGTATTCGCAAAATACGGTGGAAGTATAGAGAATTATCGGTGTGATGTCAAGAGGTTTCTTTACAAAAGGGACTTTTAATTGCGGCGCATCACTCGAAGTCGTGCTCGAAGTAGTTGATCGCCCGGCTCCCTTTCTTCTTTTGACCGATCACCCCCTCGAGACGCTTGGAAAACTCCCGTGCGGCATCGTACCCGTAATGCTTGAGGAGGTAGTTGAGTGATATGACTTCAGTTATGACGGTGACATTCTTCCCGGGGAATATCGGGAGTTTCACGAGCGGGATGTCGACATCGAGCAGCATCATCGAGATTTCATCGAGACCTGTGCGTGTATAGTCCTGGTCAGGTTTCCATTCCTCGAGCTCCACGACGATTTCGACCCTTTTCTGGTAGCGGATCGCCCTGATCCCGAACATGCTCCTGACATCGATCAGGCCGAGCCCCCGTATCTCCATGAAGTGCTTCACGAGATCGGTGCCGGCACCCATGAGTATAGCTTCCCCTTTGCGGGTGACCATGACGACGTCATCGGCGACGAGCCTGTGTCCCCGCTCGATCAGGTCGAGGGCAATTTCGCTCTTGCCGATGCCAGAGGGACCGGTGAGCAGAACCCCCACGCCGTAGACGTCGACGAGCGAGCCATGCACG
This sequence comes from Ignavibacteriota bacterium, assembly GCA_003154425.1. GTDB lineage: Bacteria > Bacteroidota > Ignavibacteria > UBA10030 > UBA6906 > Fen-1273. The sequence continues at coordinate 15,009 of PMDK01000089.1, forward strand.
ACGATCTGGGGGGAAAACTGGTCGTCAAGAAAGTCCGCGAGGAAATACGAGATCTTCGTAGTCTCGAACGGAGTCCCGAACACCGGGATGTTCTTCGCAGAGGCGGCCTGCAGGAGCTCGTCGGAGACCAGGTTGCCGTTGGTGAGTATGACGCAGGGGATTTTGAACTCCAGGAGCGACTTGAACGACGCCGTCCGCTGGGGGGGACGGAGCGAATTGAGATAGCGAATCTCGGTGTTCCCCATGAGCTGGACGCGGTCGAATGTGAACAGCTCGACGTACCCGGCAAGGGCGAGTCCCGGACGGTTCAGGTTCCTGTCTTTGATCTGGTTGTCGAAGCCGTTCTCACCGTTGAGCTGCTTCAGCCGGAAGCGCTCGTGCGTCTGTTCGTAGAGAAAGCCCACCGTGATGCTCTTCTTGCGCGTTTCGCGCGCGCGGTCGTTTTTCATCGGTGCTCCTGTCGCCTGGACGGCATGATGTCACGCTTCCCCGTTGATGTCCGGCGCCTTTCCCTTCGCCTTGCTCCGCCGTTTCGTTTTGTATTTCGCCAGCTGCACCTCCAGCTTCTCCCCGGCGGCGTCGATGGACTTGAAGAAGTCTTCGGATTTCCCCCGGGCCGTGAGCACTGCCCCGTGGACATGCAGGTTGATTTCCGCCATCTTGATGCTCTTGGTGACGCGTTCATAACTCAGGATGATGTCGGCCGTCACGATGCCGTCATAGAACCGGTCCAGTTTTTTCACCGTCTCGACAGCATGCTCTTTGATATCCGGGTGAGCCCGGAATCGGCGCGCGGTAAATTTAACGTTCATAGCCTGGCTCCTCTGTTGAACATGCGGGGCGGCTCAGGATGCTTTCGGGTGAGCCTGAGCATAAACTTTGCGAAGGTGATCGACGCTGACGTGCGTATACAGCTGCGTTGTGGAGAGGCTCTCGTGCCCGAGGAGCTCCTTGACGGCCCGCAGATCGGCCCCCCTGTTCAGGAGGTGGGTGGCAAACGTGTGCCTGAGAACGTGGGGGCTCCTCTTCTCTATCTCCGACACCATACCGATATATCGGTTCATCAGCCTGTTCACCCCCTTGGGGCTCATCGGATTTCCGCGGGAAGACAGGAACACGTTCGGCGCACCGCGTCCCCGGCAGGCAAGCTCGGCGCGGACCGCAATGTACGCCTGAAGCGCGGAGCGCGCCTTCGCACCGAAAGGAATGATCCGCTGCTTGCTCCCTTTTCCCGTGACCTTGATCGTCCCGTTTTCGAAATCGATGTCCGTCACCCGGAGCCCGATGAGCTCCGACAGGCGTATGCCGGCGCCGTACAGAACCTCCAGCAGAGCGGCATCACGCGCTCCGGGCGTGCTCGTCCGGTCCGGCTGGTCCATAAGGCGCGCGACGCTTGCTTCGTCGAGGGTGCGCGGGAGCCTTCGTTCCAGCTTCGGCGACACAACCGTCGCCGCCGGGTTGGAGGCGATGACGTGCATTTTCCGGAGGTATCGGAAGAAGGACTTCAGGCAGGCGAGTTTTCGGGCGATGCTGCGGCTGGCAAATTCCCGGTCGTGCAGCCAGGCGAGGAACCGGCGGATTGACCTGCGGTCCACCCCGCCCGGAGTCATCACGCGCCCGGGGAACTCCGACTCCCAGAACGCGAGGAACTCCCGAAGATCGCACTCGTAGGCCGCGACGGTGTGCGGCGAATAGTTCCGCCCGATGTGCAGGTAGCGGAGAAATGAACGGATGTGCGTCTGCATGAGTTCCGGATCAGCCTCGGGAGAATCGTGTATCCTGACGGCGCGGGACGTCAGCCGGCTGCCTGCTGGACTTCTTCCCGCGCAACTTCCGCCTTGCAGGCGGGGCAGAGAAGGTACTCTCCCCGGTTCTGATTGTACTTTGCCACCATGTAGGGGCTGCCGCACGTGTCGCACACGCGGGCGACCGGCTTGTCCCACGACGCAAAATCACAGTCGGGGTACCGCGAGCAGCCGTAGAAGACCCGCTTCCGCTTGGTCTTCCGCTCGATGACGTCCCCCGTCGTGCATTTCGGGCACTTGACGCCGATCGAAAGGGGCCGCGTGCTCTTGCAGGCCGGGTAGTTGGAGCAACCCAGGAAGGCGCCGAACCGTCCCCCCTTGACAATCATGTCCCCGCCGCAGAGGTCGCACTTGATTCCGACCGCGTGCGCCGTCAGCGCCGCCTCCGCGGGGAGCGGTTTCGTGTTCTTGCAGGAGGGATAGCCGCTGCACGCCATGAACCGGCCGTTCCTTCCCCATTTGATGATCACCGGCCTGCCGCACAGCTCGCACTTTTCGTCCGTCGGTTCCTGAAGCGATTTCTTTATTGCTGCGCTGTTTTTGTTGACCCCTTCGAGGTCATTGATGAACGGATGATAGAAATCCTCCATCACACGCAGGTAGGTCTGTTTCCCTGAGGCGATTGTGTCGAGCTCCTCCTCCATCTTCGCCGTGAACTCCACGTTGAACAGATGGGGGAAGTTCTGCACGAGGATCCGGTTCACGGCGACCCCCAGCTCCGTCGGGTACAGGCGCCTCTCCCTCTGCTCCACGTATTTTCGGGCCTGGATTGTGTCCACGATCAGCGCGTATGTGCTCGGGCGCCCTATCCCGAGAGCCTCCAGCTCCTTGACCAGACTCGATTCCGTGAACCGCCCCGGCGGCTTGGTGAAATGCTGGTTCGGGATGACGTTGATGAGCGTTGCACCCTCGCTCACCCTGAGATTCGCCGGGAGTTTCGAGACCGGATCTTCGTCGTCGGCGGCCCTGTCGGCCTCCTCCGCGATGTCGTCATACACCTGCAGGAATCCCCGGAACTGAGGGATCGTGTCCGTCGCGCGAAACAGGTAGTCTCCCCCGCGGACATCCACGGTGGTCTGCTCAAAGACCGCGGCGCTCATCTGGCAGGCGAGGAACCGGTTCCAGATCAGCTCGTACAGGTCGAACATCTCCTTGTCCAGGTATTTCCTGACCGCTTTCGGCGTGTGCGCGACAGAGGTCGGCCGGATCGCCTCGTGAGCATCCTGGGAGGACTTTCCCTTCTTGAAGAGACGGGGTTCGGCAGGGACGTACTCCTTGCCGTAGTTTTCGTAGATGTAGGTGCGGACATCGCTCACGGCGTCTTCGCTGAGACGGGTGGAATCCGTCCGCATGTAGGTGATGAGGCCCACGCGCCCCTCCTCGCCGAGTTCGATGCCCTCGTAGAGTTTCTGGGCGAGCATCATTGTCCGCTTTGCATGGAAGCGGAGCCTGCGTGCGGACTCCTGCTGCAGCGTGCTCGTGATGAAGGGCGCCCCCGGGTTCCTCCTGACAGGCTTCTTCTGGATGTCGGCGATCTCAAAGGTCTGCTTGCGGACATCATTGACGTATCCTTCCGCGGTGGTCCCGTCGCCGATGACCGGGTCGTTCCCCGCCACCTTGAACAGCTTGGCAAAGAACGGTTCGCTCGAACCAGTGCGGAATTCACCGATCACCGACCAGTACTCATCGGGGATGAACGAGGTGACCGCCTCCTCCCGCTCACAAATCAGGCGAACCGCGACAGACTGGACCCGCCCGGCCGAGAGGCCGTAGAAGACCGTTTTCCATACGAACGGCGAGACCTTGTATCCCACGAGACGGTCCATCACCCGGCGCGCCTGCTGGGAGTCCACGAGGTTCTGGTCCACTTTTGTCGGATGCTGCATCGCTTCGGTGATGCCGCGTTCCGTTATCTCGTTGAACATCACGCGGAAGACATTCCCGTTGTCCGGCTCGACCTCCCTGGCGATATGCCAGGCGATGGCTTCCCCTTCACGGTCGGGGTCCGTCGCCAGGTAGACGGCTTTCGCCTTGAGCGCGTGGGAGCGGAGCCGGGCGATGACTTCGTCTTTTCCCTTGATCGTCTCGTATTCCGGAATGAACCCGTGCTCGACATCGATCCCGATCTTGCTCTTCGGAAGGTTCTTGATATGCCCGACCGAGGCCTCGACGATGAAGTCCTTCCCCAGGTACTTGTTGATCGTCTTCGCCTTTGCCGGAGATTCGACGATGATGAGCGATTTCCCTGTCGTGTCGACGGGGGGAATCCCCCGCCGCACTTTTCGTTTGACGGGAGCCACCTTCACTTCGGCCCCTCCCTCTGCCTTCTCCGCCGCCGATTTTCTTTTTGTGGCCATCAGTGAATGGTGTCCCCGCTTGTGAGCATAGAACGGTTCCCGGAGGCATCGTCGCCCCCCCGGGCAAACAGCACGGAGGCAACGATTTCCCGGAGCTCCGTCACAGAGAGTTTTTCATACCCCGCCATCATCGCCCGCTCGATAACAGTCTCATAATCCTTATCGTCAAGCAGGGCGAGCTCCCTCAGCTGGATGAGGTATCCCTGGCTCTCGGTCGACAGCACCGCCTTTTCCGCATCGTGCAGAATGCGGCGTGAGCCTTCCCCCGCCCGGACGCTCATCGACGGTCGCTGCTGGTTCAGCTCGCTGTTCTCGTAGATCCAGCTGAACGCGGCGCTGATTTCCGACTGCGTGTAGCCCCGGGTCTTCAGGTCCGTCAGATCGATGTCGCTGATCCGCTTGTTATCCTGCATCTCCGACATAATATAGATCAGAAGCTCGACAACCTTTTCCTTCATGGCCTCCCGCGTTCCCTTCCGCAGGTAAGGACCCCGACGTAATGGTCCTCCCGGCGTTTCATGTGGCGCTCCAGCGCCACAGTTCTGTCATCGTACCCGAACAGGTGGAGCGTTCCGTGGACGACGAGACGGCATACTTCATCGGCGAAGCTGACCCCGTAGTGCCGTGCCTGTGCGCGGGCCCTGTCGAGATTCACGTACACTTCCCCCTCGATCGTGCGCCCTTCCCCCAGGGGGAAGCTGATGACGTCTGTCCCGCCTTCGTGTCCCAGAAACCTCCTGTTCATGCGCGCGGACGCGCGGCCGCCGACGAACACCACGCTCACCGAGGCCTGCCTCCGCCGTTCACCGCGTGCCACGCACCGGACCGCGGCGATGACCCCGGCCCGCCGGATCCTGTGCGCCGGATGTGCGTTGAACACCGCGACATCGATCACGAACGGGCACCGGCCTTTGTCCGGCGCGCACGAGCGCGCCGTCTCGGAGACTTCTTCTCGGCCTCCAGCACGGGCTCGGTGAGCGAGAGCGCCACGCCGGAGATCATGACTTCCGGAGCGAGCTGGGTGAAATCCCCAGAGAGGATCGCCCTGTCCACATTCGCAAAAAGGGTGCATCCGGCCGTTCGTTCCACGATCAATCCCGAGAGTTTTCCCCGGTGCTCACCGACAAATGTCGCTTCCCCGAGATCCTCGCTGATGACAAACCCGGAACNNCGGAGACCAGGTTCCCCTTCTTCCGTCCTATCCGGATGTCGGGATAGATCTCGAGCGCGAGTTTGCGGACGGCGGTGCCGCCCGATTCCTGCGCGGCGATCTCGAACCGGTAGTTCGTTCCCATGCTCCTTGCAGCGACGCCGAAGAGAGATTCCAGGCGTTTGATCGCAGACGGAGAAAAGACTGTTGGCATGAGGACGCCTCAGGAATATCGTGTGATCGGGATGCGGGCCGGGGTACACGAAAGCCCCGGCTGGCTGCCCGCTTCTCGCGGAGGTCCACCGACCGGGGCTCGCAGTTTCAGAAAACATCCGGCGTCCCAATGCAGGGCCGGGCCTGTGACCTCGTTGCCCATCCATTCATGCAAGTTCGACAGGAGCAGCTCACAGGAGAATATAGCCAGCACGGGATCGATTGTCAAGCGCTCACCATTCCAGCTCCATTCCTTCCGCGGCAGCCATGCACTCGAACCTGTAGTTCCGGTTCCGGATCTCCCCCAGACACTTGCTCAGGATCTCGTCCACCTTGTCATCGGTGTGCGACTGTTCGTGATGGAAAAGGACAAGGCGCTTGACCCCGGCTTCATCGGCGATCTTCAGCGAGAAGAGGTAGTGCGAATGCCCCCACCCGACGTGATTGACATACTCCTCGGGCGTGTACGTCGTATCGTGGATGAGGATGTCGGCACCCCGTGCGAAATCAAATATGCGCTGGTTCGGATCCCCTTTCACCGCAAGATATTTGTCGACGATGTTTTTGTCCACGTTCTTCACCGACCGGGCAACCTCCCTGTCGAACGGCTCGTTATCGCTGATGTAGACAAGGGATTTTCCCCCCACGTTCAGACGGTAACCGAGCGCAAATGCGGGGTGGTTGACATAGATGGAAGAGAGCGTCGCCTCGAAAATCGGTATCGTCTCCTCCCGTACCGGGTGAAACCTGATCTTCGCCTTCAGTTCGTTGAGCTGGATCGGGAAGTAGACCTTGTCCATCTGATCGGAGATCATCTGGCGGAGTTTGAGGTTCCGCGACTGCGCACCGATGATCGTAAATTCGTTCCCCGAGATATAGAGCGGCTTGAAGAAGGGGAAGCCGTGGATGTGATCCCAGTGAGGATGGCTGATGGCAAGGAACGCCTTGACCGATTCTCCGGTGGCCATCAGCGCATCGCCGAGCCCCCGGATGCCGGTCCCCGCGTCAAACACGACGAGGTTGTCCTTGTGAAGCCGCACTTCCACGCACGGCGTGTTCCCGCCGTAGCGGACGGTGTCTTTCCCGGGCGTGGGGAGGGAACCACGCGTCCCCCAGAATTTGACTTTCATGCACCTGCTCCGTATCCGACGTGGCTAAGAGAGCCAGCTGCGTACGCGACGTAATTTGCTGCCGACTGCGCAATCGCCCCCCGCTCCTCCCCGGTCAGATCACGCAGGACTCTCGCCGGGACACCCGCCGCGAGTGTCCCGCCGGGAACCACGAAATTCTCCCTCACCACCGCGCCGGCGGCAATGAGCGAGCATTCCCCCACCTCCGCGTTGTCGAGAACCACCGCGTTCATCCCGATCAGCGAGCACCTGCCGATACGGCACCCGTGGATCATGGCCATGTGCCCCACCGTCACTTCCTCCCCGATCTCCACGGAGAGCTTCGCCGTCACGTGCAGGACACATCCATCCTGTATGTTTGAACGGCGACCTACGCGGATGGCGTTGATGTCCCCACGCAGGACGGCGTTGTACCAGATGCTCGCCTCCTCCTCAACACGCACGTCCCCGATCAGCCATGACCCCGGCGCGACGAACGCGGCCGGGTGCACGAACGGCGCAACGCCGTGATGGACGATCAGAGCCACGCGCTACCCCTTCGCCCGCGGGGGATTCCAGCCCGGACGGGTCCATTTCATCAGCTCCATCGTGACGCTCCCGATCAGGACCTTCATTTTCGCCTGGATCGGCACCCGGGCCTCGTCATTGGAAAACCACCCCTCGAAACCGCCTGTGAGACCGAAGATCCCCACGAAATCCATGTTCCCGTCAAATCGCACGACGTCCACAGGGTAGTCCACCGCATCGAGGTCGACGGAGCCATGCTCGGCCTTGAAGTCAATGTACGTGTTGACCTTCTGTTCCTTGATGATCGTAGGAACATTGACCTTCAGGCCCGAGAAGAGCTTTGCGCGCGCATAGAAAAAGAGTGAGAGACCGTCGTGATACGCCGTTTCGATCACGAGCGTGTCCCTCTTGACGATAACGGAGTCGCGCGTCCCGACCTCGATGAAGACCCGGTGGTCCGGATAATCGAAAGTGTACCTGGCGAAATCCCAGTTGCCGTTGTCCTTCTGCCTGCCGATAAACCTTCGGGAGAACATCCCGCTGTCGATCAGACTTTCATAGACGGCGTGAAGGTCAACGAACGGAACCTTGGGATAGGAGTCGATAAGCGCTTTCCCCTCGTACGCCAGGGAGGATTTCCCGCGCACGGTCCCCTGTATTCTGATCCGCACCTGCCCGAGGTCGATGAACCCGTACCGGACATTATAGACGAGCTCCTCCCCCTCCACAAACACCCTGTCGGGGGGGGACGCCTGTCCCTGCGCGCTTGCCGTGTCCCGTACCACCATCCCGCCGACGGCGAGAAGCACCGCCAGTGCCGCCGCCCGCGCGGTGAGGGCGATCGGCCGCACGGGAGGGGAAAAGATGCGTTCCCTCATTTGAGGCTCGAGAGGTTGCTCAGAATGCGATCGGTCTCAGGGAACAGTTCCAGTGCCTTGCGGAACTGGCCGTCCTCCCTGAGCATCACGCGGGAGGAGCCCTCGTTCCCCCAGAGGCTGCGCGCGATAAACGCCCGTGTGAACGCTTTGATATAGCGGAGGTCCTTGTCAAAATCCTCCTGCTTGAATGTCGCGCCGGCCGCTTTCCCAAGCGACTGTATCTCCGCGAGCATCGCACCCGTCACCTCGAACTCCTCCGCGAACTTCCCCGCGTTTTTCCCGTACCGGGATTTCAGCTCGGTCCCGTGCCTGTCCAGGTACTTGTCCGCAAACTGAAGGAAGACGTTCCGGCTGCGGAGCTGGACTGTATATTCCGTCAGGTGGTCGGACTTCACGATATAGTCCGGCGTGATCCCTCCCCCTCCGTACACGATGCGTCCCCCCATCGTCTTGAATGTCGGGCGCGTCGAATCGCGTTCCTCCGAGTGTGAGACGTTTTCTCCCTCGGTCTCGACACGCTCGTACGCCGCGCGGGCGTATTTGACCTTGTCATGGTCATAGGGGCGCTGGATGAGCCTGCCGCTCGGCGTGTAGTAGCGGGCGGTGGTCAGCCGGAACGCGGAGCCGTCCTTCAGATCGAACTGGCGCTGGACGAGTCCCTTGCCGAACGTCGTCTCGCCGATAATCAACCCCCTGTCCCAGTCCTGAACGGCGCCGGCGACGATCTCACTGGCCGAGGCGGAACTCGCGTTGACGAGTATGATCAACGTCACGTCTTTGAATTTACCGGCCCCTGAAGAAACGTACTCATCGTCGAATTCCGGCCTCCGCCCCTTCGTGAAGACGATTTTGCGCCCCCGCGGCATCATTTCGTCGACGAGCTTGTAGGCCTGTTCGAGGTAACCGCCGGGATTGGAACGGAGATCGAGCACGAGGCGCTTCATCCCTTCTCCCGAAAGCTTCGTCAGAGCGGCCAGGAACTCATCATGGGTCTTTGCCGCGAATCGGTTGACGCTGACGTACCCGGTCTGGCCGTCGATCATAAACGAGGCATCGATCGTATAGATCGGGATCTTGTCCCGCGTGATCTCGAAGTCGAGCAGCCCCCTGATCCCCGATCGGACGATGGAGACCTTCACCTTGCTCCCCTTCGGGCCGCGCAGCTTTTTCTGCACTCCGTCCTGCGTGATGCCGACAGCCGAGCTGTCGTTGATCCGGACGATCTTATCCCCTCCCTGGCTGCCGAGCGCTTCGCTCGGCCCCCCGGTT
>PMDK01000280.1 GCA_003154425.1 Ignavibacteriota bacterium
ATTGCCTGGGCGAGCATACTCTCGATGCCGTACGCGATGCTCTCGAACGTCATCGCGGCGGAGAAGATGGGTTTCTACATGGGGGTGTTCAATTTCTTCATCGTCCTGCCGCAGATACTCGCATCGGCAGGGCTGGGGGTCCTGATGAAGAACCTGCTCGGCGGGAATCCGATGAACGCGATACTCCTCGGCGGGTGTTCGCTGGGTGTGGCGGCGGCGTGCACATTCCTCCTGCGCGACGTGGATGACGGCCGCGATGCTTCTCAGCTGGAACAGCACTAGATGGGTCAGATCCCGTACGAGTGCTGCAAGGAGGAGTGATGCCCGTCGTCATGTCCGTCACGGGTCCGGTCGAGCTCCCGCTCCCCGGGATTTTTCTGCCGCACGAGCACATCATGTCCGTGTTCGGCCGGGAACGCTCCCGGTGGGTCGACTACGATGAGGAGCGCCTGGTCGCGTCTGTCGTTCCGTACCTTCGGGGTCTGGGGTCCCTCGGGTGCGCGGCAATCGCAGACTGCACCTCCGCCTGGATCGGCCGCCGAGCGGACCTCCTCCGGCGAATCTCCGGTGAGTCCGGGATCGCCATCATCACAAACACCGGCTATTACGGTGCTGCCGGCGGGCGCTACCTCCCCGAGGGGATTGAGGCGCTCGGCATCGACGGCGTTGCCGACGCATGGGTGGCGGAGTGGGAGGGGGGGATCGACGGGACCGGAATCCGGCCGGGGTTTATAAAGACCGGGGTCGAGGACAACCGGCTTTCACCGACCGACCGGACGCTGGTGGCCGCGGCCGCCCGGACCCACCGGAGGACCGGTTTGCTGATCCAGACGCACACGGGAAACAACCCGCTGGCCGTCCGGGAGATCCTCGCAATCCTGAGAGCGGAGGGGGTTCATCCCGGTGCCTGGGTCTGGGTGCATGCGCACCTCGTGCAGGATCAGCGGCAACTTGTTCGTGCCGCGCGTGACGGGGCCTGGATTTCCCTCGACGGCATCCACCCCGAACGAGATGAAGCGAACCTTGCGACGCTCCGCCTCATGAAGAGGGAGGGGCTGCTCGACCGCGTCCTCCTCTCGCACGACGGGAACGCATTCACCGCCGACGGCTCGCGCAGGCCATTTGAGTATCTCCTGACAGGGTTCCGGACGAAGTTCATCGCGGAAGGGTTCAGCGAAGCGGAGTTCTCACTGCTGACGGAAACGAGCCCGCGGCGCGCATTTACAATCGGCTGAGGCTTTCGGGGAGCCGGGGGGCCCGGAGAACCTGGACTACCGGGGCGGGGTGAACCCGCTCGAGAGAAACCCCGCGTCGACGGGGAGGCAGACCCCTCATCATTTCACCTTGTCGGGCCGCGCCACGAGCATGTCGTAGATATTCGGATCACCGGGGAGGGGCTTTCCACCTCCTGACGCACCAGGATTCCTGCTCCAAACCCGGCTCGTCAGCAGACCCAACCTTGCGAGGGATTGGAGCTTTTCGGCGATGCTGGACTCAAGTGAAGAGACCTGATTGCACCTTCGCTCTCGCACCGACGTATTCCGCCTGTTCGGTGATCTTCACGATTTCCCCTCCACCACAAACCGAATACGACCTGTCAATGCATGGAAGAACTCGTGCGACCAGACATCAATAGCGCGAGGATCTTTGAGGAAGGGTCGCACTTCTCGCCGGGCTTGCTCGACATCGAGTTGCGCGATCGTCCGCGACAACAACTCGTTGAAACGATCAGGTGTGAGCGAATGACGTTCGGTCCAGTTACCAGTCTGCCGCATACGCTGCTCAAGGTGAGCGAGGTGGAGATCCGGATGGTGACTTATAAACCAGACGAAATCAAACCAGTCGCGCCCCTTCACCCGGTTCTTCCATCGGCGGAAGAGGAGTGCGTGCATCTTCCCGGCAAAAAGGTCCGGCAAGGTGCATACGCGGATGGGAAACGGGATTGGGAGCAGGAGATAGCGTGACTCTGTCGAAAATCCGGCAGGCGGGTCGCGATCAACCTCGAGCTTGATCTTGATTGTTTGAATTCCCGGAATCAGCGCAGCCGTGCCGAGCGGCACGCCGATTTTCAGCAGGAGAGATCGGGTATTGCCTTTGAGAAATGCCGAATCAACGGGTGAGGACGCACGCTTGTTACGAATATCCGCAGTGACATCAAATCCGAGGGCAAGCAGTTCATTGCGCAGAGCAACAGTGAACGCTGCAAGAGAGAACCCTGGTTCTGGCTTCATCAACGTGAAATCCAGGTCCTCGGAGAACCGCTCCATGCCGTGGAGTATGCGCAACGCGGTGCCACCATAAAATGCGGCATGCTCGAAGAACCTGGCGCGCCATAGCCCAAGAAGGGCGCACTCCTGCAGAATCTCACGCAAAGCCCGAAGAGATTCGTCCTGCGACCGGACATTGTAGCGGTCGAGCATGCGCTGGACGGCTTCCTGCATTAACGCCTCTTTCCTTTTGCTCTTGGGAAATGGGCGACAACCTGAGCGAGAAGCGCAATCCGGCGCGTTCCATACGCAACTTCAATACGCTTCATTCGTGCCTTGTCGAGCCGGCCAAATGCATCTTCCGGAACCCGAAGGTGATCGAGAAGATATGTTTTCATTTCTGTCTCATTCGCCACGACCAGACCCCTTTCCAGCGCGAGCTTATCGGCGAGCGCCTTTTCCGGGGTCGCCATATAATATGATAGCCCTCCTTCGGATTGAACCAGATCTGTTCCGGTCCGGAACGCCTTAAGGGGAATCATCATGTAGGTAAACGTTCCGACGGGTGTTGTGAATTTTCGTGAACGGCCGGTTGTCACACTGCTCACGATTTCGACCCCCTCGGGAATGAGACCGTGGTGTTGAAGCGCGAAGTCGAGCGAGAGATACGACGGACCGAAGAGCAGGTTTCCCAGGACTTCGCGGGATATTGGCCGCCGTCGCAGAAGTGAGCCGAAAACATAGATCCCCTTCTTTATCCGGACGACAATCCCCTTCTTCAGCAGATCGGTGATCTTGTCACGGGGCGCGGCAAACGATGCCAGTGCGTGTATCAGGACGGGATAGTCGAACTCTTCGGAGGGGATAGCTTCCCTCAACCGAAGCGGGAGAAGCGCTTGGGAAGTTGCGTCGGGACGTTTTCGGGATGATTGCCGTTGGGGTACCACCAAAATCACTTTTGCGTAGTATGTCGATGAATTGTCGACATACTATGCAAAATGCGAACCAATGTCAAGCCACGGAGACCCCCAACCCGCAGGATACATCGCATACACGGGCGGTCCCGGGGACTTCGACGACAGCAAGATTCGTCAGCAT
>PMDK01000034.1 GCA_003154425.1 Ignavibacteriota bacterium
CGGACTGGTGATCGTGATTGAGCCTTTGAATCCCAAGGATCATCCTGGATTGTTTTTGACCAAAATGTCGCAGGCATACGAGATCGTCCGCGCGGTTGGAAGCCCACACTGCAAGATTGTTGATGACATCTATCATCAGCAGATCACGGAAGGGAATATCCTCCCGAACATCGACGCATGCTGGCAGGAGATCAAAGCTTTTCACCTCGGCGATACACCCGGCCGGAATGAACCCGGCACCGGCGAACTGAATTATCTGACGATTTTCAAGCATATTCACAGCAAGGGATATGACGGCGTACTTTGCATGGAGCACGGAAAGAGCCTTCCCGGGAAAGAAGGGGAGAAAGCAATTATCGCCGCTTATCGCAACTGTGACAATTTCTAGCATTCGACGCGATTATTTCAAACCTGGACACGATTTGCGCAGTACCGAGAACGGGAGGAGCCGGGGGTGGAACTTCGACCGCGCATCGACGTACACCTCAAAGGACACTCTCCCGATTTCCCCTTCAATCCCGAGGATCTACCATGACCACATTGCACAGGCTGCTCATTGCTGCCGGAGCGATACTGCTCTGTGCGGCACCTTCACTGGCCAGTCCGGCGAGCGAAGGCACCGGACGAGATGGTGACAAGACATCTCCGCGGCAAGTGGAATTACCGGGGACGCAACGCCTCACGATCCATTCTTCGATCGTCGGACGGGACTACNNGGAATCACCTGGGGAGGGGAACATCCGAACTACGACAGCCTCAGGACACGGGACCTCACGCCGACGTCAATCAAACAGGTCCCGTACACGGGAAACGCGCCGCAATTCCTTGCATCCATCAAGGGAGAATTGATCCCGTATATCGATTCACATTACCGGACCGACAAAAAGGACCGGGCACTCATGGGGAGCTCGCTCGGAGGGCTCTTCACACTGTACACCATGTTTCACGAGACTGAACTTTTCACCCGGTACGTCCTGACGAGCCCCGCGCTCATGTGGGACAACAACATTTTGGATTCATACGAGGAGTCCTTCCACACGCAGCACCCCCGACTCCCCGCCAGGGTGTTCATGGCGGTATCTGCTCTTGAAGGAAGTGAAGCAATGTTCGGGAAATTCGTGGACCGGTTGAAGTCGCGCAACTACCAGGACTTGCAGATTGAAACAAGGGTCCTCGAAGGGATGGGGCATGCGGGGAGCAAACCTGAAGGCTATACACGCGGCCTGCAGTCGGTCTACTCACGTGCCGCGAAGAATGTCAATCCGTCGAAGTTCAGTGCCTTCGTCGGAAAGTACCGGTTGAACCCTGAAGTCAGAGTGAGCATCCTGAAGGAGAATGACCACATTGTGCTCCTTGCCCCTGACAGCTCAAGAATCGAACTGCAGGCCGAGTCTGACAACGATTTTTCCGTGAGGGGGATGTACCTCTTTATCAAGTTCCGTAGAAACGATGCCGGCGCGGTCACGGGTGCCCACGTCGAACAATTTCAGGGAGGGTTCGATCTGACCAGGGAAAATTAGGTCCGGGTCGATTACGGGAGAACTCACACAGGCAAGAAAGCAAAATAAGGAAGCACAAATGAACCTCACCCGATACGCGACTGTCGTTGCCGTAGCTCTGTTCGGTTTTTCCTTCCTCCCGGCCCAGGCCCCGCCGGCTGCTCCCAGGCTCAAAGACGAGATGCGAATGCCGTGGAAACGCGGGGAAGACAATTTCCTCCGCCTCTGGCTCATTGCCGGTCCCTTCCCGGGCGAACTGGGGACCGACTGCCTCAAGGGACAAGGCGGAGAGGCCCGTCTCCAGCCTTCCGATGGCCAGGAACAGATGAAGGCCGACGGAACAAAGGTCCGATGGCATTCCCAGAAATCCTGGGGAGACGATGTGACCCTCGACGATGCGCCAGGCCCGGCGGGAGCAGCGGTTGCGTATGCGTTCACCAAAGTCCCGCGTCCCAACGCCGGCAGGGCCATGCTCTCGATCGGAAGCGCCGATGGCATCCGGCTGTGGCTCAACGGCAGATTGGTCCTTTCACGCAATGGCCTGCGTTCGAGCACTCCCGACGAGGACCAGGTCGAGGTGGAAATGAACGCCGGAGAGAACAGCCTGCTCGTGAAGGTCCCCGCCCAAAGCAATTTCTGCGCGAGGGTGCTCGAACCCGGCACCGTCCTGACCCGGAAGGCAGAAATCGGCCCGTCTCTCATCAAGCTCTCATCGGACGGATTCACGCTCAAAACGGATGTCGGTGGGGAGCGGGCCGCCATCGACGCCGTAAAAGTCGAAGTGATCCAACCCGGCGGCAAAGCGGTTCTCACAATGACGGCAGCACGGGGGGCACAAGTGGAGATCGATGCCCGGGATTGGAAGGAAGGCCCGTACGAGGTACGCTGCAGCACCCACACCCCAACCGGACTACTGTACGCGACGCACCTTCCCTGGTACAAAGGGGACTTTCTTCCAATGGCAAAGGAGCTGGCGGCAATGGCCGCCGACGCCGACGCTTCGAAGCCTCAAGGCTTTACACTCAGAATGCTCGCGGCAATGGTTGAAGACCGCCTGGGATGCAAGCTCAGCGAGGTAAAGGGGAACCCGTGGCGGAAGGT
>PMDK01000349.1:0-200 GCA_003154425.1 Ignavibacteriota bacterium
GGGTCCCCCACCCGAAGCTCGCGCTCGGGCCGCCCCCGCCGCATCCCCACGCCCCCGCCAAGCAG
The DNA here is from genome assembly GCA_003154425.1 of Ignavibacteriota bacterium. Classification (GTDB taxonomy): domain Bacteria; phylum Bacteroidota; class Ignavibacteria; order UBA10030; family UBA6906; genus Fen-1273. Next base: position 66 of record PMDK01000349.1, read on the forward strand.
GTCCATCACACCCCGCAGCCCCCAGAGGAAATCGTACGCATACCAGCCGTTCTTCCCGCCGAGCATCCGGATTGGCTCAAAGGCTTTCTCCGGCCCGACACGCACGGTGATCTCACGCGAATCGAATATCCGGCT
>PMDK01000349.1:291-49924 GCA_003154425.1 Ignavibacteriota bacterium
GCGTGACGAGGCCCAGCCAGAGGCTGCTCAGGCGCGGCGTCAACACGGGAACCGGGATCAGGAGGCGCCGGAGACCTCGCTGCCGCGCGTATTCAACGATCAGGTCACGGTATGAGACGACATCCGCCCCGCCGATTTCGATGACGTGACTCCCGGGAAGGCTGAGATCCATCGAGGCAGAGAGGTAGCTGATGAGATCCTCGATTCCNNAGCACGCTCACCCAGCGAGGGACGAGCATGATGGGAAGGTGTTCGGCCAGAGAGCGCACCAGCTCGAACGAGAGGCTCCCCGAACCGATGACGATCGACGCCCGCAGCTCAATCACGGGGATGCCGCTGGTGCGGAGTATCTCCCCGACTTCAAGCCTGCTCCGCAGATGGGGAGACAATCCACCTTCATCGCCCGCAAGCCCCCCCAGGTAAATGATGCGCTTGAGCGACGAATGCGCTGCAGCGTTTGCGAAGTTTGTCGAACCGATGCGATCCTGCTTTTCGAACGATCCCGCGGAACCCATGGAATGGACCAGGTAGAAGGCGGTATCGCACCCTTCGAAGACCCCGTCAAGCGAAGCGGCATCCAGGACGTCTCCGGTGACGATGGTGGTGGGGGGCCTGGTCCTGGGCATGAGGTACTCAGGTCTCCGGGCCAGACACCGGACATCATGTCCGGCGGACTGAAGTGCCGTGAGGAGTCGTCCGCCGACGTAGCCGGTGGCACCCGTTACAAGGATCCGGTGGTGCTTCCCCGAGTCTTTCACGCGTCTCGCGTCAATGAACCGCAGGCCGGGAAGACTTACTGTTTGACGATCTTGACGCGGCGGGTCTTAGCTTTTCCTTCTTCCGCGTCATTTTGATTTCACCTGCAATTGACCGTCGCCACGGCCGGATTGGATGACGCCCTGTTCGGCGAGACCACCTCGAGCCGTTCCCACACCTTCATCCTCTGCTTCGGAGCTCCAACGTCCCAGGTGTCCGTGAATCCCTCTCCCGCACTCCGGATAGTCGCCCTCTGCACCCCCCCTTTCGCGCCGTCGCTTCGGATCCATGTGTATTCCACATCGACGGGGGGATTGTTCACAAATATGGTCCCGGTGAACGTCAGGTGGGCCGGGGCCCGGCCGTTCCAGACTTTCGGATTGACAACGGTCACCACTCTTTTCACATTTCCTCTCCGGGGTTGCATCTGATGAGCCCCCTGCGCAAACATCTCCCCTCCCACGAGAACAATCGCCATGAAGGCGAAGAGAAAACAACGGGCCAATTTCATCGCCGGACCTCGCGTGATGTGTTGGGGTTTGCCAGTCCGCCGCGCGCCCGTACCGAGCGCCGACGCTGGCCTGTCAATACTACCGAAAACCAGCAAGACAAACAACTGATATGCCTGACATTAAGAACATCCCAAAGCTCATTCTGCCGCCGAGGAGAATGAAGATATTTCGCCGGATTTCGTCCGCGTGATCGTGGCGATACGTGATGACGCTTTGTAGCGAACCCTGTACCGGAGTGTCGCCCCGTTCCCGTCCTCCTTATAGCCGACCATTTCGACGGAATGAACCGGCCCGAACATGTTCAAGAGATCCCGGTTCGTTTTCAAATAGGATTGTGCCCGTGAGCGGGTCTCTTTTGTGAACAGTTCGGATTTGACATAGAGCGTGTCCGGATTGCCGATGATGCTTTCGACGACCGGTTTGAATCCCGGGTCCCTGTCCGGAATGATTCCCGGGTTTCTCTCAGCAAGCTCAGGGATATAGAGCCCGGCCACGGCCTGTGCAATCCTGCCGGGATTGTCCGGGCGGAGGTTGGTGAGGAGAATTACGGTAAGCCCGTCATCGACATAACGGGCAATATAGTTATTGAACCCTTGCCAGCCCCCCGAATGGTAGACGGTTTTTCGCCCGTTGGTCGGGGAAAGAAACCATCCGAACCCGTAAGGATGGAGACTGTCGTTTGTCAACCTGACCGGCGACCACATCTGCTCAAAACTGCTTTTCGATAGAATCTTCCCGGATGCAAGCGCCGCATCCCACTTCATGAGATCGAGGATCGAAAGGTACAACGCGCCGGCGGCGGTCGAGTTGAGCGAAGGAGAAACCCATTCCTGATTTTTCCATTCCCCCTTTTCAAGCCGGTAGCCTGCGGCCCGATTCGGCACGATGTCTGCGTCACTCATGATACGGGCGGATTCCATTGAGAGAGGCTGGAATACGTATTGTTTCAACAGATCTCCGTAGAACTTCCCGCTCACCTTGTGAACAAGTATGCCAAGGAGAGCGTACCCCGTGTTGCTATACGCCCATTTCTCTCCGGGGCGGAAATCCAGGGGCATATGCTGCGCCTTTTCCAGCAACTGATCTTCCGTGTAGTCTGACCTGAAGTTGACCCCGACGGAGTCCGTAGTTCGGTCGGTGATTCCCGAGGTGTGAGTGAGAAGGTGCCGCACGGTGACGTTCTGCCAGGTGCCCGGGGAGTTCGGAAGATACCTGCCGATGGGCTCGTCCAGTCTGATCTTCCCCTGCTCCACCAGCAGCATTACCAGTGCCGCGGTAAACTGCTTGCCGATTGAGGCGGATTGAAAAACGGTCTGCGCGCTGACGGGGACGTTAAGTTCGATATTGGCAAGACCGTATCCCCTGACTTTGACCGGAACGCCGTCACGGATCACGGCCAGCGCAAGTCCCGGTATATGCCGAACCGACATCTGCGCATCGATACAGCTGTCGACTCTGTCCGACTGAGCGCCGGCGGTCCGCGGCTGCGTGAGAAGCAGGAGAGCGAAAATGGAAAAGAGGACTCTGAAATTCCCGGGCATGGAGACACTCCCTTCGTGTGGACACCTGGATCCCAAAGAAAAAACCTCCATCGCCAGAGTGACGAGGAGGCATGTGTCAAAGACCCTTAACAGTCCGATGATAGGTCTTTTTCCTCTTATCATCAAGAGCCGATCGATGTCAAGCGCGTGACCCTTCCCTGCTCGACCGCTCCGGGAGCATCGAACCGTACCGGAAACACGTCGGGCTTTTTCTTCGTGCCGGCTATAACGCGTTCATATTCGACTACGAGGGCTTCGGGATGAGCGGAGGGGAATGCTCCGAAGGAGCGCTGTATGAAGACGGCCGGGCGGCACTGGTGGATGTCATCGAAATAAATCGACGGCAGGGAGAGGCACTTCCGCCTCCCCCTGCCGTGACGAAACGGTCAATCCGAGCGGCGTGATCCCCTACTTCTTCATTCCTGCCGGGGGTTTCAATGTAAAGCCGAGCTGCCGCAGGAAGGATTGGTTGTCAAACGCAACCCATTCCTCGGCGAGTTTTCCGTCCGAAAAGTGGAAAATGGATATCCCCCATTGCTTGACAGACTTACCGGTGGGAGGCATTTCGCCGGCGCCGGTATTGGTCCCTGTCAACGTCCAGCGGCAGACCGATTTATTCTCCGCGTCGATCTCTTCTTTGACGACTATCTTGACATCCGGATAGGCAGTTCTCAGACCGGAGATGACCTTCTGCATCCCCTCGAGACCTTCAACGGCAGGCTGGTCGTTTGAATGTCTGACAAAATGTGGATCCATAATCGCGTCCAGGTCGTTAAAGTTCCCGGTATTCCATGCTTCCACATATTTGTCCAGGATCGGTTTCAGCTTCTGTTGTTGAGGAAATCCTGTTGAAGCAACAACCACCATAAGCAGAAGCACAAACCCCGCTTTCGACATTGCATGAACACGTTGTTTCATGGCGCTTGTTCCCTCCTGGTTGTTTGTAGGTATGCAGTGTATCATTGTCCGTGTCACGCCAAAAGAGGGAGGCCCACCCCACTCTCCCTGCGGTGTACGACAGGTTCGTCCGATTCGCCGACTGCCTCACTTCTTCATTACGACCGGGGGCTTCATCGTAAAGCCGAGCTGCTGCATCAAGGATTGGTTGTCGAAACTGGCCCACTCCTCGGTGAGTTTTCCGTGCGCAAAGTGAATGGTAGACACCCCCCAGATCCTGACAGACTTTCCCGTAGGAGGCATTTCACCAGGACCGGTATTGGTTCCTGTCAGCACCCAACGACCAACAGATTTGTTGTCCCCGTAGATTTCTTCCTCCACAGCTATTTTGAGATCCGGATATGCAGTCCTGAATCCAGCAATGACCTTTTTCAGCCCCGCAACACCTTCAACTTTCGGCTGGAGATTTGCACGTCGTATGAAATGAATGTTAATGATCGCGTCCAGGTCTTTTACGTTTCCCGAATTCCAGATTTCCACATATTTGTCTATGATCGGCTTCAACTTCTGTTCCTGCGGAAATCCGGTGGCGGCAAAAACCACCATCATGAAGACCACAAAACCCGCTTTCGCCATCGTATGAAAGAGTTGTTTCATAGCACTGACTCCTTCCTGATTGTTGGTAAGCATGTTAAGGGGTAATGAAAACTCCGCCGGATGCTGGTATCGAGCAGGCATTTCAGGACAACAACCCGGCGTAACAGAGCCACGGGATATCTGCCGGCGCGAAATCAGAAAAATCAAATGGTTGAAATGTCTCGGGGAGGAGAAAACTGAAGAGGAATTTTCCCGGAATGTAAAGGTTCATCAACAGGGGTTCCTACGAAAAACCGGGAATTTAAGGCAAATGAGAACGGAAGCAACGCTGTAGTATAACAGAATAATCGACTGTGTCAAGGTACAATTGTCGTGTATCCTGATCCCCCTGCAATCGCCTTCGCCCATCAAATGTATGACTTGAGCCCCGGCCAAAGCGGCAGCCAGCGCCGCACCTTTGCCCGGTAGGCCCGGTAGTCATCGCCGAAAAGGCGGCCGAGCGCCGGCTCCTCATACCACACCACGAACACGTGCGTGACAATGAGAAACACGCCGACGTAGGCCACAAGCGGAATGGAGCGATAGAAGACGGCGGCCCCGCAGAGCGCGAGCGCCGCCCCGATGTACATCGGGTTGCGCACGTAACGATAGGGACCCTGGACGACCAGCTTCCGGGGCGGATCAAACGGGGCGGGCGTTCCTTTGCCGACCAGGGCAAACGCGACGACACACCACAGGGCAAGCGCGCCCCCCGCGCAGCACACGACGATTCCAGCCGACTCAATGAGCCCAATCCCCGCCGGCTGAATGATGCCGGACCATGCCAGGATCCGACCTGGCACGAAGATGAGCAGGAGGCCGACGAAGAGCGTCGCGTAGGTAGCTGTCCGGGCAAGAATGAACATAGAAGGTCCTCCAGTTCTTTTTTGGCCGGCAGCAGAAGATCCTCGCTTCCTGCGCCGGATTTCATCCCCACGGGTCAAACAGGATCTTGACCGCCTCTTTCGTCCGGAGCCTCTCCACACCTTCGGCGTACCGCGTAAACGGGAGTCGCCCGCTGATGAGGGGGGCCAGATTCAGCTTGCCTTCCAGGATCAGGCGATATGCTTCGCCGGCAGCCGCACGCGTGTGAGTCCCGTATCCGAGGAGGGCAAAGCCCCCCCACCATTGTTCGGGGCCGAAACGGACATGCTCGCGGAGCACACCGAAAACCGCCACACTCTCGCGGGTCGATCCCATCAACGCTTCGATCGAAACAGGCAATCCCGTGGTATCGAGCGATGAATCGAACGCGTCCCGGTGGGTACGCGAGCCGGGCCACTGATATTCTCCGGGGTCCCAGACTTCGTCCGCACCGAGTTCCGCGGCCAGTTGCCGCCGCTTCAGAAGGGGATCCAGTCCGATCACCGTCTTTGCGCCATGCGCGCGGGCGAGCTGCAGGGCGACCAGTCCCGACGGCCCGAGTCCGCCTATTGCAATTCTCTTCCCCTCAACGCTCCCGCACTGACGCAACCGGTCGAACGATCCCTGAACGCACATCGCCAGCTCGAGGGAAGCGATCTCCTCCGCCTTCAGTGAACCTTTCACTTCGATCAGGTCTTCGGCTCGGAGAGCTGCATACTGGGCGTAGCAGCCCATGCGCCTGTTGCCGGGGTCCCGCCACGCGGCCACGCTCATGCCGGGCATGAATGATCGAACGCCGGCACCTATCGCAACCACCTCACCCATTGCTTCGTGCCCCGGGTGACCCGGCACGAGAGGATAGTCGAGCGGCGCCCCAGGGAACATCGGCCTCCCTTCCATCATGTGCAGGTCCCACTGGGGACATGTAGCAACGCCGAGGATCTTCACGAGAACCTCGTCCGGTGCTGGTACCGGCATGTCAACTTCATTCCATGCCGCCCGATGAGGGGCTTCGAACTCGAGAATGTGCATCCGTGCCGGCAGAGGTGGCATCGGGCTACCAATCCAGAATGACCCCGAGGACGGGTTCGGTCTTCGATTCGATCAGCTTCCAGGCGTCTGCCGCATGAGCAACCGGGAAATGGTGTGTAATCAGGGGAAGCGTCTGGAGGTATCCCCCCGCAATCATCCGCAGGGTTTCGTCCATCCTGTCGCGCCTCCAGCCTGAAACCAGGTGGATCGTGAGCTCGCCATATCGGGGGGGCTGCAGCGCCAGCCGGTCAGCCGCGCCGTAGAAGCCCGCCGAGACAAGATGGCCGAACCTGCGCATGAACGGCTGAACCGATTCCAGGAGATCGATCCGGCCCACAGTATCAACTGCAACCTGCAGTCTGTCCGCGAAGTGCGAGTTCAGGTATTCCTTCCAATCACTTGTCCTGACGTTGACTGCATGTCTGAACGGCCGGTTCGCAAAGAGGCCCAGGCGCTCGTCATGCCGGCCTGCGAGAACCACCTCGACCCCACGCGCTGAGAGAGTCTGCGCAGTCCAGAGCCCGACCATTCCGTCACCGAAAACCAGCGCCAGATCGCCTGCCTCAACCCGCGGACGCATGCCGCCATTGTAACCAACTTGCGCAAGGACCATCCCGGCATATGCAAGCGGATCGGCACCGGGGGGAAGCTTCCAGATCTGTTCGCGCGGACAGACGGAGGGAGAAACATGTCCGCCGTAGTCATGATGCATTCCTTCGACGCGTCCGATCGTCGCAAAGACCGTCTCACCCACCTGCATATCATCGACCTCCCCCCCCACCCGTTCGACCACTCCAACCTTCTGGTAGCCCGCGATTACCGGAAACGGGAGCGGATCTCCGGTGCGGTACGGAGTGTCGCCATCGGACCGCTCCCCCCGTAGGTACGATCCCTCCGTGCCATTGCTTATCCAGGAATGGGTGATACGTACCAGGACGTCGGTCGGGCCCGGATCGGGACACGTGACAGCCTGAAAGGAGACTCTGTTCGGCCCGGTGAAAACCACCGCTTTTGACTGCATCGTTCACGCTATTATGAATTGGGAGGCGACTTCTGCGGAATATCCACGATCTGGTCGAACTGGAGGTTGCTCCACCCCTCCCCCTTCCCCGGTCCCTTGCAACGCCCGATCCAGAGAAACGTCGCTCCGTTCAGCCACCTCGCACGCTGGAATGATCGCTGCACCGTGACGCCCGTGCGCGGAACTTCCTCCTCGTTGATGAAGTACGGGGGGGGGACCTCCGTCAGGATCGTCCCCAGAGCCCCTTTCGCGCCCGGCATGCGCGCCCTCTGAAGACGGATCCCAATTATCCAATATACGAATTGGACCGGTCTAGAGGGGGCTGGTCAAGCCGGACATCATGGAGCAGTCGCACCAAATGTCGTGCTGTTCACTCCCGCCGCTCGTCAAGTTCGTACATTGCTTCAAATTTGGCTGCATCAATGCAGTAGCCGTCAGTTCCGTCTTCATTATTGAAGACCAGGTAATCCCCCGCCTCGTAGGAAGACGTCCCTTCTTTGGTTGGTACAGATCCCGCCCGCACCGCAACTTCAGCCCAGACAGGTGTGATTTTGATATAGGTCCCCGGGCTGACTCTGCGATAGGTTCGCGCAAAGACTTCACGATTGACCGTGTAGACATCTCCCTCGTTGTCCACAATCCAATCTCCGGGCTGGCATCGTTGCTCCGCTCCCCATTTCCTGTAGGCGAGTCCCTTCGTGTCGAGGTTCACCTGCACGGCGGCAACGACTCTCTCTCCCCTTTTTCTGTAGCGACGGCGGCCTTCCATGCGATGTGCTCGTTGTGAAGGAAGTGATGCAACGGCGCTCCCGCAACTCATTCCTCGTTCTCAGGGCGGCGTACCAACGGCGACGTGCTCAATCGCATTGGCGATTTTCTGAACAATCATCACCAGTTCCTTCTCGCGATCGGCCTTTCGATAGAAACTCGACAATGGCCGTTTTGGATCGTTGAGAGCCTGCAGCTCTCCGGGAAAGACTGCCATGTCGTAAGTGCTATGTCTCACCGCGATCCAGAGGAGTCGCACCCCCCGTTCATTGGCTGCACCCTGTAAGACCGGCAGCTCATGGTCAGCAATGAATTTGGAAGCCAGAAAATCCTGGCTCACGAGAAAAATGGCGGCGCTCGCGGATCCAAGGAACTCGGTGATTTGCGCCCTCCAACGGTCCCCGGCTTCGATCTCCGTATCGTCCCAGATGCGGATCCTCCCCTGCTGAACCATAGGTTGCAGGAACTTCTTAAGCTCCAGTCGCGATTTGTCATCGGAATGGCTGTAGCTTATTACCACGAGCGAGCCGACGAGGACGCGAAGAGAGAAGTCGATGAACGTAATGACCCTCTTCTCCCTGTCGATCCGGCATGTGATCTCGAAGGGTGGATCGGGATGCTTGTAAAGGAGATCCCCGGTCTTGTTGATTGCCTCGATGCGATCGGGGTAGCGAAAAGGATCTTCCGCGAATTGTTCGAGCAGGCGACTCAGCTGCTCCTGGGCCAGCTGCGGCAATCGCGATTGCGCTTTCTGGGCAGAGTCGAGGAACTGCTCAGCATACCTCTGGAATTCAGTCGTCTGCTCAGGCATGTGGTGTCCCCCCTTCTCCGAGGGATGGAACTTCTTGTTCGATTGATCCCAGAGACATCAATTCGACCCGTTGCGCATCTTTGTCGACAACGTAAAGAATTTCGACGGTCGTTCCGGGCACGGGAAGGTGCCAGGTTCTTCCACCTGGCTCCCGGATCGCCTCGGGAGGGTTCGGATCCGCCGCCAGTTTACTGGAGCGGCTCTCAACGCGAAGCCGCGTCTCCCAATCGAGTTTCGACGTGTCGCTAAGAACCGTGCGACTCTTCAACAGCGAGTACGCCGGCTTCTCCTCAGCCACCGCTTCAATCGCTTCCGCCCGCCGGCGCTGTATTTGCGCGTCTTCAATACGCGCCAATTTCTCGAAGTCGCCTGAGGGAATCTGAACGAAATCCTTCGTCAATCCCCCGGGCGCGCCTGCTTCGGGTGCGTCTGCCTTGTGCTCCAGCAAATTCTGCAGCTCGCGAGCATCATCAAGTAATTCGATACGCGGTCCCGCGTAATGAACAAATATGTACAGCGGAATCGCGAGCGGCATCAACCACCCGGCCACCGGGACGGCCATAGCGGTCATGACGAACATCGGCAACGAGCAGAGGGCAATTATCATCATGATCCAGAGCATCAATCGCGCCCACCAGGGACGCCGGGGCTTCATTTTCAGGATCCGCCAGAGCCCCGTCTTCCGGGCAAGCCGAAACTGCTGCCAGGTCTGCCGGAAGAGGGACCAGGTCCCCCGGATTGAGATAAGAAGCGGCAAGCAACAGAGAACAAGCGCCAGAAACAGAATAATGTTCAGCGCTTCCGTAATCTTGAATCCAGGAGCCGGATTTGGCCCCAGATCTACCATGAGCACGCCGACTAACCAGCACCCGTACAGCACCCAGAAAACCCAGAAGGACACTCTGAACAGACGGAAGGACTTCATCTGTTTCGGAGTTATCGGATGCGCGCGTCGCTCTTCGTGAAGTATGGCAATCGCTTGCGTGACCTGCTCCTGGCTGAGGAGACGGCCGCCCTGGTCCGCGCGTTCGTTCATTCTGAACCCTTCCCTTTGCAGCCCGTCACCAGGGGCGAGAGAGGCGCCCAAGGAACGGCAACCAGGCTGCATAATTGGAGCACATGATGCCAGGAAATACAATCTATGGGAATCCCGCTCGATTTCAAATGCCTAATCAGGCGGCAGCCTGAATAGCCGATCGAGTTTCCCGCGGCGGAGAAACACCGGGTCGAACAGCCTCAGATGAATATTTGACGCAACCCAGCCCAGAATGCCGAGAGCCAATTTCACCGCCCAGGTTTTCATGGCACTCTGTGGACTGAGAAATTGCAGGGTCGGGTAAAGCAGGCCGGCCCCAAGAATGAGAATCCAGATAATGATCGTCCCGAGACTCCAGGGGCCGAACCCGACGTTAACGTCCCAGCTGCGGTACACCAGCGTTACCAAACTCCCCGCGACAGCCAGGAGAACTGCTGTGCCGAGTATCTGAAGCCCGTGCGAGAGTCTCCACACCTTGAATGCCCGCGAGGCACCGACGCCGAGTTGTTTCCCGAGATCATGGCGGCGAAGGTCGGAACTATCCTCGGGTTTTGCGCTGATCCCCTCGAGTTTCAGGAATGGCCAGGTGCCACGGGGAGCGTTGACGTCAAACCCGCCCCATTTCCCCACCCCATTCCACTTCCTGTACTCCTCATCCAGGCTCAGGAACTTCTTCTCGGTCATCAGGTAGCCGCTCAGCATGAGGGCCGATGCTTCCACTTCCGTGAAGGAGTCGAGGTCAGTTCGGATAGCAGCAAGCTTCTGCTGAATGTCGCGGTCGATACCGTACGAGGTTGTGTTCATCTGTGCCGGCTCCTTGCGCGGATCCTGGCAGTCAATCCAGTCAAGCGCGGCCGGAACAAGATCCTCCTTGAGATGGATGAAGAAGAGACCCTGCAGGGAATAGTTTTCTGTGCGCTCCCGAAGGTCCTGGTATTCAGCCTCGCGGACCCGGTCCATCAGAATTGAATTTGAACGGAGAGGCACGCCCAGTAATCCGTCGGAAGGTGACGCCACGTCGTTCATCTGGCCGGAGGCGTCACTGCACAGGATGAACGTGCACGACTCATCGAGGAGTCCCTCAACGCCCTGGTTATCGTGGACGCCGCCGTCGACGAGGCGGACCGTTCGTCCCGGGTAGAGCCCCCGGATCTCCAGCGGATCGAACAACCCGGGGACGCATGCCGATGCGGCAACGGCGTATCCCAGCCTGTACTCCCGCAAGCCGGCCAGGGGCGCCTGCCGGTAATACAGACGACGGTATCGGGCATTAGCATCCACTTCCCCGCCGACCAACCCCGGGGTCTCACCCATCCAGCTTGCGGTAAACTGCCAGTTGTGACCCGAATTGAGAGAAGTCGTATTAAGCAGCAGCACCGGGACCTTGGCGCGCCGCCGCCAGTTGGAGAATTTGGGCTTGAAGTGAGGCGGGTCCGCCTCGCCAGCCGGGTTTATCAGGAGCCCTGACATCGGCCGTGGGCGGTCTGCCGGATGTCCGTCATCCACCCCGGAGTAGATCTCAGACTCATAGAGCTCTCCCATGCGATGACTCCGCGTGTAAGCCTTAAGTCCGAACCCCCTCGGGAGCATCATCCGGAGGTTGCACAGCAAATTCGTGAGGGCCCGCATGCGGAGGTTTCTCTGTACGCTCCTGAGAAATCGTTCCTGCACCCGGCTCACAATATCGACATAGACGCCGCGGGTGAGTTCATCATCTGTTCTGGTCGTCAGCGCATTCTGCACTTCGAGATAGTATTGAGCCCCGAGGATGCTCCCCCCTGAGACCGTTGATAGAACCTCCACTGAACGCAAAACGTCCATCTCGGCAAGCCGGGCCATCACCCCGAGGTGGAAAAAGGACGCACGAAAACCCCCGCCGGAAAGGGCCAAACCCACTTTCCCCCGCCAGCAGGAGAAGGCACGCTCTGCCCCGTTATCGAAGAATCGTGCCAGTGTTGTCCATGGCTCCTTCCACTGCGAAGGCTTTGTTCCGTCCTGCGGAGGGATGTGACCCTGCCACCGCGCCAGGGACACCAGCTGCCTGAACGTCGTTTGTCGCTGCCATTCATCGGCCGGGAGACTCTTCGCCCTGGACAACCAATTCCCGGCCTCCCGGTAATTTCGCAGCCCGAAGTGTATCTCAGCAAGTGTTGCGGCATACCAGTATTCATTCTGCAGACTTCGGTCTTTTCGTCCCGCCTTCGTGACCCGAACCGCCATCTGTTTGCGCAACAACTGTGCCTCATCGCTCAGTCGTTTCGCCTCGGGGAGAACTTCGCCGTCGGCCGCGCCGATTCTCTTCAGGCGCGATGTGAGAAGATCCAGCACATACGCCGCGTTTACGCCGCCGTATCCCATATCCACCGCCGGATCCCAATCCCACGCTGCGCGGTACAAGGAGAGAGAGCTGTAGAGATTGTCCAGCACTCCGCTGTATTCGAACATCCGCTTGTACACTGCTCCGCCCAGGGCAAGTGTCTCCGGGATTGTCTTTGGATCAACATTGCCCGGATTACCCAGCCCGATGGTCTCAAGAATCTCCAGCGCATCGGCAAAGCGCTTCGACGGGAGAATCTCTTCATCTTTGTACGTACAAAGCGCCAATTGCTGTGTGAGCCAGACGTTCCCACTATTGCCTTTCATTCCAAGAGTTATCAACTTCCTCGCGGTACCGTACTCTTGCAGACCCTTGAGGTTCTTGATGAGTCTCTTCAGGTCATCGTACGCCGGGAGAGGCTGCTCAGCACTCAGAATCCCGGAGGCCTCCCTCATAGTCGCAACATGCGCCTCTTCAGGCGTGGGGACAACCGCCCCTGCAGCACTTTTCATTGTGATGACCCCATTATTGTTTTCATCCGGGGAGTTGGGTTCTTCAATCTGTAAGGTTTGAATTTCCAGTCAGGCAATGACTAAAAACAGGATGATCCGGCATTTGACGTGAGTGGCAGCCACTGGCTTGCCGGGAGCGGGTCCATGAGATGCGGCTTCTCAATTCGTGCAATGATACCACCGGTGCATTCTAAAGTCAAGAAGAATCGCTGATTCCAACGATGTTGTCTTTCCAACTTTGCTTTCGTAGTTTGTAGTCCCCTCCCAAAGAAAGGAAAGCCATGAAGAATTTCACCGTCCCCGTTGTCCTCTCCATTTCAGTATTTGTCCTGGGCTGCTCACAGCCAGAGCCACCCAAAACAAAGAAGGTCCCGGCGGAGTTTGTCGAATACGGACACAAACGCACCGACGACTACTACTGGCTGAACAACCGCGTAGACAGCGCCGTGATTCAGCACCTCCGCGCGGAGAATGCGTACACCGATGCAATGCTCAAGCATACGGAAAATCTCCAGAAGACCATCTACGACGAACTCGTCGCGCGCATCGAGCAGAATTACCAGTCGCTGCCGACCAGAGAGAACGGCTACTGGTACTATATACGTTACGAGGAGGGGAAGCAGTATCCCTTCTACTGCCGCAAAAAGGGGGATCTCACCACCGGCGAAGAAATCTTCCTCAACGTCCCCCAGATGGCCGCCGGGCACCAGATATTCATGGTCCGCGGATATTCGGTGAGCCCGTCGAATCGCCTGCTAGCATACGGAATCGACACGACGGGAAATCGCCAGTGTGCACTCTACATGAAAAACATCGCGACGTCGAAGCTCTCGCCCGAGGTGATTTCCAACACCAGCGGCAACTACGAATGGGCGAATGACAACACCACCCTCTTCTACGTCGTCAACGATAACACCATCCGCGCGTACAGGGTGATGAAGCATGCTCTGGGCGCCGACCCCGCTTCAGACAGGGAAGTGTACAGCGAGCCGGACAGCACATTCAGCGTCCGGCTCTCATCGACGCGTGATCACAAGTACATTTTCATCGCCAGCCAGAGCACGCTCACAAGTGAATGGCGCTACCTGGCCGCGGACCGGCCCGGCGCCCGGCCGGAGCTGGTACAGCCGCGTCAGCACGACGTCCTCTACAGCCTTGAAGACCATGAGGGGGACCAGTTTTTCGTATATACCAATAAGGATGCCAAGAACTTCAAGCTGGTCCGCGCGCCAATACACAACCCCGGGATGGGGAACTGGAAGGACGTCATTCCCCACAGGCCCGATACCTTGCTTCAGGGAGCGGTCGTGTTCACAAAGTATATCGTGGCGCAGCAGAAGATCGGAGGCCTGAGCCAGATCCTGGTCATTGACCGCGGGAAAAGCGAGTCGCATTACGTGGACTTTGCCGAGGAGGCATACGTCGCGACCATGTACCCGGCCACCGATGCGTACAATCTCGACAGTATTCGCTACGTCTACACTTCGCTCACCTCGCCGCGATCGGACTACATGTACAACCTGGCATCACGGCAAAAGGTGCTGCTGAAGCAGGAGAAGGTCGGGGGAGGGTACGACGGCAAGCTTTACGAGACAAGAAGGGTGGCGGCCACCGCCGGCGACGGCGTGAAGGTTCCGATCAGCATTGTGTACAGGAAATCTCTTTTCAAGGGGGACGGCTCGAACCCGATGCTTCTTTACGCATACGGTTCGTACGGCGCGAGCACGGAACCGTACTTCAATTCATCGGTGATAAGCCTGCTCGACCGCGGGTTCGTCTACGGCATCGCACACATACGCGGGGGTCAGGAGATGGGACGGCAGTGGTACGAGGACGGGAAGGTCCTGAAGAAGAAGAACACGTTCACCGACTTTATCGCATGCGCGCAATACCTGTCGGATCAGAATTTCACCTCAAAGGGGAAGCTCTTCGCCAACGGAGCCAGTGCCGGAGGGATGCTCATGGGGGCCGTCACCAATATGCGGCCGGACCTTTTCCGCGGTGTGCTGGCCGAGGTGCCATGGATGGACGTCGTGACGGATATGGAGAACTCAAGCCTTCCGCTCACAACGCTTGAATACGACGAATGGGGTCACCCGGACATCAAGGAGCAATACGAGTACATGCTGAGCTGGTCGCCGTACGACAACGTGAAGGACGCCGCATATCCCGCGATTCTTGCCACCGGCGGATTGAACGACACGCAGGTTCCGTATTTCTCCCCCGCCAAGTGGGTTGCCAGGGTACGGGAGCACAACACGGGGAAGAACCCCGTGATATTCAAGGTGAACATGGGGGCGGGGCATTCAGGAGAATCTGGCCGCTTCGAGCGCCAGAAACTGACGGCGCTGAAATATGCATTTATCATAGACCTGGCGGGGAAGTAGCAGGGTCCGATCCCCGAATCGTGGCCCCAGACAGAAGAGGCTTGCAGGTCAAGTACCGGAATGCGGCTTGCTCAAAGACCCCGGAGACCATCAAAACGGCAATTACAACGCCGAGGATTGCTTCACCGGCAATGCACCCTGACGCGACGGGGAGCAGCGCGTCTTCCGTCCACTTCGGCGTCCACTTCGGAGAGTGCCAGGAGAGGACAACTCCGGCAAGGGAGCCGATGAACACCAAAAATCGTAACGACCTCGGACGGAGAAGCTGAGGCAATCGATCTACAGCTCTATCTTTGTTCCCAGCACCAGGAGGAACTTCGAAAGCCATTCCGGATGGGCAGGCCACGCCGGGCCCGATACCCAGTTTCCATCGACATGAGCCTTGTTGACCGGAATGTCAACGTATTTTCCCCCCGCGACAGTCACCTCGGGGCCGACAGCGGGATAGCAGGAGATGGATCTTCCCGAGGCAACTCCGGCGGCGGTCAGAATCTGAGGTCCGTGGCACAGTGCGGCGATCGGTTTCTTCTTCTCCGCAAAATGCCGTACAATCTCGAGGACCCGCGGATTGAGCCTGAGGTATTCGGGGGCGCGGCCGCCGGGGAGGACCAGCGCATCATAGTTCTCTGGCTTCACATCTGCAAACGTCGCATTCAGGACGAAATTGTGACCGGGCGTCTCCTTGTAGGTTTGGTCTCCGACAAAATCGTGGATCGCCGTCCGGACCGATTCACCGGCTTTTTTCTCCGGACATACGGCATGCACTGTATGTCCGACCATCTGGAGAGCCTGGAAGGGAACCATGACCTCGTAGTCTTCAACGTAGTCCCCCACAAGCATCAGGATCTTTTTGGCAGCCATCGGAGTTTCCTTTCACATTAGTTGAGAGGGAATGCGACTCAAATCTAGGACAGAAAGGAGTCATTCGCAAGCGAAACAACAACGGTCACTCCACTCCCAATCCCTCCACTGTCACCGCCGGCCTCTCCCCTCCGCTGTCACGCTCCTGCACGCTGACTTCGACGGTGCGACTTTCTCCCGGCAGCAGTGAGAAATAGTTGTCGTCATACAAGGCGGGGAGAATCCGTTTCCCGCTTTTCTCTCCCACAACGCTCAACGTCACCGTGAGTGCTGCATGCTTCGTATGGTTGGTGACCGTTGATCTCAGCTGCCAGGTCCCTCTGTCACGCGATTGCTTCGTAACGGCACCCAGATGCAGACTCAGAACTCTTCTATTCCCTTTGCGATCCCTCAGTTCCAGCCCCCGCCAGTAGCAGTTTTCGGATACGACTTTGCCGTCTTTCTTAAGCGTAAGCCGGAGAATCGTCATAACCGAAGAATCCTCCGGAGGGGGGACGGCGAGGCAGCGGCAGATGCTGTCCGCAGGGCAGACTACGCGGGCCCGGCTTCTGGACCGGACGGTTCCGTCGGGGTCCAGGATCAGCATTTCGACGGTGAGCGGCGATCGGCCCGGGACGCTGTAGTTGACAACCTCGATGCTGTCGGAGAGAGGATTCCACTGGACGTGGAGAGGCTCGCATGCCTTCTTGCTCCCGAAATATGCCGCTGTCGGCTCAAAGCAGTAGTCGTACGTCTGCCACACGAGTGAGGGCCACGCAGGATGACTCATCCAGAGTAAGAGACCCATCCTGTTTCTGCTCTGAGCCTCGAACATCCCCCGGTACCCCTGATAGTTTATCCATTGTGCGCAGGAAAGCCACGCACGAAGGCTGTCCACTTTCCCGAACGTCTCCTCCACCGCCATGTTGAAGGAGTTACCGTTCTGCGCCCCCTCCAGCGTGAAGTCGTGCAATCCCCAGAGGGCGTTTTGCGGCCAGAGGGCGGAGTCGGGCAACATTCGCCTCAGGCTCTCATAGGAGACAAGGGCGGGCATTCCCATCTCGCTGTGGAGTTTGTCGGTCGAACGCCTCTCGAAGTAGAACCGCACGGGCATGCGCCGGTACGGCCCGCCCCCGCTGACGACACCGAACGCCGAATTCGAGATATAGTGCACTCCCTGATGATCCAGCGACAGCAAAGTTCGCAGCGCGGAATCAATCGCGGCCGGCGGATTCCCCTCGTTGCGTCCGACGTACAGTGCAAGAGAAGGATGATTGCGAATTCGCCTTACAAAGTCTCCGGCATTCCGCATGAACAACCCGGCATCGTTCGGGTCAGGGCCGTCAAACGGGTTCGCAAGCCAGAAATCCTGCCAGACCATTATTCCGTGCCGGTCGCAGGCCTCGAAAAACGCATCATCAGGAGTCTGCCCGACCCAGTTCCTGATCATGGTGAAGTTCATTCCCCTGTGATAGCGGACGGCAATGTCGTACTCTCTCGAGCGGTAGCGGAGCATCGATTCGGGAAATCCCCAGTTTCCTCCCCGGGCGATGAAGCGGCGGCCATTGATCCATATCTTCAGAGCACCCCCCTGCTCGGAGTACGACATCTGTCTGATGCCGGTCTTGATCGAGCGTACGTCTGACGTTTCCCCGTCCGATACAAGGAACTCGAGTTTCACGCTGTAGAGGTTCTGCGCTCCGTACCCGTTCGGCCACCAGAGTCGCGGGCTCTTAATGTGCAAGGCCGGGTGCGTCAGAGAATTGAAGAGAACTGTTTTCGTCTCCAGTCCGGCAAGGCGTACCGGTTGTTCAAGGGATATCGTGCCGAAGGATCCCCGGAGTATCCCCGAAACGCCCATCGAGTCACTGTTGCGCAGCGTCACCGCGAGTCGTATATCAGCAGAAGAAGTGTCCGGAAGCGGGAGCGTCGCCGAAACGAACGGGTCCTCGATCGTCACCGCTCCGCTCTCCCTGAGATACACATTACCCCAGATGCCGGTATTGCGTCCGCGGATCGTCGGGATCCAATCCCATCCGACCGAGGCGTGGAACGTGGGATTGTCCGCTCCCAGCTCTCCGCCGTTCGCATCGGGGCTGTACCGTGTTTGCTCGGTCGCAAAGCCGGGTGCGGAGTTCTTGAGAATCCGGACAGCAAGAACGTTTTTCTTCCCGGGAATGAGGATGTCCGTCACATCGAACGTGCCCCGGCAGAAAGCCCCCTCGATGAGTCCCAGTACGTGCCCATTCAGGAATACTTCCGCCTTCCAGTTAATCCCGTCGAAATGAAGATGCATCCGCCGTTTAGTGCGGGGCAGAGGCACCGTGAATTCGTCACGATACCAGAAATCCGAATAGAAAAACGATTCGGAGATCGCCAGTTGATTATCGGCGAAGTTCGGATCGGGGATCGCGCCGCTATTCAGATAGCTCACAAGAACGGTCCCCGGGACAGTGGCGATAAGCCAGTCGCCGGGTTGGAATCCGGCAGAAGAAATCGTTTCACCGCTTGCAGAGACCAGGGATTCGCGCTGGAGCCTCCATGCGCCTCCGGCAAGATCCATCCTTCTGTTCCTGCCGGAGCGGGCGATCGGATGCGCGAATGCCACAGGGCCTCCCGTGCCGAAGACCTCCAATTCGCTCAATATGTATCCCTCCACCGAGGCGGGCTTCTGCATGAGGATGCGCACGAATCTCCCGCGTGCCTTTTCGTGCAGGATTATGGTCTCCGTGTTTCCCCGCTCCTCTCCGAGTGATGCTATATCCTTCCATGCAGAGGCATCACGCGATACCTGGACGGAACCCGCTGATGAGCGGCGTATCCAGTGCAACAGAATCCTGTCAAATGTGCACACGGCGCCGAGATCCACTGAGACCCACTCTTCCCCCGAGGAGGCACTTTTCCACGCGCTGGTAAAGTGATAGGGGCCGCCCACCTCGGCGCGCTTTCCGCCGCCGTACATGGCGAGCTCGCCGATGCCCCACTTCAGGACATTGGGAGAATTCGCCTGAATACGGTAGAATTTGTACCTGACGGCTGTGTCAAGCTTGAAGGGGAGGTTAACCGAGCGAAGATTTCGAGGCCAGACTCTCCGGAGAAACCCAGTCAGCGTGTCGCCGGGCAATGCTTCGCCCCCTGCCCTTCCCAGGACACTCCAATTTGCTCCGTCAGCCGAACCGCTGATGGAAACTTCCCAGTGCCTGGCCGGGAGACTATCGGTCAAGACGGTTCCCGACACACAAAGACTATCCAGAGCCGGGAGAGGGGAGTTGCCCGCCAGCTCCACCTGAAGCCAGGCCCGCGGCCCATCGAGTGTGTTTCGGGTCATCGGATTCCGGTCAAGGACCGATTCCCGTTCGTTCCTGGGGAGGATGCTGTCGGTGCTCGCCGTCGTGACGATCCATCCCGGCAGCGTAGAATCAATGATACCGTCAGTAATGAGCTGAGCCGTGAGGTTATAATCATAGCTGCCGGATTGATATGCGGCACGGTGGAGCGCAAGATTGCGGTAGTGAACGGAATCGATCGCCTGAGAGGGGGAGTAGTCCTCACCCGGATCACCGGGATAGATCCCTGCGCCGCGTGTTCGGTCCTGGGCCGGGGCTCTGAGAAGTGAAATGGAAAACAGAAGAAGCAAGAAACGAAGGGTTCTGGCGCAGCTTGCATGGAAAATGTGTTCTTTTGGCTGCGCGAGCGTTTGCATTGTTTTCCAATGTCTTATTAAACGATCTTTCCTCTGTCAGCCCGGCGCGCAGGCTGATCCCGAGAGCACATACAGTGCAAGAGCATACTTCGATTTTCTTCTATTGTCAAATGCGTTCGTCAACACAATCAGGGCTCTCCCGACGACGCACAACAAATCACTTTTCTCTATCATTGTTTTTCTTCTTATTGGGTCTGGAGGACAGAAAAATGAGAAAAATGAAACCGATATTGTGGCACTCGCTGATTGCGGCAGTCGGGGTCTTCATTTTCGGGCTCGATTCAGTCTATGGTGGAATTCCACAGACCCGCGCGTTTCCCGACAGCGTCGAGTGTACGGTCAAACCCTACTACAGACACCGCCCCGACGGCAAACCCGGCAGGGAGATTCTCCTGAGGTTCAGAGGTTCAAAATTGTACGGCGCGGCGAACCTTGAGATTCTCGCCGACAGGAAATCCGAAGCCATGGTACTGAAGGCAAATGCCGTGGGTCTGGATTCTGCCGCGGTTTTGCTCCCTCCTGACGTCGGCGTGAAGGAGGAGTCGCAGGTCAGACTGATACTGCGACAGGGAGAGGATCGACTGGAAAAGACCGTCCATGTCCCCCCCATGCGGCACTGGACAGTCTACGTCTATCCTCATTCGCATGTGGACATCGGCTACTCCAACACGCAGGCGAACGTCGAGTTCATACACAAGCGAAACATCGATCAGGGAATCAGGCTGGCCGAAGCCACGCGCAATTACCCCGAAGGGGCTCGCTACCTGTGGAACACCGAGGTCATGTGGCCGTTTGAGCGTTACTATGCATCCGCCGCACCCGATCAAAGGAAACGCCTCATAAGGGCCGTCCAGCGGGGTGAGCTGTGTCTTGATGCCGCGTACGTAAACCAACTGACGACTGCATGCACTGATGAGGAGATGATTCAAAGCCTGGGAGCCGGCAGAGAAGCAGCTCAACTGACCGGCAAGCAGATAGATACGTACGTGCAGGTGGACGTTCCGGGGATGGCGTGGGGACTGGTGCAGGTGATGGCTCATGAAGGGGTCCGCTACGTCATGATGATGCCNNGGGATCCGCTACGTCATGATGATGCCAAACGGCACACGCGGAAATGACAGCATGGTTTCCACCTTTCGCTACAGGCCGTTCTGGTGGGTCGGACAGGACGGAAAATCGAAGGTGCTCTTTTTAAATGCCGGCACATACGGCGTGGGTTTGGAGAAAGGCCGAAAAACCGGCCGGCCGTGGTTTGGCCAACGGGACAGGTCAAAGATCCCCGAGGTCATCAGGACCGACAGCCCGAGGGCCGACTTCCTTGACCATCATCTGTTCCGCGAGCTGCCCGAGTTGGAAAGGTCCCACTTTCCGTACGATATCTTCGTCGTCACCTGGGCAATGTGGGACAACGCGCTGCTGGACGCCGATCTGCCGGACGCCGTCAAATCATGGAACAAAGAGTACGCATACCCGCACCTGGTCATCTCCAGCGCACACACTATCATGCAGTCGATTGAAAAGCGGTACGGGGACTCGCTCCCGGTTGTCAGAGGTGATTTCAGCGAATACTGGACCGATAGCTTCGGGACCATGGCAAAGCAAACCCGCATGTGCCTGAACGCCAGGGAGCGACTGGTGCAGGCGGAAACCGTGTGGCCTATGCTGCGCCCCGGGGAGCCCGCACCGCGGGCTGATTTCGACGAGGCATGGCGGAATATGGTGATGTGCACGGAGCACACATTCGCAACCGAGAACCCGGGCGAACCCTACTTCCAGGATGCGATCTGGAGGGGCAAGCAACGCTATTTCCAGGAGGCGGAATTCCGAAGCCAATCGCTGCTCGACGACGCGCTTGCGCCGGCCTCCGACAAGTCCAACGGCGCGCTGGGGCCGATTGAGGGTCCGTCACACGGAGGCGTGGCCGTTATAAACACGAACTCATGGCAACACGGCGGAGTGGTAACGCTCTCGCCGGCAGAGAGCCAGAGCGGCGACCGTGTGGTCGATGACCAGGGGCGCGAGGTGATCTCCCAGCGGCTCTCAACCGGAGATCTGGTATTTCTCTCACCGGATGTTCCCGCTTTCGGCTCGCGGCACTACCGTGTGGTGGCAGGGAAGTGTTCGACCGGGGGGAGTTGCAGATTCGCGGATACATTGCTTGACAACGGAACGGTGCAAGTTCTCCTGGACCGGAGGACCGGCAACATCGTGCACATGGTGGAAAAGGCCTCCGGCCGGAATTTCGCCGACGCAGAAGTCAACGGTGGACTCAATGCGTTCCGCTGGCAGCCCGCCAGGGGTGCGGGGGATGCGAGGCCGGACACAGTCATTTCCATTTCACTCAAGGAATCCGGCCCTCTTGTCGGAGAAGTGCAGGTACTCTCCAGAGCCCCCGGCTGCCGCTCGCTCACCCGCTCGGTGCGCCTGATCTCGGGCGAGCCATGGGTTGAAATCACCAATGTCGTGGACAAGCTCCCCCTTCTTGCCAAAGACGGCGTTCACTTCGGTTTTGGATTTGCCGTCCCGGGCGGCAGGACACGTGTTGACATTCCATGGGGGGTGATGCGGCTGGGAGAGGATCAATGGCCGGCCGCCAATCGAGCGTGGACGACAGCGGAGCATTTTGTGGACGTGTCAAACGATACGGCGGGCGTCACCTGGTGTTCTCCCGACGCCCCCCTCTTTGAGAGCGGGAGCATCAGCGCGAACAACACCGCCGGCTGGGATGGGAAGGGGGACGTGTGGCCCTCACACCTGACACCGAGTTCCACGCTCTACTCATGGGTTATGAACAACCACTGGTTCACAAACACACCGTTGACGCAGGAGGGGCCTGTCGCTTTCCGTTACCGCATCCTGCTTCACGAAAGATATGACGCGGCCGCTGCGAATCGATTCGGTGTGGAACAGTGTCAACCTCTTCTCTCTCTTGCCGCAGACAGGAACCCGGTTTCAGAGCCGCTCCTGGCCATTGCCAATCCCCATATCGCAGTCACGATTCTCAAATCGACTGCCGATGGCAAGGGAGCGATACTTCGTCTCCGGTCGTTCTCTGATAAGGATGAACCGGCGAAACTCTCATGGCCAGCGCGTGCGCCCAGGTCTGTCATGATATGCGATCAGGGGGAGGATCCGGGAAAGAGGGACGGGAAGAGGGAAGTCATCGTTCCCCCGATGGGCTTTGTCACGTTACGCGTCGATTGGTGATTCGTCTTACGGGAAGGGGAAATTGAGGGCTTCAAAGGAGACGCAGAAAACCTTCAATCTCCTGCCCGCATGGGGGGCTCCAACGCAGCAGTCATTGAAAACAGAGAGGATTTTATTATGCCCGATGTGAAATTCGTTGAGCATCATGGTGAGAGAATACTCCTGATAGACTTTTCGAATGACAGCGGCAAACTCACCGTGGGTGAGGCCGGCGAAGAGGCAATGCAACTTGTCCGGTCAAGCGGGGAGCCCCATTCAATTCGAGGGGTGTTGGATCTCTCCGGTCGGCCCCTGGAAAGGGGCGTGAGGGAGACCATGAAGAAGATGTCCAGGAGCAACGGACCGTATATGAAATCGGTTGCATTTGTAGGCCTGGGTCCGGTGCTGTCGCCCTTCTTCAAGGGGCTGCTCTTTGTGACCAGAAGATCGAACCACAGGGTATTCAGTACCAGGCGGGACGCGCTTGATTGGCTGGCAAAGAACTAGGCGCCTCAGAGCGGCCGGGATTTTGATCCGTTTTCACGCGACGGTTCGCCCGATGCCGGGTTCCCGGGCAACAGGCGATTTCCTCCCGCGTTCTGAGGGCGCACGTCCTCCGGCAACACCTCGTATTCCGCATCTTCCTCATCAGGCCTAATTATTGTCGGCGCTTTCCTGCCGGTAATCGCAGACCGGATGAACCAGATTACCGCGGCAACAGCCACGACAATCAGGATGGCCGCAAAAAAGAAAGCAATCACAGTCACGCCAAGAACAACGAGAAGGGTGGTAATCACACGGCCAAGCAGCGTGTGCGGCACCGCGAGTTGGATTTTCATATCCTGTTTAATCAGTCGGTATCAATAATCCGCTCTTACATTCGCCATTCCATTGAAGTCTTTTATCAGTATCGATTCCGTAACGGGGTCGTAGGTCCCGCCCGAAACCTTGACCGCTCTTTTCCCTTCGGGATGAGGAAGACGAATGATCACATTCTGAGGCTTGAACTTGGAATTGCAGGAGATGGCCGCTTCAATGAATCCTGCTTTCGTCTTCGCATTCACCCGGAGAGAGACCGGGCCAAAATAGCTGCCCACATTGTTCAGTGTGATCCGCTTCCCGTCTTCCATCCATTTGCGNNATGTTCCCAGAAAGTGTAGGTTTCACGATCGGCGAGGGCCGAAACAGTATTGTAATAGGTCTTCAGAAACGGCCGTACCAGGCCGAGCTTCAACTGAACCCAGTCATGACGGCTGTAATATGGCTGGCTGAACGCCGCGTTGTTTTGATAAAACAATTCACTGTGATAGTCCAGCATCATTCTTGAAACCTGATCCTCAGGCGCAAGCACTTCACAAAAGACAAGATATAGCGGACCCAGCAAGACATCGGGTGTGGTAACGGTTCCATGCGAGAAATAGGATTCCGACTTGATGTGGAGCGCCCTCGGCCCAATCGCCTCGGTCCAGGGGGGGACGGTAGGAGTCCATCTGCCATCGCCGAGAGGGACAACCGGCGAATAGGAGATGCTGTGCATTAATGAGGCGCGGATGTCCTGCCTCCACGCTTCAGCTTCCTGCCCCACTCTCTTTGATTGAACACTGTCCACGTCTTTCAGCATTTCCGCCACGCGGCTGATTCCCAGATAGGCATAAGCGTTCAGCATATACTGATGGAAGGGGTCATTAGGATCAGCGACCTTCCCCGCGATCATTCCATAACCCTTCCCTTCCAGCTCTGCTTTCTTATACTCCTCTCTCCATCGGAGCAGGAATTCGCTTGCCTTGAGCAATTTCGGCTCGACCGTTTTCACCCATTCCCTGTCCCTTGTGTAGCGAAAGTACTCACCCATGCTCCACAGCGCAGCACCGGTTTCCACCATGTATCCGCCGAAATTCTGGATCATCCCATCATCGTGCTGCTTTTCAAGGAAGAACATCAGGGACCTGCGGGCGATATCAGGCAATCCCATGGAATTGTAGAACTGGATGATGGGAGAACTTTCGGTGCCGATGGGAGAATAGATCCCGATTGTTGGGGCGAGCGTACCATCGGGTTCATTCCCATAGGTAATCATGTCCAGCTGCAACAGTCCCGCATGAATCATCTCATCAATTCTCCGCTCAGGAACACTTATCTGAGCAGCCTTGTCCAATTTCTCTTTCCAGAATCGCCTGCATTCATCGTGTCTCAGGTCAAATGATTGCTTTGACAAATTCAGCGCTCTCTCTTTCGAAATCGGGCTGTGTGGCACAACAAATTCAAACACCGCTTTTTCGCCGGGATTTACCAGCACGGCAATCTCTTCATCATGCAGAGGAAGTCCATTTAATCTCGAGATACCGAAGACGCTGCCGGATGAGAAGGAAGAGAACCCGGTTTCCCTGTCCAGGGAATAGTCAACGTTCGTCCACTGACCTACGACGGGGCGCACCGTCTTGAACCAGGCATAACGGGGGACTGCGGCCTTATTGACCGCTTCACTGCGAAAATACAATACGGTTGATTCAGTCTTGTCTTTTTCCGCCTCGAGCCTCGGTTTCACCAGCTCTTCCTGTTCCTTCGTCAGCATATGTCCGATGCTGTAGTCATCTGCCACCAGCCAATCGGTGCCAATGCGGGTTCGAGAGGTTAAAGGAGATTTCTCCAGCGACACAAATGCGGTAGATCGATACTCAACATCGTCATCGGTCAGTGTAGAATGGAGAATGGGAAGCACCCCCTCCTCCAATCGCCGGGAGGTACTTACTGCAACGCCCTGCCCGCGCCCGACAAGATATCCAAATGCCAGGGTTTTGTTCTCAAATTCAGGCAGTGTAACCTGGGCAGATGAATTGCGGGGTGTGATGAAGTTCATTTCACTGCCGGGGTACGTCCGGTTATCGGATAAGTCGAAGATGCGCATATCCCGGCTCAATCCCAGCCAGGTGGGACACGGTTGATTTCGCGTACGTACGGCGGCAGAATCAAAGGATTCTTCCGGTTGATTCTCGATCTGCTGCAGCCTGGTCTTTCCATTGCGCTTCCTGAGGGCTGTTTCGATCTGACCGTACGAGCGCATATCATCAGAGGTCGTTACCACAACACGATATTCCGGGATATAGATCGGGAAATCCTTGCTCACATCTCTAAGAAAAAAGGAGAATGGGTTGTGATCGGTCCTGACAGACACAATAGTAGGGTCACTCCCCGGGTTATCCCTGACATTTGTCAACGAAGCGAGGATGCGGACATTGTCCTTCGAGTCGAATTCGAACGAGTCCCGGTCAACCTGTCCTTTCCCTTTGACAATGTCGATCTTCAATAGTTTCCCGTTCAGAACTTCAATGGTCCCTTTGGACTGGATATTCGGCCACTCGATGACAACTTGTTGACTGTTGAGACTGCCGCCCGTTTGGCCAAAGATATTCAACGGACCTATTGTGCAGGTGAATAACCCTGTCAGGAAGATTCCTGGTGTCCTCATCAGTCTTAAGAGCATTACAGTCCTCCGCCTTTAACGATTTAATCTACTCAAACCATCTCTTACTAACCAGCCTGCTTCCTTATTGAAAGTCTTCCGTCCCCCCACTTTGATTTTCGCCTTTCCGCACTTAACTTGCAGGCGTACCGGTGACGCTTCATGCCGTCTTAATCACGCACTTCATTCAGGTTTCCCATGAACAAGGTGTTATTGTACCTCCCCTGCTTCTTCATTCTCGGGATAACCAGTCCCCCGGTGGCCGCTGTCGCCCAACCCGCCGAAGGCTTCCGCCCGCTCGGTGCACACCACAAACTGGCACGGGACATATTTCAGGAATTGATCGACATCAACACAACATTAACCGTTGGGAGCACGAGGGCCGCCGAGGCAATGGCGGCGCGGCTCAGAAGTGGAGGCTTCCCCGAAAGCGATATTGAGCTGGTCGGACCCCAGCCCCAGCACATGAATCTTGTCGTGCGCTACAGGGGGAGGGGGGTCCTCCGTCCAATCCTGTTTATCTCGCATCTTGATGTTGTCGAGGCGTTGCGGCAGGATTGGTCGATCGATCCGTTCACATTTGTCGAAAAAGACGGATACTTCTACGGCCGGGGAACAACGGACATCAAGTGTGAAGACGCCGACCTGGTGGCGAACTTCATTCGTCTGAAGCAGGAAGGATATGTCCCCAACCGCGATATCATCGTGGCGCTTACAGAGGATGAAGAGAACGGGAATGCCAACGGCGTGCAGTGGCTCCTTAACAACCGCCGGGACCTTATCGACGCAGAGTTTTGCATTAACCCTGACGGAGGTGGGGGCGAAATCAAAAACGGCAAACCGGTTACGATGGAAGTCCAGACGAGTGAGAAAATCTATATTGACTACCGTCTCGAAGCGACAAACAAGGGCGGACACAGCTCGCTGCCCGTGAAGGACAACGCAATCTACCGGCTGGCAGGAGCACTTACCCGCCTCGCTGCGTTCGACTTTCCCATCACGCTCAATGAGACCACGCGTCTCTTTTTCGCCCGAAACGCCGCCCATGAGTCGGGTCAGACCCGGAGTGATATGCTGGCAATGGCGAAGATCCCCCTCGATACCGCGGCTGCGAACCGCCTTGCCCGATCCTCCGCATACTACAATGCACTGATGCGTACGACATGCGTGGCAACAATGATACGCGGCGGGCATGCGGAGAATGCGCTGCCGCAAACCGCACGTGCCAACATCAACTGCCGGATGCTCCCCGACGACAGCCCGGATACTGTCATGGCGACGCTCCGATCCGTAGTTGCGGACACGCTGGTCACCGTCACGTCGCTCGCCGTGTCCGCCCGGGGGCCTCTCTCGCCGCTGCGGAAGGATCTGATGGAAACGCTGGAAAGACTCACCGCAACGATGTGGCCCGGTGTTCTCGTCATTCCGACCATGTCCACAGGCGCCTCCGATGGCAAGTCCCTCCGCATTGCCGGGATTCCCGTGTACGGGGTCTCCGGCATGTTTACCGATATCGATGATGTCCGGGCACACGGGAGAGATGAACGCCTCGGGGTACAGGAGTTCTACAAGGGAGTTGATTTCATGTATGGCTTTCTCAAGGCGATGACGTCGGGATCAAAGTGATCCAGGGCGCGGGGAAAACACTTGAGGAAGGAGCCGACATGATTGCACGCCGGAGGGTAAAAGGGAGACCGATGAGGGACATACAGACATTGCCGGCCATCGGGATGCGGGCTTGCGCACTCACACTTGTGCTGCAGTTCGCTTCCCTGCATGTCGCGGAATGTGCAGGAAACGACTCAGTCGTCGTCGAACAGGGGAAGTTCCTCCTGCACAAATTTGAGCAGAGTATCGGAGAAGAGACCTTCCGGATCGTACGCGTATCCGACACGCTTTCGATCGGGATGAAATTCAAATTCACTGACCGCGGAGGTCAGGTCCCCCTTGGTGCCACGTTTCGGTGCGCCCCCGATTTTACCCCCCGGTCATTCGAAATCAAGGGGAAAACTTCTCGCTCTACAAGGATCGATGACGCAGTGGAGGTGGGGCCGGAGACGACGCGCATCCGCGACCGGGACCGCTGGTCGGAGGTCGTTACGCCGCCGAGATTCTTCACGATCGCCGGCTATGCCCCGGTTACAATGCAAATGCTGCTGGTGCGTTACTGGTCCGCTCAGGGCTCCCCGGTGGAAATTGCGACGCTGCCGGGAGGGAATGTAAAGATCGAACCGCGCGGATATGACACAGTAGAGATCGACGGAAAGGGCAAGGTGCTGCGACGATACACCGTTGAAGGCCTGATCTGGGGGCGGGAGACGCTCTGGTTCGACTCCGACCTTAACCTGATCGCCGCAATCTCCACGGATGCAGAGTTTGACCACTTCGAGGCTGTGCATGAGCGGTACGAGGGCTCCCTGGGGGTTTTCGTCGCACGGGCAGGCACCGACGGCATGGCCGCCCTTGCCCAACTATCACATGGAATATCCGGGAGCCGTGCCACGACGATTGCGCTCGTGGGAGGGAGACTGATTGACGGGACGGGGAATGCCGCCGTGACAGATGCAGCAGTTGTTATCGAGAACGGACGCATCACGGCCGCCGGGCCCCGCTCAAGAGTCAGGATCCCCGCAACGGCCAGTATGGTGGATACACGGGGAAAATCGATTCTCCCCGGACTCTGGGACATGCACGCGCATTTCGAACAGGTCGAGTGGGGGCCCATTTACCTCGCCGCCGGCGTCACGACCGTGCGCGACTGCGGCAACGAGTTTGAATTCATCACATCGGTCCGGGATGCCATCGCAAACGGCCGCGGCCTGGGCCCGCGCATACTGGCCGCCGGGATCGTCGACGGCTCAGGTCCGTACGCACTCGGCGTGGCCAGGGTGGACACTCCCGCGCAGGCGCTGGAATGGACCCGCCGGTACCACGAGGCGGGATTTCAGCAGATGAAGATTTACAGCTCGGTGAAGCTCGGGAACCTGAAAGTCGTCGCCGATGAAGCGCATCGGCTGGGAATGACGGTGACCGGTCACGTGCCGAATGGCTTGAATGCATATCAGGCGGTTGAAGCGGGCCAGGATCAAATCAACCATTTTTCGTATGTCGTCGATTTACTGCTCCCGCCGCCGCATCCGAATCCCGCGAAGTTTGCCCGCCTTGAATCGATCGCCTCCATCGATACGAATTCTCCGGAGCTCCAGAAGGCGATCGCTTTCTTCAAGAAACACGGGACCGTGATCGACCCCACAATGGTGCTCACAGAGCTCTCCACCGCCAGCACGGCCAAGCCGCCTGCCAGCTTCGAGCCCGGGGTGACCAAAGTGCCGCCGGAACTTGCAGCGCAGCTTCTCGAGGTCGATCCCCCTTCCCCCTATTCGGAGCTCATGGAAAAGGTGTTCCAGAAGGAACTGCGTATCATGGGAGTTCTGCATCGTGGCGCGATAACGATAGTGACGGGGACTGATCAATCGGTGCCCGGGCACAGTCTCCACCGGGAGATCGAGCTCTATGTCCAGGCGGGCTTTACTCCCATGGAGGCGTTGCAGGCCGCCACGATAGTTCCGGCCAGAGTTATGAACATGGAGAAGGATCTGGGGACGATCGAGAAGGGGAAGCGTGCAGATCTGATTATTGTGAACGGAAACCCGCTTGAGGACATTCATACACTCAGGAACGTGGAGTACGTCATCACCAACGGCACGATGTACAACACTTCAGAGCTCTGGCGGAGCGTAGGGTTCAAACCCTGGCCGTAGATGGTTTCAATTCGTGCTGTGCGGCATGCGGGATTGCCGCGACTGATCCAGGTGTGGGTGTGGTGAGAAAGGGGGAGCATTTGCCCGTAGTGTCGAGGGAGCATGACATGGAAGGATCCTGTCTGCCCGTCGAAGACCGAGAGCTCGCAACGGTGGGGAATTACAACGTGAGCAGATTCCGGGTCCTGTCTCCAGCACAATACCTCTGCGATGGATCGATCTCAGGGACGGATAGATATCGGAAGGTCGCTAACGGGTTGACGAGAGAAGCTGCATCGACCGCTGGATCGACTTTGCATCGACGAGTCGATCCGTGACAAACCTGTGGAGGATACTCGAAATCAGCGTCTGATATGGAATACCTTCTTCCTGCGAGCGTCGCTTCAGTTGTTCCAGAACCGCTTCCGAAATCCGAATATTGATATTTCGGGTTTTGCGTATCTTGTCAAGCATACCTTCGATTTTACCGCGCTCGGTCCTCTTGACCGGCAGATAGGAATCGGCGGACCTCTCGATTGCCCGTTCATATTTGTCTAGCCTGGTCTTCACGGCTTATCTCCTCCATATCTCTTGTGAAATTTGCGACTCGGATATACTGTTTTCAGCACGAAATTGTTGTCGCGATCTATCACGAACGGTACGACATGAATGTACTCATTGATCGGGATGACGAACATCAACTGTCCGGGTCGTTTTGGATGTTTGACTATATCGATATATGTCTTTTGCAAAATCAGTGTGGCGACCTCGTCGAGCGATATTCCACGTTCTTTCTTCAACCTGTCGCTCTTCAGTTCGTCCCAGATGATGTCCACAGCGTCAATATATCACATTACATACACAATGTCAACAAGATTGACTGTCCTTCCAACTAAAGCGGGGCGAGGGGCCTGCCGTAATCAGAGGGTCCGGCAACGAGGTGTTTTCCCGCCGGCAGGAGCAGGAACAGCCCCCTCCTTCTCGGGCCGGCCAACAATAACGGGTGATCAGCGTAGCACCGCGATAGTGCGTTAATAGATGCCGGGTATGAATCGTTTGGTCGATGCACGGTAGTCGAGATATTCACTCCCGAAAGCATGAATCAGGGCTTCTTCTTCGATACGGACCCTGTGGAGAAAAGCCGCACATATCGGGACAGAGATTATCACCATGCTCAGATAGTTCGAAAAGCAAAGCCCAAGACCGAAGAACGAAAGCAGACTCCCCGCATACGCCGGGTGGCGAACAAAGCGATAGATTCCCTCTTTGATCATTCGGTGGTCCTTCCTTATCGACACATCCACGGTGAACTGATGCTTCAGGGAAAGAATAGCGAACCAGCGAACGAACAACCCACACACGATGAGAGTAATACCGGCAATGGGCAATATCGCCGATCCAGGAGCTATGTGTCCGATCCGCCGCAGGCCGATGAGAACGCCCAGGTTGACGCATACAAAAATGGTGATCCACAGTGTACGAATCGAAAACTTGTCGAACTGCGCATCCACCGGCTGCGAGTGCTTTATCCGCGTCAGGATGATTTCCGACCCTAACCAGAGAACGGAGACGACGATGATGACGGTACCGAGGTTCACTGCTCGACTCCCAGGGACTCTTCATGGCTGGTACAACAACAAGATATGTTACGTGAAGAGGAGAATCAATTTCCCGGTTCCTGAGCCGATTCCCACGCTCCTTTTCCCCCGTTTTCATCGGTTATTCCCGTTCGTGAGGCTTTTCTTCCCGCTCGAAGGCCGCAAATCGCTTGACTGTTGCCTTCCGGTTTGGTAGTTTTTGTCCATCAGTTCTTTGAATGGGCATCCGAAAACCAACTGCCGGGTTTGCGGATTCCCATTTTTTTTCCCTGCGCAGACCTTCCGATTTACTTTCTGTCCGCTCTTTTTCCAAAGAAGGAGGAGACATGAGACAAACGATGTCGCGTCGTGAATTCCTGGGAAAAGGTTCGAAGGGGCTCGTTGCCGTGACGGCCATCCCGTACCTCCTGAAGTCGCGGCTGCCGGAGGTTCTTGCGATGCCCCTGTCGTCCGGCATGCCGCTCTCGGAGTACTACAATCACTTCGGTGTTGACGAGAAGACGATTCAAAAGGTCATGGCGGAGGCCCTCTCACGCGGCGGTGACTATTGCGATCTCTTTTTCCAGCATTCAATCGCAAACTATATCGGCCTCGAAGATAAAGCGGTCAATCGTGCCTACAACAATATTGATTTCGGAGTCGGCATTCGAGTCCTCAAAGGTGATCAAACCGGCTATTCATTTACGGAGGAAGTCACGCCGGCAACGATGGAGCTCGCGGCACGCACGGCAGCGAATATCGCCAATACCGTGAAGAAGGCGGAGCCCATCCGGCTCGCGCCGCACGACATACCAAACTACTACGTCCTGAAGACCCCCTGGGAGCAGGTCCCGATCGATGCAAAGATCCCGCATCTCCAGAAGATCAACGACCATGTATTCACGCTCGACAAGCGGATCATCAAGTGTAACATCTGGTTTTCGAACGAGACCTCGTATGTGCTCATTGCCACATCGGACGGACGGATCGTGCATGATTACCAGCCGATGGGGATGATCTACGTGACCTGCACGGCGGAGCAGAACGGCCGCCGCGAAGAGAATTTCTACGGGCTCGGAGGCAGAACGGGTATCGAGTTTTTTACGCCGGAGACCATTGACCTTCTGGCACGGGAGTCGGTCCGGCGCACGGTTGCCCTGTTCGATGCGGTGAAACCCGAGGCCGGAGAAATGGAGGTGGTGCTGGCGGCGGGGAGCTCCGGCATACTCCTGCACGAAGCGATCGGCCACGGCATGGAAGCGGACTTCAACCGGAAGAACATTTCCATCTTCGCCGACAAGATCAACAAGCCGGTCGCGGAGAAGTTTGTGTCCATCGTAGACGACGGGACCAACCCGAACGTGCGGGGTTCCATCAACATGGATGACGAAGGGAATGACTCGGAGAAGACCTTCCTTGTCGAAAACGGCGTCCTTCGCAGCTACCTGCACGACCGGATCAGTGCCGCCTACTACCACGCAAAGACCACCGGGAGCGGCCGGCGGCAGTCGTTCCGCTTTTCGCCCATGCCCAGGATGCGCAACACATACATGCTGCCGGGTCCCCACACCAAAGAGGAGATCATCCGGAGCGTCAAGAAGGGTCTGTACGCGGAAGCGTTCACGAACGGGCAGGTCTTCATCGGCGCCGGCGATTTTACGTTTTACGTGAAATCGGGAATGCTCATCGAGGACGGCAAACTGACCCGGCCGGTAAAGGACATCAACATCATCGGTAATGGTCCCCGGGTGCTGAAGGACATTGTGATGGTCGCCGACGACTTCAAAATGGACGACGGCGGATGGACATGCGGCAAGAACGGCCAGGGTGTTCCCGTCTCTCTCGGCCTGCCGACCGTCAAAGTCTCAAAGATCACCGTCGGCGGCGTTAAAGCGTAATCATTGACCAAAGGATGATCCCATGAACAGAAAAGAACGCCGTGACCTCGCGCACTGGGCGATGGACCGGGCACTGAAGGCAGGTGCGGACCAGGCCGCCGTCAGCATCAATCTCTCCCGGGACGTCGAGATCGAATTCCGGAACAAACAGCTCGACAAACTCCAGGAGGCGACTCGAAACGGTCTTTACCTCGAAGTGTATGTGCAACAGCGCTATTCAGGGCAGTCGACGAATGATCTGAAAAAGGATTCCCTGGAACGATTCATCACGGACTCCGTTGGCGGCGCGAGGTACCTGACGAAAGACGAGTTCCGCTCGCTTCCCGATCCAAAGTACTACGGCGGACAGGTGCAGGCCGAACTGAAGATCCTCGATGGGTCCTATCCGGCCGTCGAGACGCCGGACCGGGTGAAGATGGCCTCCTCGATTGAAGCAGCCGCGATGGCACAGAGCGATCAGATCATCTCTACCACTGCCGGCTACAATGATACGCATAGCGAAAATGTCCAGGTCAACAGCAACGGGTTCGAAGGGGAAGAGGAGTCGACCTCGTTCTCGGCCGGCGCGGAAGTGACGGTGAAGGACGGGGAAAGCGGCCGGCCCGAAGACTGGTTCTATGCCACGACGAGGTTCCGGACCGATTTACCGGATGCGGAGATGCTGGGAAAGAACGCCGCGCACCGGGCGCTCCGGAAGATCGGGCAAAAGAAACTGGAGTCCGGCACGTATCAGATGATCGTCGAAAACCGCGCCGCCGGGCGGCTCCTCGGAGCGATGCAGGGTCCGATGAGCGGCCGGTCGCTGCAGCAGAAGAGCTCGTTCCTCGAGGGGATGCTCGGCAAGAAGATAGCGTCGGAAAAGCTGACCGTGATCGACGACCCGTTCGTCGAAAAAGGACTTGGCTCCCGCTTCTTCGACGGCGAGGGACTTGCGGCCAAACGGAGAGTCGTGATCGAGAAGGGAGTGCTCCGCCACTACTTCATCGACAACTACTACGGCAAGAAGCTGGGCATGGAACCGACGACCGCCTGGCCCTCGAACGTTCTGTTCGAGTACGGGACGCAGACGCTTGACGAGATGATCGCCGGCATCAAGCGGGGCATCCTGGTGACCGGTTTTATCGGCGGAAACTCCAACTCCACGACGGGGGATTTTTCATTCGGGATTGTCGGGCTCCTGGTCGATGCCGGCAAGACCGTGCGCCCCGTGAACGAAATGAACATCTCGGGAAATATGAAGGAGTTCTGGAACCAGCTTTCCGGGGTGGGAAACGATCCCTACCTGTATTCGTCGATGCGGATCCCGAGTCTGTGTTTCGAGGGAGTGAACTTCAGCGGGCTCTAGCACGGGCCACGCCCTTGCCTTTCGAGTGAGCGAAACGATGCCGTCGGCGTACAGACAGATGAGGCCTGCCGGAGCGGCAGGCCTCTGTGCCCAGACTGCTTGAAGGGGGGTGCCGGTCAGTCGTGTTCTTTTCGCTTTGCGATGAGGTAGAAGAGGATAAGTCCCGCGCCGCCGAAGACGGCGATCAGGCCTGGAAATATCCCCCCTTCCATGGAGAAGGAGGAACGCAGGAACAGGCCGAGCAGGACAGCTAAACCGACTGCGACGAAGATAATCCCCCATTTGAGCGATGTCAGAGGGTGTGGCTCCGTAAAATTCCGCACGAAGAGCGCCTTGATATCCTCCGCCTTCATCCCTTTCTCTATCATCCCCATTCTCTCCCTGTGGCGGCCTATGATGGCTGAGCCTGCGATGAGCATGACGCTGGTGAAGAAGAAGACGATCGCTATGAGCCCGTTAACGTCCATGGAAGCCTCTCTGTAGAAGTGTTACATTGTATGGTCTCTCTGGTTAGTAAGACTACACGTACGCCCGCAGGGTTTCACTCCCGGCAGGGTATTTCATTCCATGGTGCGCAGCTCCTGGCGGGCATGATCGGGTGACCTTGCGGGGGGACGCGGTCGCGGGGCTGAAACCCCGGGCGTGGAATCGTAGTCTAACAGTGTACAGGGGGAACACAGGGCGCGCATCGTGTCTGATTCTGACCAGGAAATAATCGAAGCGATCCGCAGCGGTCACCTCCGCGCATTCGGGGCTCTTGTCGATCGGCACAAGGACCGCGCCATGACGCTCGCCCTTCGCATCCTGGGGAAAAGAGAGGATGCCGAGGAGGTTGTCCAGGACGCGTTCCTCCGCGCTTTCCGCAACCTTGAA
This sequence comes from Ignavibacteriota bacterium, assembly GCA_003154425.1. Lineage (GTDB taxonomy): Bacteria > Bacteroidota > Ignavibacteria > UBA10030 > UBA6906 > Fen-1273. The sequence continues at coordinate 36,004 of PMDK01000349.1, forward strand.
CAATTTCGGGGAGAGTCCAAATTCAGCACGTGGTTCTACCGGATCCTCTACAACGCCTGCATGGGACGCGTCACGAGGCGTCCGAAAAAGGGGGAGACCGTGGATTGCGGCGATGAGGTTATTGACATGATTGACACCGATGATCCTTCCGTCCAGCAGAGGCTTGAAAACGAAGAAGAACAGGCGGCTCTTCAGGAGGAATTAACCCGGCTCCCTGAGACCTTCAGGACGGCGCTGACCCTGTTCTACGTCCAGGAATTGAGCTACGACGAAATGGCCTCCGTCCTGCAAATGCCTTTGGGCACAGTCAAGACAAACCTCTCGCGGGGGCGAGTCCTGCTACGGAAGAGGGTTCTCGAACGTTTGAAAGAGGAGGTGGATGCGGCATGAACCAGTCGGCAGATCTGAATCCGCACAGTTCCCTCGAGCAGCTCTATGCGCTGGTCGACCGGGAGCTTGACCCCGGAGAGCATGCGATCGTCGCCGGGCACCTCCAGGGTTGTGCGAGATGCCGCTCGCTGTACGAATCGCTCGTCCGCTTTGACTCTGCCTGCAAGCGCATCCCCCTTGAGAGGGTCAGCCCGGCTTTCACGCGCTCCGTGATGGCCTCGCTGGGGATTGTTCCGAAAAGTCCCCTGATGTTCCGCCTGCTCGAGCATGCCGCCTATCTGTTCGGAATGGTCATTGTACTCGCTTTCATGACGACGGCATTCGTCCTGACGGGCGTCATCAGGACGGAGGATGTTGCTGCGAGCAGTGGCGCCGGGGGTAAGGTCCTCGACTCGATGGGGACAGGTCTCTCGAAGGCTTCCGGAGTCCTGAGCGGCTGGTTCACCGAGTTTTTCCCTTTCGGTGCCAATCATGGCGCGCTTTCCATTTCTGCCGCAGTCGTCGTCGTTGTGCTTGCACTTGCCCTTGTGGACAGGCGCATCACAGGAAGGTTCGCGCAAAGGCTCCGCTGAGGGCTTGCGGCGCCGGTTTCCTCCAGATTCCCCTCCAGATCCTTCCGCTTGTCGTTCAACGCACGGCCGATCTGACGTTTCACAGGTCGCTCCTCTGACGCCGGGGGACTTGTACCCGATCGTCACAGGTCAAATCCACGCCAGATGCCGTCATCGTGAGCTGCGATACCGGCTGTATGTATGCAGGTCGGAGTCCTTTGCCGGGCGGATCTCCATGGCCATCCCCCCCGACGGCCTCAAATCCGCATTGATGACCGACGTTGATTCTACGATGTACCGGTCAATAGCGACATGTGTCCTCGTCCGTATCCTCTCCCCGCCATCTGCATACAGGGAGGCAACGTAATTCTTCTCTCTGTCAAGAAATGCAAGGGGAATATCGACAGTCCTGCCATCGTTATTGGTTATAGCTCCCACGAACCACGTCTCCCCGCTTCGTCTCGCCGTAGCAATATATTTCCCTATATCCCCGAGAACAACTCTCGTCGTATCCCAGACCGTGGGCAAATGATCGAAGAATTCCACCTCAGGCTCACCCTGGTAATCCGAAGGTTTGTCGTACCAGAGGACAAACTGAAGCGGACTATAATAGATGACGGACAATGCCAGTTGATGCGCGGATGTGGTCTTGATGCCAGGAACATCCTTTATGCTTTTCTGGTAATAGTAACAGATGGTATAGTCCGCCGCGCCGGCCAGAAAGCGTGTGAAGGGGACAATCGTGTTATGGTTGGCATCAGGCATGCACTCATTGCCATAGATCCCTTCCTGTGTCAGCAGGTTCGGATAGGTTCTGCTGAAGCCGGTCGGCCGGTACTCGTCGTGAATATCGACCATGAGATCGTATCTGGCCGCCTTCCGGACCGCCTCATGTACCCAGGTGGTCCACCGGTGTGATCCGACATGAACAAATCCGAACTTCACCCCGGCAACGCCCCATTTTTCGTAGAGAGGGAATATGTCATCGATCTGCGTTTCAAGAGCCCGGTGGTTGACGTAAAGGAACACTCCAACATTGCGCTGCCGGGCATAGGCAATTACCGTCTGGAGATCGAGATCTTTCCGGGCATTCCTGCGCGGATCAACGTTGACTTTTGATGCGTCAGATGTTTTGGAGTATTCATATCCGTACCACCCCGCGTCAAACTCTATGTACTGAATGTTGTGTTTCACGCAGAAATCCACGCACTCCTTCGCGCCTGCTGTCGAGAGCGTGACCTCCCTGATTACCTTGCCCGGCCTGATCCAGCCCGCATTCCTGATTTCGCACGGGGAATTGAGATTAAGGAATATGTCGTTGTGCTCGATCAAATCGCCTGCCCGTTCCGCCACCATGATTACCCGCCAGGGAGTCTGGAAAGGAGATGATTCCGTAACAGGGCCAAAGAGCCTTGCGGCGACAGTGTTCTTCTTCTCGCGGGAGAGAACAAACTTCATCCTCGAATAGTCCACCAGCCGTGCCTCTCCGATCGAAGCGAACAGGCCGTTCGGTAAAACCAACGTCAACGGGCGCTCGCTTTCATAGTCCGGAGTCCTCGCAGCCCACCGGGGAAGCGGAAGGTTGCTCTCATATGACCACTCTTTGAGGGTTCGCGCGTAATAAAGCTCCTGGGCGGACGGCGTAACGTAAGCGACTGCCCCTTCTTCAAACGCGAATTCTGTCTTTTCGTCCTTAATATTGATAACAGAAGTCGAGAGATCTTCGGGGAATCTATAGCAGAATGCCGCGCCCTCGTCGTACACCCTGATCACGACCTGAAGTCGGCGGGTCGTGTCCCCATTCTGGATCAAATCGATGGTGCATTCGTTATACCGGTCGTGCACGGTGCTCCGCTCCCCGTACACCGGTTTCCACGTCTCATCGACGGTGAGGCGCTTTGAGCCGGAGAGCGAGAAGTTGTTTACCCACTGCGGAAGATCGACGGTGATCACACCGAGCCGGGACTCGAGGACGACGTTCTTGGTCTTGTACGTGAGGGCATAGGAAAGCGCACCGTGTTCCCCGTTTACACTATCGATACTAAACGTGAACTCGAGATTATTGTCGGGGGACTTAACAGCGAGGGACTGGCAGCAGAGTGCACCCGCCCCAACGAAACAGAGGACCGCCACCGGAAGGGATTTCATGGAATGCTCGATTATTTAGAATCGCAGATTGAAGGAATAGCCTGGTTCAACGCACGAATTCGATAGCCCGATTCATCATGCGAATTCGATCGTGCGGGCATTTCTAGCGAGAGACTGACCGGCGAAACTCATCCACGACAAGGCCGATGCTTTCCACCGGAATCCGTTTGAATCCCGCTTTCCAGGCCGGCGATTTGTCACCAACCCGGAAATCACCCGCGCGCGGGTCAGCGAGGCCAGGGTCTGTCAGTACATTCCCCCGTTGCTTTAGCTCACTTGCGACAGAGCTGTCTCCCTGTGTGTGCGTCGAGGCATACCCGATGTGATACGGATCGTAATCGGGTGTCCATTTTTTGGTGAAGACCAGCACCATCGAATCGCCGACGACATTGTTCTCCACCCGCACCTGAGAGAAGTTCATCCCTTCGGAAAGATCCAGCCACGTTCCTCCGGTGCTGATGTTATGAATAACCCCGTGTCCATAAGGCATTCCAAGACCGACGGAGTCGAGATAGCGGGGGAGCATTGGATAGTGCGTGCTGTAGGGGGGCTCCGTGTATCGAATGTCGTGGAGTTTCTCGAAGATTTTCCATGCCCCGCCTGGATAGAAGTAGGACCTGAACGGCCAGACGTAAATGCCGACCGAAGGATGGCAATTGAAGAAGATGTTGTTCTCTACAAGATTGTCTCTCCCGCTGTTGAAGAAGACGCCGATATCCACGTTGGCGATAATATTCCCGAAAATGGTGGTGTTGGAGCCCGGAAGATCCAGATAGACTCCCCGGCAGCCTCCCTCTCCGATGCCGTGTATGTCGTGGATGTAGTTGTAACGAATCATCGTCCCCATCTCGGAATAGTCTCCCCCTGTATTAATCCCGCCCACGTCGCCTGATTCATGAGCGAGGTCATAAAGCTCATTGTATTCGATCAAGTGATCATTGCCGTAGTACTGNNGGGCATCGTGGATCCGGTTGTGGGAAACAGTGTCACCCACCCCCTGGAGATAAATCCCTCCGTTGAAACTCTGCAGAATGCCGCCGTACCTGGTAATGTGGTTGTTGATGGCATAATTCCCGGCGGGGGTAAGCGTGGCCCGGTCACCCCCTACAATCCGAATCCCGGTCGATCCAATGTCGTGGATATCGCAGCTCCGGATGCCGTTCCTTTGGCCGCCATCGATGATCACGCTCGTGTCGTTGTCGATGTTCCGGATCGTGCACCCGGCGATCAAGTTGTCGCTCCCTCCCAGGATCCTGATCGCACAGGCGCGGGAGCTTTCGAATATCAGTCCCTCGAATCGGACATTCGAAACGCCGTCCAGGAGCACCATCGGCTCCTTCAACAAAGAGACAGTGACGTCATCCGGCCCGGTGACCGACGGCGGCCAGAAGTAGAGGAGCCCCTGCTCTGCGTCAAGGACCCATTCACCGGGGCTGTCCAATTCCTCGAGAACATTGAGGAAGTAATATCTCTGTCCCTTCTGGTATCCGTAATGGTGATACGGCTGCTGCGGGTACACGATGCGGGAAGCGGTGTCAATCCGCTCGACCTTCTCATATTCATCGCGCCAGTCCCACACCCAGTACCCGTGCATCCATACGTCGCGCCGATCGGCCCATCCAGAAGGCCGGCGGCCGTCGTACTGAAACATGCCGCTATGCCGCCCCGCCGGAAGGCCGTCTTTTATCACCTTGGAGTCCCCGGGGTTGAGTATATGTCCTTCCACCAGCGGGACACCGGCAATCGTGAGCCAGCCATGGTCCGGGTACCGGGCGACGGGCATCCGGGCTCCCTTAAAGAACACGTTCATCCGGTCCGGCGGCACGCCGAAATCCGTGATCCCCTGCCTGCGCAGATCCGTGACGAGTACGGAATCCCGGGCCGCAGCGGGGAGTCGTCCCAGGACCCGGGCGTCGCGAACCGGTCGAAATCCCCTGATGGTGATCCCCCCCATGAATCGCACCGTCTCGGCGTTATATGCGCTCCAGATGACCGGCCGTTCCGGTGAGCCGGAATCCTTCGAATCCAGGAGAAGTGTGGAGTCAAACCGATAGGTCCCACCGCGGATGCGAACGGAGGGATGGAGACCCGATGCGAGGCTTTTCCTCACGACATCCCGGGCGTGATGAAGCGACGCGAAAGGGCCGTCAGTCATATGCGGAGCCGCTCGCTTCCCCGACCACGAATCGTTTCCATCGGCGGCGACGTAGAAGACGACCGAGTCTTGCGCACCTCCCCGGGCTATGCCTGGAAAGCTGAGCAAGAAAGCTCCAAACATCATTGAGAGGATTTTAAGCGCAAGGCGGGTTCTGTGGCCGGATGTAGCGACGGGACAAGGGAATGCCAGGGTGTGATGTGCCATTGGGGTCTCATTCGAATGGGAAGAAGAACAAGGTTGGATCCGCGACAATATACGAATTGGATCGCCGAAATCCCCATTCCCACGGCCGCATCACGCCTGGAATGCAATTATTGAAGGGGTACCTGAAAGTTCGAGGCGGGAACCCTGGTGTCGCTTCCGGCGTTCCCTCATGAGACAAACCGGAGGGACAACTATGGCTGGAGCCGTCGGATTGAGATTGAGCGGGAGCTCATTTGCCGGGTGGAGATCCCGAATACAAATCCTCGTGTGGATGATATGCCTCATGAGTGCCGGCACGCTGTCATCCCAGACTCTCCACGGGTTTGTTCTCACGGGCAATCCTGCGTCGGCCGACGGGGCCATATGGACGTACCGCGACACTCTCAACGGGGTCATCTATGATCTTGCCGGGGTTCTATTCAAGCCGGCCGGAACAACGAAGCTCCCCGCGGTTGTCCTCAGCCACGGGCACCTTTCGAATGTCACCATATTCACCACCCCCATTGCGAAGGTTATGCGCTCCTGGGGGCTCGTAGGTATCGGCACGAACTACACGCATGCAGGAGGGGTTCCGATCGGCTCTCCGGGAGACACAACAGAGCCCGGAGCGAGCACGGCGAACATTCAACGCGCCCGCAAGTGCATCGATATCCTCAAATCGCTCGGCTACGTCGATACGACACGCATCGCGGCGCACGGGTACAGTATGGGAGCGTTCGTGACGGCAGCTTTCGTCGGAACTTACCCGAAATTATTCCGGGTGGCTTCGCACGGGGGAGGGGGAGTGAACGACGGACGGCTTGCATGGACGAAGTTGGCGCAGGCGGAGGGGATAACCGTGCCGTACCAGATCCACCACGCAGGCGCCGACAGCACGGTTCCGCTCCCGGATGATCAGCGCCTTGATTCACTACTTCAGGCGCGGGGGGTTCAACAACAGATCTACATTTACCCGGGGTATAGTCACACCGACCTGCCGTTCGATACAACGATGCTGAACCGTGTGCGCACGTGGTACACAGCGCACGGACTCATTCCTGCAGCCGGCGTGACTGAGGGGGATGCGATTATGCCCCGGTCCTTCTCCCTTGCACAGAACTACCCTAACCCGTTCAACCCGACCACGACCATCGATTTCAGCCTCCCCGCATCGGCCCACGTGACTCTGAAAGTGTTTGATCCTCTGGGGCGCGAGGTCGCGACGCTTGTGGATAAGCTTGAGCCCGCCGGGGTGAATTCGGTGAGGTTCGATGCTTCCCGCCTTTCGAGCGGAGTGTACTACTACCGGATCGCGGCAGGATCGTTCGTCGAATCCAAGCAGATGATAGTCCTGCGATAAGGGGTCAAACGATTCCCGGGAGGTTTGGGCTTCCCATCCTTATCGAGGGCCCGGAGATATGTTTTTTCCCGACCCGGGTGAAGGAGGTATGGGGGTTGCGTACAAGAGGACACTATTTTCGCACGAACACGAACTCGCCGTGCTCGCTCCCAACATCCCGCAGCTCGTCATAGCGGGGCATCTGGGCGGAGTTGTTCCCGACGCCGAATTTCAGCCGCTCGAACACCTGTGACGTGGTGAAGAACTTCCCCTCGATCTCCCTCAGCGCTTTCAGGAAGTAGTACGCAAAAACGGAATGCCCTTCCCTCCCCCCATCCATCACCGGCTCCTCCCCGCCCGATGTCAGCGCCCAGCGGGAGGGACGTTGAAAGACGTTCCTGAAATACAGCGGGTCATCCTTTGTGAGCAGGGGGAGGGGCGCGCCTTTCAGTATCTCCCCCGAAAAGCAGGCATCCGCCACAACGAGTATGTGCCTCCCCTGGAAGGAGGCGATCCGGTCCTTCAGCTCTGAATGCGAAATGTAGCGGGACGTGGAGCGTCCATCCGCGTCGGAAGGGACCCAGAATCCCCTGTTGGACCGTTCCTGTATCGTCCCGTGGCCGGAGAAGTAGATCAGGAGATTGTCGTCGCGGCGGAGCATCGAGGTGAAATTGTCGATCGCGCCGAGTATGTTGTCACGAGTAGCCTGGTCGTCATACAGCGTCTGAACGCTGTCGAACCGGAACGATTCTCTGAGCACCTTTTCAACCGCCTTCGCGTCCCTCACGGCATTTTTCAGCCGGTCCCAGTCCCCATGGTATTTGTCGATCCCGATAACGAACGCAAAATATCTGCCTGCGAAGAGCTCTCCCGCGACATCCTTCCTCCTGAACACCGGGAACTCCTCCTTCGACACGTTGCCTGCATTGTCGGTGGCGACGATGGACACTTTCGACTCATCCTCCCTCATGGGAAGGAGCGCAGTGTACGTGCTGTCGGGACCAGCGGGGACCGCCGCGCCGTTGACAGTGACTGATTTCACGCCATACTCATCGGTGACGCGAGCCTTTACCGCGGCGTTCTCGACGCTGAGAGGACGGATTCCCCGGGCGTCATGGGCCGCCGGCTCGAGGACAACAATGACCGGTGGCTTTGTGTCCCGGATGACATCGATCGTCCTGTCTGTCCGGTTCCCGGCCTTGTCCACAGCTGAGAGTTTGAAGCTGTTCAGCCCCTCATGGAGAGGCATCTGCATCTCGAAATGGCCGCCCGACCCTAACGAAAGAGCCGCGCCGTTCAGTTCCACGGAGCCGATGCCGGCCACGTCGCTCGCCGAACCCCGAACGACGCATCTGTCACGCGTGACGAGGAAGGGGGAGCCGGTCTTGACCGCCGGCTCGTCCACCTGAAGCAACGGGAGCGTCTTATCCCTCTCAGGCTTCAGCACAAGTCCTTTGCTTTCGAACGTCGTCACCTGAGCGGTCACCCCGCCGAGGCCGATTATGACAACCGCAACAATCGCCACGATCTTCTTCATCGCTGAGACACCTCCTTCCACGCTCTCTTTGCACACGGATTCCAGCCGTCCCGGACGGTCAATCACCTTGCGGGCGGGAGTGGATTCGATTTGGGGTTTTGCCCGGCGGAATTGCTCTCCTGCCCGGATCCTTTCAGAAGTATGACCGCCGCGCCTCCTGCCACCGCCACACCCCCTCCGGCCCAGTAGTACCAGGGAATCCCCGGCCTGTCGACGCTGATTCTGAAGGCATAGCTCTCTCCCTCTTCTATGTCGCGGAATTCAGACATGCTCCAGACGATCTTGCGGCCGTTGCCCGCGAATTTCCCTTTCCCCACATCACCCCGGACCGCGGTCAGCTCACGCGCGGCGCCGGGCCGCCTGGAGGGGACGAGGAACACCTGTATCACGTAGTCGTCGTCCGCCACACCCCGAAGGTCATAGACCAGCGTGACTTCTTCCCCGGCGATCTCAACGCTCTTCACCTCCCCTTTCACCTCCTGAGCGCGTGAAACCAGACCCGACAGAAGAGTGAGCATAATGAGCTCGATCAAGAATCGGATAATGCGACGAATGCTCACTGACTTTTTCTCCTTTCTCCCGCGGCCAGGGGCTATTCCGCTACCTGACGAGATTCATCCTGGTTACGAGCGTGCGGCCGTTCCGTACGGATAACCTCGTGAAGTATACGCCGCTTGAAAGCGTGAACCCTGAACCGTTTGTGCCATTCCATTCGAGGTAATGCCGGCCGGCGGAAATTTCTCCGTCAAACAATGTGACAACGCGCCGGCCGAGCAGGTCATAGATTTCCAGAGCGACGTACGCTTCTGCCGGTACATCAACAGGGATTATTGTCGACGGATTGAAAGGGTTCGGGTAGTTCTGGCCCAATGCGAACCGGGAGGGGAGGATACTCGCCGCCAGGGCCCGGACCTCCCCGGGCCTCCCGACAGCAACTTTGAGCGTCGTAACCGGCGAGTGAGGATTCAAAGCGTACCCGGGGCTGACGCGAAGATCCTGCGCATAGCCCGCCGACTCGTCGAGCATCATCACGTCGAGCCCGGCGGGGATCCGGTCAATCTCCCGGAACTCAATATCCACCCGCTTTAGTTCCTCCGATCGAACAGACAGATCCCAGATCCCAAGCCCGCCCAGCGGCCCCCTGACATCGGTCGCGAACTCCGGGAACCTTGCGTCCCACTCCTGGCGGCGGAAGTAGACATCGGGGATCTCCCGGAAGTGACGTGGTTTTCTCTGCTCATAACGGTCTAGCCCCGGAAGGGCATCCGGCGAGATCCCGAACGACGTGGTCTGGTCAACGTACGTTCCGCACCGCGCAATCACGTCGACCCGCCATGAGCCGGGCTCCGGCGACTTTTCGAGCACCGCCTTTGGCAGCGTGGCATTCAGCGGAATACGCAGAGAGGCCTTTCCTGTCCTGTTGTGGAAGAGATATCCCTTGTACGGGTCAAAGCTTGCCGCAAACACCCACCCGGATGATGTCCACGCGCTTATGGTATCGGTGATCCCGTTTGCGGATGTGATTCGCGACCAGGGGATCGAATAGAGAAACGGATTGGTGATGAGATTGAACCCCGCCCCTGCTGTCAGGTCTATCGTCGCGTTCCCCGCGGTATCGAGCGCGGCCGTCGGAACGGACCGGCCGCTCAAGATCCAGTCCCCCAGATGAAGCAGCCAGTATGCCCTCCCTGTCGAAGCTGCGAACCGGCTGTCCCCGCTTTTCAGTCTCACGTAGTAACCGGGGTAGTCAACCGACGTGCCGTTGTCCCAGTAGATCTCCCAGTCGGTCCCCTGCGTCCCTCCCAGGATGTCGCTCATTTGCCCCCCGCTGTTCCCTGGAATCCCGATCAACCGATAGTCCGGGGGTTGGTAATCGCTCAGGGCCTTGGCTGCGCTGCTGAACGGGACGGAGGTCGCGACTGTGAATGTCGCTGAATAGCTTCTGAGCGTGGTCGCGGAGATGAAATTGGAGCTGGGGCCCGGACCGCCGGTATTCCTCCCCCGAACCCGATAATAGCAGATTGTTGCATCAGTCACGCCGCTGACCGCATAGCTCGTCGTGAAACCCACATTGCGGCCGTTAAAGCCGGGGACGAACGAGGAAAAAGCTGCATCATATGCGACGTCCAGATCGTAGGAGGTGGCGCCGGAGACTGAAGTCCAGTTTGCGGTAAAACCCGACGTGGTCACACCCGTCGGAGAGTTTGCCGTGGGGGCTGCGGGCACGTTGGCGAGCGTCGTGACCAATGCGGGACTTGACGATGGGCCGGGGCCCGCTCCGTTGACGCCCCGAACCTGGTAGAAGTAGTCTGTCGAGGGAGTGAGCCCGGTGACCCCATGGCTTGTATCGGTCCCGACGTCGAGATCCCTGTAGCCTGAAACGTATGCGGAGAATGCCAAGTCAGTAGCCACATCCAGGTGATACGTTGAGGATCCGGAGGCAGGGGCCCAGTTAGCCGTAAAGCCGGTTTGTGTCACGTTACTGGGCGCGCGGGATACCGGTCGGGAGGGAGCGCTCTGAAGCGTTCTGACTGAGATCGTGTTTGAGTTACCGCTTGGGCCGACGCCGTTGGCAGCCCTGACACGATAGTAGTACGTCGTCTGCGCCGCGAGACCGGTCACCGGAGTGACCAACACATTCCCAACATCGAGGCCGTTGTATCCGGTGACAAACGACCCAAATGCACTGTCCGAAGAGACATCCAGGATGTATCTCGCGGCACCGGCCGAGAGATTCCAGGCGGCCGTGAAACCGGTTGCGCTGACGTTGAATGCCGTCGTCGCAACGGGAATATCCGGCGGTATCATCTCATACACCGGGCGGCGCCAGGCCGCAGATGCGGACGAGCCCGCAAAGAGATTGGTTCCGCTAAGGACGAGGGAGGTTATCTGGAAATCATCCAGCCCCGTGTTCACCGAACGCCAGTTGGGTCCGCCTCCGGTTGAGCAGTAGATCCCCCCGCCGTTGAATGCGGCAATCACATCTCCCCTTACCACGAGAAGACTGGAAACCGGGTTGCCGGGGAGCCCCGAGCTCACATCCGTCCATCCTGCTCCCTCATTTGTCGTTCGGAACACTTTTGAATTCCCTCCGGCATAAATCAACCCGCCACTGTCGGCAAGCGAGTACACCGGGCTCACGCCCAGACCCGTATTGATGCCGGTCCAACCGGCTCCATTATCCGTCGAGACGAAGACGCCGACGTCTGTTCCGGCAAACAGCTTCGACCCTCTCACAAGAAGTGCGTAAGCGTTCGCCGACGACCCCAGCCCGGTACCCGCGGGCGTCCAGGTGGATCCGTTATCCGTGGAACGGAATATCACCGCTCCGGAGGCTCCTCCCAGCACTCCGGCAAAGAGGCCGCCTGCGGATTGAGCGAGAACATATACGGTGGATCCGGCGATCCCGGCGTTGGCCGGAGCCCAGAGCGACCCGTTGTTCGTCGAACGGAAGACTCCGGACGACGTGCCGGCGAAGACGGTTTGCGCGCTGAACGCAACTGACCAGACGTTCGGGTCCGAGAGCCCCGCGTTCGACGGAACCCAGGATGCTCCCTCGTTGACACTGGTGAAAACCCCTGCACCCGAGGTTCCTGAGAACAGGGTCGCGCCGCTCCTGGCAAGCGCCGAGGCCGGTGCGCCTGGTATTCCTTCGCTGGCATAGAACCAGTTTGAAGCGCCATCAGTCGACATATACACGCCGGCGCTGACCGTCCCTGCGAGGAGGATCGTCACGTCCTGTGCCAGACTCTCGACATGCAGATCCCGCAAACCGGCGTTTGCAGGGGTCCAGCTGGATCCAAAGTCCGTTGAGAGATAGACCCCGGCGTTGGCCGTTCCCGCAAAGAGCGTCTGGCTGTTCTGGGCCAGGGCGGTAACAGAACCGGCGGGGAGACCGTTGCTGGCTGACGTCCAGGTTGTGCCGTTGTTTGTCGAGACGTATACCCCGCCAAGCGTTGCCGCAAAGAGATTCGGTCCACGCACTATGAATGCGTTTACTGCCAGGCCGCCGCCGGTCAGGCCCGCTCGGACGGAATTCCAGGTTCCCCCGTTGTCGGTCGAGAGATACGCACCATTCCCTCTTGTTCCGGCGAATATGTTCCCGCCGTTTACCGCGAGGCATGCGACGGACTGGGAGGAGAGTGTCTGATGCCAGCTCACTCCGCTGTCTGCGGAGACATAGACACCATCACCGAAAACACCGGCCAGGAGTGCCGTCCCGGTGGATGCGAGAGAGGAGACGTTGGCAAAAGTTGTGCCGAGGGAAGTCCAGGTCGATCCGTTATCACTCGAAACGAAAACACCGCCGGCGGTCCCCGCGTAAAGGCGCGAGCCGCCGGCAATGATTGCCCGAACCCACTTGCTGGTAAGTCCGGTACCCGCGTGGGTCCAGGAGGATCCCATGTTCGCGGATGTGTAAACTCCCCCGCTCACCGTTCCGGCGAAGACAGTGGAGCCGTTCACGAGAAAACAGGAGACGTTCCCGCCGCAGGGGCCCGAGGTCTGGACCCACTGGGCGTGGAGGGAAGCGCTGAAGAATGCGGTCCCGATGAAGGAGAGCGCGGCCAGGAAGTGCCACATCCGCCGGCTGATCATATGCACACGGGTTTACGATGAGAAGAGCGCGCAGGGGGTCAGGCTTCGCGAAGCGCCTCTGGCGGCTGCGCTCCTGCTTACGGAGAGATCTTGTCGGTAGTGTACAAAAGAGGTTCATCCCGCACAAGAGGCGTCCGTTCGGGAACTCAAAGAAGAGAATTCCTAACGGAGAAATACGTCCGACGGGTTCCCTTTCCCGGGCAGATCTACCCCGGGTTGAGAGAAAATCTGCTATTTGGGGGTATTGGTGCCTCAGTCACCAACAATCTCGAAAATGACCTCCCGGCTCCGCGGACGGTTGTCGAAATCGATAAGGAGGATCTGCTGCCATGTGCCGAGCCGCAGCTTGCCGTCTGCCACGGGAACAGAGAGCGACGGCCCAAGAAGAGCGGCGCGCACGTGCGAAAAGCCATTCCCGTCCCCCCATCGCGCGTCATGCTCGTAGTGGATGTTCCGGGGCGCCATCCGTTCAATTGCCTCCCGTAGATCGTGCAATGCGCCCTCCTCATTCTCGATGGTAGTGATTCCTGCGGTTGCTCCCGGTACGAAAGCGCAGAAGAGACCACTTTTGACGGCAGAGGAAGATAGGAACTCATCCGCAAGGGGAGTGATGTCGTGCATATCGCTGAATCCCCTCGTCTGGATGCGGATTACCCTGGAACGTGAGCTCATGAGAAATGCTCCCCGGGGAAAAGAAGCAGGTGATCAGAATGGATGTAAAAGACTCTCTTGCCGGATACAGGTTGAACCGGCAAGCGTGCCCCGCCTTCAGTGATTGACGCCGGAGGCGGAAACTTCGGGTTCAGGGACGGAGGCGGGAGACTTCGTGTGGATGATCCTGGCTCCATCGAACCCGTTGAATGTCGTCGAGGATGCGGTGCTGTACGCCCCGATATTCTCGGTGTAGAGATAATCCCCCACTTCGAGATTCCAGGGGAGCTCGACAGACAGTGAAATCTTGTCGAAGCTGTCGCACGTTGGTCCGACCACCGCACAGATTTCCGATTCCCCTTCTTTGA
>PMDK01000333.1 GCA_003154425.1 Ignavibacteriota bacterium
ACTGCATTTCCATCTGCTCGAACTCCCTCGTCCGGAACAGGAAATTCTTCGTATTGATCTCGTTCCGGAACGCCTTCCCGATCTGGGCGATGCCGAACGGGGGACGCTGCCTTGAGGAGCCGAGCACGTTCAGGAAATTGACGAATATCCCCTGGGCGGTTTCCGGCCTGAGATAGACGACGGCCGACGAATCCTCGACAGGACCGACGAACGTCTTGAACATCAGATTGAACCGGCGCGCCTCGGTGAACTTCCCCTCCGCCTGGCATTTGACGGCACGCCGTCCCCTGTAGGCCGGACTTCCGCAGGGAGCGTCACCGATCTGGTCCGCCCGGAAGCGCGCCTTGCACTCCCTGCAGTCGACCATCGGATCGGTGAAGTTCTCGACGTGCCCGGAGGCTTCCCACACGCGCGGGTGCATGAGGATGGAGGCATCGATCCCTTCCACGTCCTCGCGGTAGGTCATCGCCTGCCACCACTGGTCCTTGATGTTCCTCAGAAGCTCCACGCCAAGCGGCCCGTAGTCCCAGCAGCCGTTCAGCCCGCCGTAGATCTCACTCGACTGGAACACGTATCCCCGCCTCTTGCAGAGCGACACGATCTTCTCCATGAGGGCCGTGCCGGCGCCCTGCCCGTCTCCCTTTTTCCCCTGTGCCTGTTCGCTCGTAATGTCAATGCTCCTTTCCCAAGGTTTTCTGTGAATTCAGCGGGCGGCGTCCGGGACGAACCAGAGGCTCCGGATTGTGGTCCCTCCGCAGACGATATGCATGGTGACGCTGTTCTCCTTCGAGCGTTCAGTGGCAACGACGAACGCCCCGAACGGCGCGATCCTGGCCGCGAGCGCGTGATTGAATTCCAGGCTGCGGAATCCGGGATCGACGGGTATCTTTTCCTCTATCCTCCCTGTCGGTTCACCCGCCGCCGTCGCTTTCCATGAGCGGATGAGTCGCGCGTCAATCGAGTACAGGGGACAGAGGCTGTCGATCGCCGCGGCGATCCCCGCCTCAGCCCCCCTCCGTCCGCCAGGCGTTCCTGCAGGGACATTCCCACGCGTGACCAGCCCTGCGGCAGTCAGGACGATCGCGCAGAGCGCGAGTCCGGATGCAATCACAAGACGCTTTCGGAGCGGAGGAGCGATCGCCCGGGCCCTCATGAGTTCGTGAAATGCGGCTTGCGCTTTTCGAGGAACGCCGTCGTCCCTTCCCTGAAATCACGCGTCCCGCAGCAGAGGCCGAAGAGCGACGCTTCGAGTTTCTCCCCTTCGCTCAGAGGGACCTCTTCGGTCATGTTCACGGCTTTGAGCGCCATCCTGACTCCAATCTGTCCCACGGAGACGATCAGGGCGGCCATCGCCCGTGCGCGGGACATGAGCTCGGGGAGGGGAAACACCCTGCTGACGAGGCCGGCCGTGAGGGCCTCCTGCGCGTCGATCTGCACCCCCGTCAGTATCATCTCCATCGCCCTCCCCCTGCCGATGAGCCGGGCCAGCCGCTGCGTCCCTCCATACCCGGGGATGATGCCGAGGTTCACTTCAGGCTGCCCGAACCTCGCGTTCCCTGATGCCAGGCGTATGTGGCAGGCGAGCGCGAGTTCGCACCCCCCGCCGAGGGCGTAGCCGTTGACTGCGGCGATCACCGGCTTCCCGAGGTTCTCGATCCCGTCGAACACCGACTGTCCTCCTTCCGCGAACTCCCTCCCGGCCGCACTGTCCAGGCCGCGCAACTCTCCTATGTCGGTCCCCGCGACGAACGCTTTCTCCCCCGCCCCCGTGAGTATGACGACATCCACCGCAGTGTCGTTCTTCAAGGAAGCAAAGCACTCGCGGAGTTCGATTTTGGCCTGAGCGTTGAGCGCGTTCAGTTTCTCAGGCCGGTTGACCGTGACCGTCGCTATCCGTTCGGCCACGTCGGTGAGCAATGTCTGGTATGCCATGTCCGGGCGCGGGGATTGTGCATGAATCGCCGGGTTCTACGCTCCCGGCGGGACTGAGAACTCATTCAGACGAGCTCGACCCTGCTCTGATCGCCTATCATAAACCGGTGGACCCTCGGTTTCCCCGTCGCTTCGACGATCTCCACATCGTTCCCCAGTATGCTTCCTTCGAGCCGGATGCCGACGTTTGCTATCCTGCAGTCGCGGAGTATGATGCTGTATTCGACTTCGCTCCCCTTCAGCGTCGTGTTGTTCCCCACGGAAGAGAAGGGACCGATGTAGGAATCCTCCACGAGGCACCCTTCGCCGATGATCGCCGGGCCGCGGATGACGCTGTTGACGATTCGTGCTCCTTTTTCGATAACGACCTTTCCTGCGACGGTGGAGCGTTCGTCGACATCCCCCCGCACGGCGGGGGTGATGTTGTCGAGCACGAGGCGGTTGGCTTCGAGAAGGTCGGTCGGTTTCCCCGTGTCCTTCCACCAGCCCGTGATCTCCGCGTACCCGACATTCTTCCCCTTCCTGATCAGGTACTGGTGGGCATCCGAAATCTCGAGTTCCCCCCGGGCGCTGGGAGTGATGTTCTTCACCGCCTCGAAAATGCAGCTGTCGTACAGATAGATGCCGGCCACCGCGTAACTGCTGCGCGGATGGAGCGGTTTCTCCTCGACGCCGATGATCTTCCCCTCCCTGATTTCCGGCACGCCGAACCGCTCGGGATCCTTCACTTTCGCCAGCGTGAGAAAGCAATTGCACCTGCTCTTTTCAAATTCATCGATAAACCGTTTCACCCCCCCGACAACCAGGTTGTCTCCGAGGTAGAAAATAAACCGGTCGTTGCCGATGAAAGGCTCCCCCAGAGCGACGACCTGGGCGAGCCCCCCGGGGGACTGTTGAGGGATATACGTGATCGTCACTCCCCACCGGCTCCCGCTGCCGATCGCGTCGGGGACTTCGTTGCTGTCCGCGTTCACGACAATCCCGATCTCCCTGATCCCCGCGTCGGCCGCAGCCTCGATCGCATAGTAGAGTATCGGTTTGTTGGCGATGGGGATCAGATGTTTGTTGCGCGTGTGGGTGATGGGGCGGAGCCGGGTCCCGCGTCCGCCGCTGGCGATGAGAGCTTTCACCGTCGATTCCCGATTGTTGGTGAGTCCTGTGTGTATGCCATGATCATTTTCTCCATCGCGTCGCGCCGCTCCGGGGTGAGGGACCCCTTTGCAACTGCGAGGCGCACGGTTTCGAGCGTCATCCGCGTGTAATACGGCAGAAGCACGGGGAGTGACGCGCGCACCGCCTCAAGATGCTTTGCCACGGTTTCGACGCCTCCGCGCGCAACGGGTCCGCTCAGAGCGGAAGCCGGCGACGTCCCGAAGACATTGAAGATCGTCGCCTCGATGATCGGCCTGAAGGGCTCGAGACGAGGCCGTTCCTCCCGGCAGAGACCGCCCGTCATCTCCCGGAGGACGGAGAGGAGCACGGTCAGATGATTGGACGCGACCACGCATGCCGCGTGGTACAGTTCCCTGGATTCCGGAGCGATTTCGATGACATGCCCCCGGAGCGCACGCGCGAACCTGCGGGCCATGCGCAGACCCGCCCTCGGACCGTCTGCGCCGTACCAGATCCCGCGCGCCAACGGCACGATGCGCCGCGGGGGAAAATCCCGCGGAAATGTCTGCAGCGGATGGAACGAAAACACCGTTGCCCCCCGCTTCTCGAGCGGCTCCAGGACCGATGCGGTCAGCATCCCCGAGGCGTGACACGCGCCCATCCGGCTGAAATCCAGTCCTTCCAGGCGCGCCAGCGTCGCCGCCACGCCTGCGACCGCGTCATGCGGGGTCGTGATGAACACGATGTCGGTCCCCGCAGGGATTGCGGTCACTGCATCCGCGTACGTGCGGCACCGGAGGAACGATGCAGCGGACCGCGCGGAAGAGCGGCTGCGCGACACCACCGCCGTTATCCGGGACCCTTCCTCCACGAGCACGCGTCCGAGGACCGTCCCGACTTTTCCGGCGCCGACAATGGCAACGCGGAGAGGAACGCGGTTCTTCCGGGTTGTCTTCATCAGAACGCCAGCGCGCTCAGGTACCCGACAACGCTGCGGCGGTCCCCGGTGACGTCCCCCGACGTCGCATACTCCATGACTTCAACGCGGGTCGCGCCCAGGCTCTTCAGGGCTGTCATAACAGCCACCACCGGCCCTCCCCCGCAGGCCTCGGCAGCCCCTTCCGTCAGATGGGACATCAGCGCACGCGAGTCGAAGGCGCGCACATCGCCGATCACCACCTCATCAATCTCCCGCGCCTCCCTGTCGCTGTGAAAATGGGACAGATCCGTGCTGGCGACAAGCAGCCCCCTCCGATCGGGGAGAACGGCCGCGAGCGCCTCTCCCAGCGCGAAGCAGATCCCGGGGGTCTGATGACCGATCACCAGCGGCAGAAACGAAAATGTCCCGAGCACCGACTGGAGGAACGGCAGATGGACCTCGACGGCGTGCTCCCCCCCGTGCCCCAGAGCAGAGGCGCGCACACAGGGGGCAACGGATATCAGCGCGTCGCGGAGGTCAGTGTCGACGGACACGGACCCCAGCGGAGTGAGATATGCGTCCCCGTCATAGGCCGAAACGCCTTCGAAGAACTCACGGTGGCTCGGCGCGACGACGACGACGGTGTCATACGCCCCCTTTGCGAGCTTTCCGTAGGCCCGGGCGGCCGTCGGTCCCGAGTACAGGTAGCCGGCATGCGGGGCGATGACCCCCCGGACCCCGGGGGACACATCCGCCCCCCCCTGCGACGAGATCATCGAGGCGATCGTCCTGGCGAGTTCACCCGGGTCGCCGGGATAAAACACCCCGGCGACTGCTGCCGCACGAATGACCCCTCCCCGGCCTTCATGAGTGCGTATGCTCTTCATTGCACACCTCGGCGGTGAACATGAACAATCTTGCCCCCGGGTCCTTCCATGCATGTTCCTTCAGGCCCGCTTTCCGGCATGTGTTCTCGAGGAACTCCTCAGCATCCCACCCGTATTCGAGCGCGACCTGCGGCAGAAGCAGTCCACGGTGCAGGCCATGCTCCAGCAGCAGGCCGTGGACGCCGATCCGGATGTCGCCGATATCCTTCACCGGCTGAAGGGGAGAAAGAACGGAGACTTCGAGTGCGGCCTCCTCAAGCTCGCCGGATGAAAGGGGGGGAAATCGCGGGTCCTGCCGTGCAGATTTAACAGCAACCTCCGCCACAACCTTCGCAAGTGGCAGGGGTGATTCGATATACCCTATACACCCCCTCAGCTGACCGTCTGTGCGGATCGTGACAAACGCCCCTCCCGGTTCAGCCAGCCGCCCGGCGCAGGAAGAGGGATCAGGGATCGGCCGGTTCCCGAGGGAGCATGCGATGGCATCGCGCGCGATGGCGAGAAGCTGCCGTCGTTCGTCGTCTGTGATCATTGCCGGTGTCGTGCGAAAGCCCTTTCCAACGTAACCAAAACGGGCGAGACTTTCAAGGCATGAGAACTCTGCGTGATTCTCATCCCTTCCTTGATTCTCGGGGAGGCCTTGACTACCTTGACAGTTGAATGAGCCATGCGTTCTTGAAAACCACAACCCACCCCTTCCACGCATGCCACTGATGGTCAGCATATCCGGGATCCGCGGCGTCATCGGCGAATCCCTGACCCCCAAAGCTGTCGTCCGGTACGCGGGAGCGTTCGGCGAGTACTGCAGGGAGCGTCACTCTTCCGGTGCCTCCGTGATACTGGGTCGGGACGGCCGGAGCACCGGGTCGTTCGTTGCCCCGCTCGTCAGGGGAGCCCTGATCGCCAAAGGCGTTCACGTGAGGGAAATCGGTATCTGCCCGACGCCCACAGTCCAGCTCGCGGTGGAGCGGGGGGGCGCGGACGGGGGAATCGTGGTCACCGCGAGCCACAACCCCATGCAGTGGAACGGCCTCAAGTTCATGTCTTCCACCGGGATGTTCCTCGACGCGGAAGAAAACCGCGAGCTATGGCGAATCGCTGAGCACGCGGGAGACTATGCCGCATGGGAATCTCTCGGCCGTGTCACCACGGAAGAGGTGTGGCTCGAACGTCACATCGACGCCGTGCTGGGCCTCGATCTCATAAACATCGGAGAGATCCGGGGCCGTCATTTCAGGATCGTGCTGGACTGCGTGAACGCGGCCGGGGGAATGATCGTCCCCCCTCTGCTCGAACGCCTGGGGTGCGAAGTCATCCCGCTCAACTGCGATGTCTCGGGAGTGTTCGCCCATACTCCCGAGCCCATACCGGAAAACCTCACGGGTCTTGCCTCCATGGTGCGGGCCGAGAAGGCCGACCTCGGCATTGCGGTGGACCCCGATGTGGACCGCCTCGTCCTCATCACGGAAAAAGGGGAGCCGTACGGCGAAGAATACACGATCGCTTCGGCCGTGGAGTTTATCCTTGGCCGGCGTGACGCGCAGCGCTCAGGACCTCCCGCGAAAGTCGTCGTGAATCTCTCCACAACGCGGGCGGTGGACGATATCGCCCGCGCGCACGGAGCCGAGGTCTTCCGGACTCCCGTCGGAGAGATCAATGTCGCCAAACGGATGAAAGAAACCGGCGCGGTGATCGGGGGGGAGGGAAGCGGCGGGGTCATCCTCCCGGACGTCCACCTCGGTCGGGATGCGATCGTGGGAATCGGACTTCTTCTCCAGCTCCTGTCGGACTCGGGAACCACCCTCTCCGGCCTGAAGGCAGGGCTCCCCTCGTATCAGATCGCGAAGGGGAAGATAGATCTGGGCTCTGTCTCCCCCGACGAGATCCTCGCCCGGATCGGGGCGTTGCACGGGCGGGACGGAAAAATCAATACCGACGACGGCCTCAAGATCGATTTCGAGGATCACTGGGTCCACCTCCGCAAGTCGAACACCGAACCGATCCTCCGGATTATCGCCGAGGCGCACACGATGGAGAGCGCAACGGCGGTGGTCGCAGCGTTCAGGGGCGAAATCCAGACTCTCGCAGGCCGCCGATGATACTCTGCAGGGTCACGGGCACCATTGTCGCCACGCAGAAGTCGGGGACACTGCGCGAGCAGAAGATACTCATTGTGCAGCCTGTGGACCTTGACGGGTCCCCCACCGGGCGCGATATTCTCGCCCTGGACACCGTGGATGCGGGGACGGGAGACACCGTTCTTGTGGTCCAGGAAGGGCAGGCGGCAGCGCAGATGCTTCACCGGAAGGACGTACCGGTCCACAGCATGGTTGTCGCCGTCGTGGACGGCATCGACTTGCCGGGGTGACACGCATGACGGTCGATCCCCGCGACGTTCTCATCATCTCCCGGATACCCGGAGTCGGACCGAACCGGCTCCGGGCCCTCCTGACGAGTTTCGGCGACGCTGCCGCGGTCGCGTCCGCTCCGGCCCGGTCGCTCCGACGCATCGAAGGGATCGAGGAGAAAACTGCGGCCTCCATCACCACCTTCTTCCGCTCGGGGGCCGCCGACGAGGCAGCCCGCTTTGCCGATGACCAGCGGGCGCGGTCGGAACGGGCCGGGGCAAGGGCTGTGACGCTGTGGGACTCCGGATATCCCGCCTCGCTCAGGAACATCTACGATCCTCCCCCCCTCCTTTTCGTGCGCGGCACACTCTCCCAGGAGGACTCCCGCTCCGTTGCGGTCGTCGGCACGCGCAGACCGAGCCCCTACGGGATCCTCATGGCGGAGCGCTTTGCAGTGGCGCTGGCGCAGTTCGGACTCCCGGTCGTCAGCGGCCTTGCACGGGGCATCGATTCGGCCGCACACGCCGCATCGGTGCGTTCGGGAAACCGGACGCTCGCCGTGATCGGTTCGGGCATCGACATCATCTACCCGTCGGAGAACAAGGGACTCGCCGAGAAGATCGCGCTGTGCGGGGCGGTGCTGTCGGAGCTCCCCTTCGGCTCAAAGCCCGACGCGGCGAATTTCCCCCGACGCAACAGGATCGTCAGCGGCATGTCGCTCGCAACGCTTGTCATCGAGACCCCGCCGGGAGGCGGGGCGATGATCACGGCAGGGATGGCGCTTGATCAGGGACGTGAAGTATTCGCGGTCCCGTCCGCGGTCTCCACGGGGTCGAGGAGCGGGACCAACCTGCTCATCAAGGAGGGAAAAGCGAAACTGACCGAGACCGTCGAGGACATCCTGGAGGAGCTCGCGCCCCGCCTCGCACCCCTGAAGCGTCCCTCCCCGCGCAGAGACGCGGCGGATCTGTCGCTGTTCGAACGAACATTGCTGGATGGATTCGGGGACGAACCCCTCCATGTCGACGCACTTGCCGCGCGGGTGAAGATGTCGGTTCCCGACGCGCTCGTGCACCTCCTGTCGCTGGAATTCAAGGGGGCGGTCCGTCAGATGGCCGGGAAGCGGTTCGTCCGGCTCTAGCGGGCGCTTTCTTGTTGTCCCGGAATTCAGTATTTTGTCATTCAGCAGGGGGGTCCTGGTGCGCGTATGTTCGTGATAGGGGAAGCGGTCATCGATGACGCTGCAGGCCGGGCTTCGTTCTGCTGCGATCTTCCCGCCTGCCGCGGGGCGTGTTGCACGCTTCCGGGGGGACGCGGCGCGCCTCTTGAGGACGACGAGGTGCTGGAGATCGCAAAGGCCTTTCCCGCCGCGCGGCAATTCCTCGGCGAAAAGAGCATCCGTGCCGTCGCATCCGCCGGGCTGACAGAAGGGGTGAAGGGAGACTTCGCCACTCCCTGCCTCGAGGGGATGGAGTGCGTGTTCGTGTACTTCGAGGACGGCGTTGCCCGGTGCAGCTTTGAACGGGCATTCGAGCGCGGGCTCACCGACTGGCGCAAGCCTCTCTCCTGCCACCTCTTCCCCATCCGTATCCGTCACTATGGGAAGGAATTCATCCGGTACGAGATGATCGAGGAATGTGCGCCCGGGCGGCGCAAGGGAGAGACCGCGGGGATCCCGCTCCGCGAATTCCTCCGCGAGCCCCTGATCCGCCGCTACGGTGAAGCATGGTACAGAAAGTTCATCGAGCACTGTAACAGCCGTACAGAACCGTAACACGGGGACTCATGCTCAATATCTCGCTCCAGCATAAGATGATGATGAAGCTGTCGCCTCAACAGGTGCAATACCTGAAGATGCTGCAGCTTCCCACGCTTGCGCTGGAACAGAAAATCAAGGCGGAGCTCGAGATGAACCCCCTGCTCGAAGAAGGGTTTGAAGAGGAGCAGGAAGCGGCACAGGAGCCGGAGGTCGTGGAGGAGGCGCCGGACGGGACGAAGGAGGAGTCCACCGCGGATGAAGACTCCTATTCCATCGACGATTTCATGAACGACGAGCTGACCGGCCACAAGGTCCGCGAACCGTACGACAACGAAGAGAAGGAAGAACTCCCTCTGGCCGACGCCGTGCCGATGTACCAGCGGCTGCTGGAACAGTCCGGACTGCTCGACCTCGACGACGAAGAGCTCCTCACGGGACAGGAGATAATCGGCAATATCGACGAGGATGGGTACCTCCGGCGCGACCTCGCCGCCATCGTGCAGGACATCAACCTGACGCACGACACACAAATCACGCTGGAAAAGGCCGAGGGCGTCCTCAGGAAGATTCAGCGGCTCGACCCCGTCGGCATCGGAAGCCGCACCCTGCAGGAGTGCCTCATCGTGCAGCTCGAAGCGGACCGCGCCGATCCTGCGCTGAAGGCCCTGGCACTCCGTGTCCTCACCGAGTTTTACGAGGACTTTACGATGCGTCATTTCGAGGACCTGGGCAAGAAACTCTCGATCCCCACCGAGGAACTGAAGAAAGTCATCGAGCTCATCCAGCACCTCAATCCCAAGCCGGGGGAGGGAGAAATCACCGCTCAGGAGAACTACGTCGTACCCGACTTCATCGTCATGAAGTCGGAGGATGACTTCATCATCACCCTGAACGACAGGAATATCCCTCCCCTGCGGATCAACCGCGCCTACAAGGAGCTGATGTCCAAGAGGAAAAAGAACGGGGTCTCCGCGGAGGCGAAGGACTTCATCCGCCAGAGGTTCGAGGCGGCGAAGTGGTTTATCAGCTCGATCCACCAGCGCAGGGAGACGATGCTGAAGGTGATGCACACGATCGTGGACAAGCAGCGGGAGTTCTTCGAAACGGGCGAAGGCTTGAGGCCGATGATATACAAGGATATCTCGGAAGTCATCGGGATGGACATCTCGACGATCAGCAGGGTGGTCAACAGCAAGTACGTCCAGACGGACTACGGCGTCTTCTCGCTCCGCCATTTCTTCAGCGATTCGATAAGCACATCGGACGGCGACGAGGTGTCCAACAAGGAAGTCAAGAGGAAGCTGAAGGCGCTCATCGATGCGGAAGATCCCCTCAAACCGCTGAGCGATCACAAGCTCGCCGAGCTCCTCAACGCCGACCGGCTGAACATCGCCCGACGGACAGTCGCCAAGTACCGGGAAGCCATGCTGATTCCGGTGGCACGGCTCCGGCGGAAACTCACGTGACGCCACACACTCCCCCCAGCACATGACTGAAATCATCCGCTCGACCACCGTCATCGGCCTCACCTACAACGGGAAGACCGTCATCGGCTCCGACGGGCAGGTGACGGTCGGGGCGACCGTCATGAAGCACCGTGCGAAGAAAATACGGAGGCTGTACAACGGGAGAGTCCTTGCAGGGTTCGCCGGGGCGGCCGCCGACGCCTTCACGCTGTTCACCCGTTTTGAGGACAACCTGGAGAAATACCGCGGGAACCTGGAGCGCGCCGCCGTCGAGCTCGCGCGGGACTGGCGCACCGACAAGTATCTGAGGCAGCTCGAGGCGCTGCTGGCCGTCCTCGATGGAACGACGTCCCTCGTTATCTCCGGGACGGGTGAGATCATCGAGCCGGACGACGGCATCCTCGCCATCGGCTCGGGAGGAAGCTACGCGCTTGCCGCCGCGCGCATGCTCATCAAGCACTCGACCCTGACGGCCAGGGACATCGTGGAGGAGTCCCTCCATGTGGCGGCGGACATCTGCATCTACACGAACGACAACATCAGCATAGAAGAATTGTGAACGACACTCCGCCACCCCCCGACGGGAGGGAGCTCACCCCGCGGGACATCGTCCGGGAGCTCGACAGGTACATCATCGGACAGGACAGGGCGAAGAGGTCCGTCGCGATCGCCCTCCGCAACCGCTGGCGGCGGCTCCAGGTGCCCCCCGGACTCCGGGAAGAGATCATGCCGAACAACATCATCATGATCGGTCCGACCGGCGTGGGGAAGACCGAGATCGCCCGGAGGCTTGCGAAACTTGCGGGCGCCCCTTTCATCAAGGTGGAGGCGTCGAAATTCACGGAGGTGGGGTACGTGGGGCGCGACGTCGAGTCGATCATCCGCGACCTCACAGAGTACGCGGTCACCATGGTGAACGCGGAGCGCCGGGCGGGGGTCAACGAAAAGGCGAAGGCGATGGCCGAAGAGCGCATCCTCGACATTCTGCTCCCCTCCCCCCATCCGAGGCAGGGGGCGGAGTTCGACAGCCAGCCGGAGACCGCCGAAGATGCACAGAGCGAAGCGACGAGGGAGAAACTCCGTACCCGGCTCCGATCGGGCGGGATGGAGACACGGTCGGTCGAGCTGGACCTCCCCGCAGGGATGGGCGGCGGGCCGCTCATGCAGGTGATCGGGCCGATGAACCTCGAAGAGATGGGTGTTAACCTGCAGGACATCTTCGGGAACCTGATGCCGAAGAAGACGAAGCGCCGGAAGGTCACGATCGCGGAGGCGCGCGTTCTCCTGACCAACGACGAGGCCGGGAAGCTCATCGATCACGATGCGGCGGTGCGCGACGCCCTCCAGCGCGTGGAGAATTCAGGGATCGTGTTCATCGACGAGATCGACAAGATCGCGGGTGTCAAGGGTCCGGGACCGGACGTGTCGCGCGAGGGGGTCCAGCGGGACCTCCTCCCCATCGTCGA
>PMDK01000290.1 GCA_003154425.1 Ignavibacteriota bacterium
TTGATGAATTGGAGCGGGTCCACGTCGCGCGTCGAGCTGTAAGGCGCATTCAGCGCGGCAACATCTCTCCAGGGCCTAAAGCATATGAGACCGGATCTCCCCTGTGTCAAGCCGGCGCCAAACCGTTTGATTCTGTGACAAGCCTGCCCTATCTTATGGAGGGACAGGGTTCACGGCCGGGAAAAGTCGTGCAGCCACCACAATATCTTTCTCCCCAGCCTTCGAAACGGAGCCACTTCGAGTGGGCTGTGGACTCGCTGGACTGATCAGCATTGGAGGAACAGATGGGCGAACGTGAGATAGAGGAGACGTGGAGAAAACAACACGGTGTGTCAAAGGGGTCGAAGAACCAGTTCAGCGTAACGGTCGTGAATCCAGCGGAGAACACTATCACGGGAAGGAGACCGAAAGTGGCGGGGCATTCTCTGAACGATGGATTTCAACTTGCGAATAACTACCTGACGGACAAAGTGTTGAGTGGATTGCCCACGAAGAAACCTCTGGTGATCGAGATCGAGGAGAAGCAGGGAAAGAACAGAAGCTGGCACATCATTCTGGAGATAAAGAACGGGAAGTGGCAAGGGGAGTAGCTCGACACATCGTATGTGGTGAAAATCGAAACGCCCTGGGAATTACCCCCGGGGTGGTTTATTCCCACACCACGGGGATGGTCACATTTCATCGGTGCACTGGAGAGGTTTGCATGCACGGCCCGGGTCATCAAGCTTCTGACTGAGTGATTTCCTGTCACACCCTGGACCGGCGTGGCCCCCCCCAGAAAACGGCGAGAACGAAGGATATTCACGGATTTTGCTCAAGTCCCGGGCTTTCCTGTGACCTGGAGCAGCAGCCCCGGCAGCAAGATGTGTGGCTGCCTGTACATGCGGGATGTTTCAGACGAACCACCGAAGGGGGGCGTGCCGTAGAAAAACGCGAAGCTCCCCGGGTCAACGTCGCATTTGCTTCTCCATCCTGCAACCGCGGCACGAAACCCGGGGATGGTCAACTATCGTGCCCTTTTTTGGGAAAGGGAAAAAGAGTCTGACCTGCGATCCCCTCTTGCGCATGAGATTTCCCTTTTCTATATTTCTTTTGCGCTGTCCATACTGTGCCAGGAGCGACTCCCTGCGGAAGTGGCGAAATTGGCAGACGCACCATCTTGAGGGGGTGGCGCCCAAAAGGCATGCGGGTTCAAGTCCCGCCTTCCGCACTCGATTCTCAATGACGACACACCCATGCATCCTTCGTTGAAGCGGTCTCTTCTGCTGGGCGGTGTTCTCGCCCTCGCTCTCTCACTCAGCGGTACCGTCTCGGCGGGAGTCATCAAAGGTCAACCGACTGCCCGGAGCGACGGTTCGTCGATCACAATCCACTGGGACAGTGATGACGAGACCGGCGTTGTCGGTTACGAGATCGCGCGCAAAGCCGGCTGGGACGGCCAGTACATGGTGTTACTGGCTTCGTACAAGCCCAAAGGCAGCAACCAGCCGTACGACTTCGTCGACGAAACGGCGTTTCGCACCAGCGGGACATACTACAAATACAGAATCACAGCCGTGTACTCCAGCGGCGCGCGTTCCGACCCCTTCGAAATCGGTGTGAGCCATTATGTAAGCAGCGTCAAGAGAACCTGGGGAAGCATCAAGGCGATGTTCCGTTGATGCGTGACGCGCGACTGCATGTGCAAGTCTCTGAAAGGCGATACTGAGTGTCGCCTTTTTTTTCATATCCCGAATGGATTCACACAGGACACTGATTCTCGCCTCCCGCTCACCCCGAAGACTCCACCTGCTCAAACAAATCGGCATGAGCCCGACTGTCATGCCCTGCGATATTGCGGAAGTGTTTGAACAGTCCCGGACGCCGGAAGAAAACGCCGCCGAGCTTGCGCTTCAGAAGGCCCTGCGTGTCGCTGAGAGGGTCCCGGAGGGAGTGGTCATCGGCGCGGACACGATCGTCGTTCTGGGGGGGGAGATGCTGGGGAAGCCCGACGGTCCACGGGATGCTGTGCGCATGCTCAGCCTCCTGAGCGGGAAGACGCATTCCGTTGTCACGGGGTTCGCGCTGGTGGACCGCCCCTCGGGCCGGCATGTGACAGGGACCGAGAGAACGGACGTCACGTTCCGCCACCTCCCCTTGCGCGAAATTGAAGAATACGTCAGGGGCGGATCACCACTCGACAAGGCCGGAGCCTACGGGATACAGGATGATTACGGCGCGGTGTTCGTCACGCGCATCGAAGGGTGTTTCTACAATGTCGTCGGTCTCCCCCTGTCGAGACTTCATGCGGCTCTTCAGGAGTTCCAGACCGACCCGTCAACGAAGAGGGAAGAAAGCTGATGGAAAGGCGAATCCGTGTCCTNNTGGACGGTCATGATCGCGGCGCCAAAGTCGTGGCAGCAGCCCTGCGCGATGCGGGGATGGAGGTGATTTACAGCGGCCTCAGGAAGACTCCGGAGGTGATCGTCGAAGCGGCGGCGCAGGAGGACGTGGATGCGATCGGCGTAAGCATTCTGAGCGGAGCGCACATGACGATTTTTCCCCGTGTGCTGGCGTTGTTGAAGGAAAGAGGGCTCGATGATGTTCTGCTTTTCGGAGGGGGGATTATTCCGGACAAGGATATTGACGAACTGGGTACACTCGGCGTCGGGAGGCTTTTTACGCCGGGCGCATCAACGCAGACAATCGTCGCCTACGTCCGTGAGTGGGTTGCCGCTCACCGGAGCTGATACAAACGCAGATGCCACATCCCCGGCAAAGAGTAGTTGTTCGTTCACCGAAGTGAAGAACCCGGCACGATCTAGGGGCCGACCCGGGTGACGTTGACCGCCTGCAGACCTTTCGTCCCCTGCTCCACATCAAACTGCACCGCCTCGCCCTGCTTCAGGCTCTTGTATCCCTCGCCAACGATGGACTTGAAATGCACAAAAAGGTCCTCCCCGTTCTCACGCGTTATGAAACCATAGCCCTTGGCGTTGTTGAACCATTTCACGGTTCCTTTTTCCATGCCGGGACACCTTTCCGGATAGATGATCAAGCTCGGCAGACATCCTGTCGCGAAATTGTAAGAAACCGGAATGAAAAACGCAAGCGGGCGGGCTATCCCTCGAGCCAGATCCCGAACGTCCCCGGGCGGGGGTCGTCCTCCTCGGAGAGGGGCTCTTCGACCACGTCACTGATGAGCAATGCAACGCCCGCAGGGTCGAATGGGAACAGGTCATCGGCGGAGAAAATCGCCCGGAAGTCCTGCGGCTGGAAGAACACGGCGAATTTCTCCGAGAATTCGTTGAGTCTGCGCATGTAATATGCGGAGTTGTCGTCCGGGAAATTCGGGTCCCACTCCTCCGCAGCCTTGCAGTGATCGGTTCCCCTTGGGTTGGGGTCGTTTCCGGTGATATAATAGGCGATCCTGTCCCCGGCCCGCACCGGGCGTCCGGAGGCGATTGCCACGGTGTACGCGGCGCTCCGGTTCCGCCGCCCGGCTTTGACCTCTTCCTCGTAGAAGGCGACGGTGTCCTTCAGCGTTTCCACGCGGGCGAAGTCCCTCACGTCAAGCCCGTGACTGAGAATCGACGTATGATACTGTACGTACAGCGTGTGGAGGCCGTCGAAGTTGCCGTGAAGTATGGAGTCAATGCAATGGTGTACAAACGTCCGCCCGAATTGCTCCATGCTTCTCGAAACGAGTGAGGAGCCCTTGATGCGGATCTTGTTGTCATACCCGAGCAGGGCGTAGTTCTTCTTCTTGTAGCTCAGGATCTTCCGATATCGTCCGTTCATCGCCACCGTGATCCCCTCCGGGAGCCTGGAACTCAGGACCGAGACGAACGCGGACTCCTGGTCCGCCGTGTCCACGCCGACCGGCGGAACGAAGAAAATGCCGTCGGTGTCCACCTCAACGACCTTCCCCGCCTCCGCCCTTATTGCCGCGATCATGGTCCGCAGGATTTTCTGACCGGTCTTTGTCACCTCATCCGCCCTGGCGTGGTCGTTGAAAAGCGCCCGGTTGTACCCCAGGTACCCGTAGAACGAATTGATCAGGATTTTGAACGACGATTGCATTGCGTCGAGCCGGGACCGTTCGATTGGTTCCTCTGTCCGCAGCATGGCCCGCTTGGTATCGAGGCGCATTGTCGTGAGGTCTTTGAGAAGCCCCAGAAAGACGCCGAGGTCGTCCGTTCCCGGCGCAATGGAGCCGGTGAGCATGATCGAGGGGTACAACGACTCCACGTCGGCATGGACCACCGGGCCGAGGACCCCCGTCAGGAAAACGTCGGTATATCCCCCCGTTGTCTGGGCTCCTTCCCTCGGACGCGGAAGGGCATGCTTCCGCCTGAGGTATTCCCGGACCAGCAGGCTTTCGATTTTTGCGGCCGAGCCCATCCGTGCGACGGTCCCGAAGCCGTAGGGGAGCATCTGTGTGAGGTAGAACGAGCTCCCTGAGAGGTGGGCGCTCAGGGCCGCGGTCTCCCGGACGTCGTCCAGGGCGTATGCGACGAGCGTCGCCGGTTCATTGTCCCAATACCAGGAGATCTTCTCCCCGGGGACATACGTCCGGCCGGCTGGGGAGAGGCCGAAATACTGTGCGGCGTACTTCAGCCCGTAGCTCTCCATGTTCCGTCTCACAGCATCATAGCTCTGGAGGAGGAGGAGCGTGTCGATGACGTGTCGACCGGCAATGTCCGTGGCGGTGTACTCGAACGCGTGCTCGGCAAACGACGTGCGCGAATCGAAACTGCGCGGGACGCTTCCGTCCCTCCCCAGTGAAAGAGTCACGCCATGAAGGGCACAGCGTGCGAGGATATACGGCAGGTCGAAATTGAAGATGTTGTGTCCTTCGATGACATCGGGGTCACGATCGCGGACGCACCGGACCAGCTCTTCAAGCATCCTCTCTTCTGAAAGCTTCCTCCCGTCGATGACGTGCTCCCATCCCGTGCTGTCGCTGAGTGCCACCAGGATGATCCGGTCCCCCGCCCGGGTGGCGTTGCTGAACCGGTGCCCGGGGGTTGTGTAGGTCTCAATGTCGAGCTGGAGCCTGTGGAGGTCGCCGAACGTCATTTCCTTGAACATTGTCCGGCCGGACTGCATCAGGTACTGCGTGACGGGATCGCCGATGAGATGAATGACGTCAAGATCCTGGTACGATTCGATTTTCGGGACGGCATGACGGTTGTAGGAGTCGAGAATGTGGCGTACGGCGTCCCACATGGCGGGCCACTCCTCGAACACGCACAGATGGCCGTAGACGCCGGTGCCCTCGAGCCTGCGGACCCAGTGCTTCCTGTGAAATCCCTCGATGAGTTCCGGTTCGGAAAGAAAGAAGAAGGGGTAAAAGGGGCGTTCCTCGGCGACGATCGTCTCGCCGGTCCGGATATAGACCCGCATCGCATCGTCGCCGGCCTGCTGGGTGGCGACGATGCGGGGATCCGGTGAATGACCGAAGAGGACCGGGTTCATCCGCCGGCGGGTTTCTTCTTCCAGGCGTCGAGGAACGGCGCGATCAGATCGATGGGGACGGGGAAGATCGTGGTCGAGTTCTTCTCCGATGCGACTTCCGTGAGGGTCTGGAGGTAGCGGAGCTGGAGCGCGATCGGATGGTGCTCGATCACCTGCGCCGCGTCGGCGAGCTTCTGCGACGCCTGGAACTCGCCTTCGGCGTGGATGACCTTTGCGCGGCGTTCCCGCTCGGCTTCCGCCTGCTTGGCCATCGCCCGCTGCATTTCGACAGGGAGATCGATCTGTTTCACTTCGACGTTCGAGATCTTGATTCCCCATGGCTCCGTATGGTAGTCCATGATCTTCTGGAGCTCGGCGTTGATTTTGTCCCTTTCGGCGAGCAGCTCGTCCAACGCCGACTGTCCCAGAATGCTCCGCAGCGTGGTCTGGGAGAGCTGGGATGTGGCAAAGAGGAAGTTCTCGACCTCCACGACGGCCTTGTCGGGTTGAACGACCCGGAAGTAGACTACCGCATTGACCTTCACGGATACGTTGTCCTTCGTGATGATGTCCTGCGGCGGGACATCCATGACCACCGTGCGCAGGCTCACTTTGACCATCCGGTCAACGACAGGCCACAGGAAGATGATGCCCGGACCCTTGACGCCGATCAGCCGGCCGAGCCGGAACACGATCCCCCGTTCATATTCCCGGAGGATCCGTATGGCGTTGCTGACGATGATGATCACGAACAGGACGACGACGAAAATGAATGCTCCGAAGATTTCCATGTACTGCTCCTTTCATTGGGATGATTGCCCCGACATTCGGACTGTCAGCGTCAGCCCGCTGACGCTTTCCACCGTGATCTCACAGCCGGCGGGGAGCGGCGCACCGGATGTGACGGCGTTCCACGTTTCGCCGTGGACCCGGACCTGTCCTGCGGGGGATAACGGTGTAACGGCCTCGCCCCGTTCTCCGACGATCCCCTCGGCACCGGTGACCGGCTTGCGTCTCTGCGCCCGGACACCCATGCCGATGGCGAAGAGGAAGAACAGGGATGTACAGAGAACCGCGGGGATGATGACGCCCCATGATATGGCGATCACTTCCAATGAGGACTCCGGATTGATGAGCATGACTGATCCCAGCAGCAGGGAGACGATGCCTCCAACGGTGAGAAGGCCATGGCTGATGATCTTGATCTCAAGGATGAACAACACCACGCCGAAGACGATCAGTGCCAGGCCGGCAAAGTTCACGGGGAGCGTATTCAGGGAATACAGAGCGAGTACGATAGCGATGAAACCGACGACCCCGGGGAATATGGATCCGGGATTATACAATTCGAACAGCAGCCCGTAGAGTCCCAGAAGGAAGAGGAGGTAGGCGATGTTCGGATCGTTCAGGATATCGAGGAGCCTGAATTTCCAGCCCATCTCTTCTTCGGTCACGGTGGCGTTCGCCGTCCGGAGTGTCCGGTCGATCCCCTCGACGAGGACGTGCCGGCCGTCGATGGCACGCAGAAGCTCCGGAACCGAAGGGGAGATCAGGTCGATGACGCTGTCGCGCAGGGCCTCCGTCTCGGTGATGGCAATGCTCTTGCGGACGGCGTCTTCCGCCCAGCGGACATTGCGGTGCCTCTTTTCGCTGATGGTCCGGATGAACGCGGCCGCGTCGTTGGTCGCCTTTTCATTCATTATCGAGTCCTTCTCCCCGCCCTGCATGTTCACGGGATGGGCGGCGCCGATGTTCGTTCCCGGTGCCATGGCGGCGATATTCGCGGCAAGTGTGATAAACGAACCGGCGGAAGCCGATTGCGCCCCCGAGGGGGAGACATAGACCACAACGGGGACGCGCGACGTGAGGAGATCCGTAACGATCGTCCTTGTCGATTTGAGAAGCCCACCGGGCGTATTCAGGCGGATGACGACACACTCATCCCCCCGTTCAGCGGAGCGCTGAATTGCTTCGTGGATGAACTGTGCCGAAGCAGGAAATATGGCCGCGTCAACGGTTATGACCCGCACCGTCTGGGCTGCGATGCAGGGTCCGAGGAGCAGCAGGGAGGAGACGAGGAGGAACATCGGGCGACGTGTCACAGGTGGTTCCCTTCGGAACGGGGGGGATCGAACGAGCCTGCGGAAACCAAAGGAAGTGTGCGGTTCTCAGTACATTTTCCTGACAATTGGTCAGGATTCGGACGCGGCATGCCCCCGTGTGCATATCAATAATACCTTTCCGCATCCTGATTGTCAAGCCGACGATGACCGGAAGATCGTGCCTTTCCGTACGTGCCGGGGGCGCGCTCGAAATTGCTTGTATTGGATTAAGTGGTTAATTTATGCAAATCTATTCGCAGGATTTGCGGAAATACAGTAATCCGTAGCCGAGAGAGATCATGAAGAAAAATACGAATCCCGGAAAACCGCCGGTCAGGAAGATGAAACATCCCGCTGCAGGACCGCTCCGGAGGAGCTCGTTGTATGTCGTCGGCATCGGTGCATCCGCAGGCGGCCTGGAAGCACTCGAACGATTTTTCGGAAACATGCCCGAAAAGACGGGCATGGCCTTTATCGTGGTGTCGCATCTGGATCCAAACCACATCAGCATTATGCCGGAGCTGATTCAAAAATCGACCAAAATAGAGTTGTCCCAGGCCGCTGACGGAATGATCGTCGAGCCTGATCATGTGTACGTCGCGCCACCCAATCGGGATCTGGCGATTCTTCACGGAGTAATCCAGCTCATAGAACCAGTTGAGCCGCACGGGTTCCGGCTCCCGATTGATTTCTTTTTCAAATCCCTGGCCGCAGATTCAGGCGACAGGGCTATTTGCGTCATCCTCTCCGGCATGGCTTCTGATGGTAGTGCGGGGCTGCGAGCAGTGAAGAGTGAACTGGGAATGGTCATGGTTCAGGATCCGGCATCGGCGAAATTCGATGGCATGCCAACCAGTGCGATCAAAACCGAATTAGCCGATTACATTCTCCCCCCCGAAGAAATGCCGGATCAGTTGGTGAAATATATTTCGCAGAGAGTGCAGGGTGTCCTGTTCGACAAGACACTTCCCGATGGCAAAATCCCCGATGCGCTTCAAAAGCTGTTTATCGTATTGAGGAACCGCACCGGTCACGACTTTTCATTGTACAAACTGAACACGATCCACCGGCGGGTGGGAAAAAGGATAAGTGTTGCTCAACTGGACAGTCTTCCGAACTATATCCGGATGCTTCTTGAAAACCCAGCGGAAGTTGAGAGCCTTTTTCGGGAACTCCTCATCGGAGTAACATCGTTCTTCAGGGATCCCGAGGCGTTTGTGAAACTGAAGACGGTTTTGCTGGAGTTGGTCAGGAGTAAACCGGAAAACGGTCAGATACGAATCTGGGTTCCCGGATGTTCTACCGGCGAAGAAGCCTACTCGGTGGCGATCCTGTTGCGGGAATGCATGGATGAAACGAAGAAGAGTCTCAACGTGCAGATATTTGCCACGGATATCGACAGCGTGGCGATTGAAAAGGCCCGCGCCGGTTCATTCTCAGGGATTGCCGCCGATGTAAGCAAGGAACGATTGAGCCGCTTCTTCAGTTTCAGGGATAATCTCTTTCACATTCGCAAAGAAATCAGAGAAATGCTTGTTTTCGCGCAGCAGAGCATTATCAAGGATCCTCCGTTCACCAAGCTTGATCTGATCAGCTGCCGCAATCTTCTGATCTATTTCAATGCCGAGCTGCAAAAAAAAGTGATCCCCATCTTCCACTACAGCCTCGTGCCCCACGGATCGCTATTCCTCGGTTCATCAGAAACGATCAACGCGTTTGTCGATCTGTTTGCGATTGTGGACAACAAATGGAGGATTTACAAGAGAAGAGAGTCCGCGTATTCGCTACAACCTCTTCTGGAGTTTCCGGCCTCCCGGCCGACGGGAGCGCCCGGTATGCCCTCCCCAAGAAAAGCGGAGCCGAGAAGCGTTACGCAGATCGCGGAACAGATCATTTTGAAAAGTTACTCTCCCAATTGTGCGATAATAACCGACAACGGGGATATTGTGTATATTCACGGCCGGATCGGCAAGTACCTTGAGCTTGCGGGTGGCGAGGCGAAGATGAACATTTTTGAGATGGCACGCGAAGGCTTACAGCAGGAACTCCCGGCCTTGGTGAGAAAAGTCCTGTCAGGCAAGAAGTCACTCACCGTCGATGGGATAAAAATACAGACCGGCGGAAGCACTCAGGTGGTAGATATCACGGTCAAGCGAATTCCGGAACCGACGGAAATGCCCGGTTCTCTTCTGATCATTTTCGAAGATGTGCGCCAGCAGAAGGGGGCGATGTCCGGGACGAACCGCTATGCACGGAAAGCCAAACAAGTCATCACGGAACTTGAACATGAACTGAAGGCGTCCAGAGACAATCTGCGGTCGGTCGTCGAGGAGTTGGAAACCTCGAATGAGGAGCTCAAATCGTCCAACGAGGAGATGCAGTCAACCAACGAGGAGATGCAGAGTTCGAACGAGGAACTGGAAACCTCCAAGGAAGAGCTGCAGTCGCTCAATGAAGAATTGATTATGGTGAACACCGAACTTCAGCATAAGAATGATGAATTGTCGGTAGTCAATAACGACATGAAAAACCTGCTGGACAGCACGGATATCCCGACCATCTTTCTTGACAATGACCTGTGTATCAAGAGATTTACGTTCCACGCGACGAAGGTCGTGAACTTGATTCCATCCGACATTGGCAGACCGATAAGCCACCTGGCGGCCAAGTTCCAGTATGACAAGCTCGTTGAAGATGCCAGGGAGGTGTTGCGAACTCTTGTGTACAGAGAAACGAAGCTGCAGACCAACGACGGTCTCTGGTATCAAATGCGGATCTTGCCGTACCGGACAACAGCCAATGTCATCGAGGGGGTCGTCATTACGTTTTCAGACATCAACAAGCTGGTGCTGACGTACGAAGAGATCAATAAGCTGAACGAAGATGTTCAGCACGCAAGGGAGTATGCTGATAACGTGATCGACACGGTACGGGAGTCGCTTCTGGTTCTGGATAAGGATCTGAGGGTCGTGTCTGCCAACCGTTCCTTCTACAAGGCGTTCAATACGGTCAGCGCAAAAACGGTCGGGAAGTCCATATTCGAGCTTGACGGTAACAAATGGGAGATCCCCCGGCTGCGTGAGCTTCTTGAGCAAATACTCCCCAGACAGAATGTATTTGACGACTATGAGATCGAATACGATTTTGCCGACAGGGGGAGGAAGAGATTGCTTCTGAACGCCCGCCAGATGTCACACGGAGACAAGGAAACGAAACTCATTCTCCTTTCAATCGAACCGCAAGACACAAAATAGGGGTGAAAAGACGATGAAGCGCACCAAAACGCGATCACGAAGAGCCGTCAAGACCCAGAGGAAGAAAAGGGTGGGTCCGAAACCCGGACCATCCGGCGCTAGGACAATTGAAGAGGTGCAGAAACTTGTGCATTTGCTCCAGGTGAACCAGGTCGAGCTGGAGCATCAAAACCAGGAGCTGAGGATCGCGGAAGAAGAACTGGAAGCTTCGAGGAGCAAATATGTCAACCTCTTCGACTTCTCACCAATACCCTACTTTGCCCTGGACCCGGCGGGCATAATCAAGGAAGTCAATTTGAGTGCCGGAAGACTGCTTGGCATTGATCGTCACAAGTTGATCGGCAAGAACATCACTGCGCATATCCCGTCGGAGGAAAGGAATAGTTTCAAGAGTTTTGTGAAGACTGTCTTTGAGTCTCCCGTGAAACAATCCTGCAAGATGAGGGTGACAGGCAAGGACAACAGCGTCTTCTATGTCCTGGTGGAAGGCGTAATCCCGGATGATACGGTGGAATCAGATCAACGATGCCAGATTGCGCTGATCGATCTGACAGAGTTCAAGAAGCTCGAAGATGCGTACAAAGAGCTCTCCGATGAACTCAGAGTACTGAAGAGTGCCCGATAGCTCAGCCCGTGTCGATTCACACGCGCATGGAGTGATGTGTTGCGCGGGGAGGCTCCCGCTCACTGTCGGCCAGGATGGGACCGCGGCCGGGCCGGTGGTCGGTACGCTGCTGCGGATGCAGGGAATACAGAAGTCTGCGGAGAGGGTGGGATTCGACCAAGAGTGTTTTAGAAGCAACACGTTCAGAGCGAAATCATCGATTCCAGAGCCTTCTCCATAATCATGGAGCCGTCCGATTCCCACCCATCTCCTTGCATAACCCTGCATTTCCTTAGAAACTGGTTACTCATGTAGCTTGTCAGTTCTCTCTTTTCACGCTACTTTCTTCCTTGGATCATGGTATTCACCCCCGGTGCTGAGTCATCATGCCAGACCAATGGCTGGATAGGATAGAAAGGCTGAAGAAGCGCTGGGCGAAATACCAGCGGTATTTCACTGAAACGCATGTTCCTGCCAGAACCACGCTCCTGCGGGAAGGAGATTTCTCCCGTAAGATCTTCTTTGTCAAGAAGGGTTCCTTGGGCGCCTCGGTCGACAATCGCGGCAAGGATGTTACGTTCCAATTCTTCTTTGAAGGCGATGCCGTCGCATCAATCGAGAGTTTCTGGAGCCATCAACCGAGTCCCATGCGCATCTCAACTATTGAACCTTCGACCCTCATTGTCCTGCGAAAGGACGGCTTCGAGGCACTGCTGCGGGACTTTCCTGAGACAAAGGACCTCCTTCTCGAAATGGCCATCCGTCGTTTTGCGCAATACTCGAA
>PMDK01000180.1:0-12066 GCA_003154425.1 Ignavibacteriota bacterium
GATACGGGAGCGGGACAGGCATTGCGCGTCTGGCCCGCATGATGTACCCCTCGCTCTGGGGGGAGCGCACGACCGTCATCGATCTCCATGAAGCCTACCGGGAGGGCTCGCGCGAGGCGGCCTCCGTTTTTTTTCGGGCAGCGACGGGCCTCGGACGGGGGCTGGCCATCGTGGCGGACACGCTGAATCCTGAGCGGATCATACTGGGGGGGCTCGGCATGCGTCTGGGGGATGCGCTCGTCGAACCCGCAATGCGGGTATTCGATGCCGAATCACTTCCCGAGGCGAGGAGGGTCTGTGAGATCGTCCCGGCCAGCCTCGGAGAGAGTATCGGGGACGTCGCCGCCCTGTGCGCCGCGTACGACCAGGGCTCGCTCCTCCTTCTGAACAATCAATGACTGGAGAATCTGATGCGCGGGCTTTCGCTCCCCCTGGATCACCCTTCGCCTGACGCCCGGGAATTCATCGACATACTCTCGGGGAAGGCCTCCACAGGCAGGGTCCCTCTTGTGGAGTACATCGTGGACGACGTCGTGATGAAGCCGGTCCTCGAGGGGCTTCTGGGACGGCAGTGGGTAAAGTCCGGGACGGACAGGGATTCACAGCGGGCATCGCTCGACAATTTCATCCAGTTCTGGTACCGGATGGGATACGATTTCGTCCGCTACGAAGAAAGCCTCCCACTTCCCGAAATGAAGCTCCTGGGAAATGATCCTGTGCTGCCACCGCAGGTGTCAGGGCAAACTGTCCTGCCGCAGGTGGCGCCTCAGGCGCCAGGTCGGGCCTGGGCGGACGAGCACCACGGCGCAATCATGTCATGGGAGGATTTCGAACGGTATCCCTGGCCCCGGGTGGAAGAATTCGACTTCTTCCCGTTCGAATACCTGAGCCGGAACCTTCCGGAGGGGATGGGCCTCATCGCCTGTCACGGAGGAGGAGTGTTCGAGCATCTGTCGTGGATCATGTCGCTCGAGGGGCTCTCCGTGGCGCTGCACGAGGATCCCCGCCTGGTGCGGGCCACGGCCGACAGGCTTGGCGAGCTGATGATGGCGTTCTACTCGCACATCCTGGATCTCGACAACCTGGTCGCGGTCTTTCCCGGCGACGACATGGGGTACAAGTCTGCGACGCTCGTGGCCCCTGATGTTCTCCGGACATATGTGCTCCCCTGGCATGCGAGGTTTGCCGCTCTGACGCATGCGAAGAAACTCCCCTATTTCCTCCACTCGTGCGGCAGGGTGGATGCGGTGATGGAGGACCTCATCACGGTTGTGGGGATCGACGGGAAGCACTCATTCGAGGACGGGATCCTGCCGGTACAGGATTTCCAGGCGCGGTACGGCGACAGGATCGCCGTGCTGGGGGGGATCGACATCAACATACTCGCCGGGGGGTCTCCCGACGACGTCAGGCGCCAGACACACCGTCTCGTCACGACATGCGGCGCACGGGGGCGCTACGCGGTCGGGTCGGGGAACTCCGTGCCGAGCTATGTCCCCCTGGAGAACTACCTGGTGATGATCGACGAGGCTCACCGGTCCAACCGCGAGAGGGCGGACCACGGATATCAGGAGGATCGATGAAAAAATGCCGGATGCTCTTTGCATTCTGTTGTGTCGCTTCACAGATCGCGCTCTCCCAGAAGGAGACGTACCTTGAAGAGATCAGGAAGGCGGCCGACAGGGGATGGAATGATGACCCCTCCGTCATTGCACAATGGAAGAAGACCGCCGAGCCCAGCGTCCTCTGGGGATACAACCCGCCGGCGCACCCGGTGTACCTGGCGGCGGTCCTCGGGTTCCT
Source organism: Ignavibacteriota bacterium (assembly GCA_003154425.1). GTDB lineage: Bacteria > Bacteroidota > Ignavibacteria > UBA10030 > UBA6906 > Fen-1273. The sequence continues at coordinate 1,804 of PMDK01000180.1, forward strand.
GTACGAGGAAACCCACGAGCGTGTGTACGCGGAACGGGCCGCGCAGCTGCTGGGCTCGTACGGCGACCTTCGAAACTCGCTGCCGAAGGAGTACGCCTCCTCGCGCGTGGAGTATGAAAACGGCATCCCGTCGCTTACCAATTTTTTCTTCCTCCCTCCGTATGTCCGGGCGTATATCTCCCTGCGGGGGAGCGGCGTGCTGGACGGCGCGGCCCGATCGAAAATCGAAGCGGAGATCGCCGAGAGCATCGATTTCATATTCCGCCAACCTGAATGGGGCTCGCACAACCGCGCGATGCTGAGGGCGGAGGCCCTGATGTACGCAACTCTGGCTCTCCCGGCACATCCGCATGCGGCGAAGTGGCGACAGATGGCGGAGGTCCTCGCATCGGACAACCTCCGCCACTGGGAGATCGAGGATGCGTCGAACTACAATCCGGTCTGGCTCCACGCGCTCTTTTCGTTCGCATCCGCCTCGGGCGACACCGGCGCCTTTTCCTCCTCGATGATGCGGTATTACATGGAGTATTACACGAGACTCATCTCTCCGGCGGGGACCGTCCCCGATTTCGGCGACGCGGCCTGGAACAGTCCCTCCGGGGGGCTCCGTCTGGTGGCGGTCTTCGAAAAAGGGGCTGCGGTCTTCCATGACCCCGGCATGAAGTGGGCGGCGCGATCGGTCTACAACACCGCGAAGCGAAGGGAAGAGGTCCTGGGGATCGACGAAGCCTACCACCTCGCCGACGCGTTCCGCTGGAGCGCCGAAGGGCTTGTCCCCCTTGTCCCGCACGGGGGGAGCCAGGAAGTGCTGGACGACGTCATCGGGAAGAAGGTGGTCTTCCGGAGCGGCTGGGACTCCGCCGCCACGTATCTCCTTTTGGACTACAGGGACGAAGGGGACGGCGGCTGGCTCTCGAGGGAATACCTCCGGCAGACGATCACGGTCGAGGAAGAGAAAATGCATCACGGCCACGCCGACGAAAACAGCATCGTCCTCCTGATGAGCAAGGGCTCCGTCCTCCTCCACGACGGCGGGTACCGGGACGCCCTCCCGAGCGGCGAGTACGGCGCGTGGCGGGCGGACTATTTCCATAACCGGGTGATCGCGCGGAAGGAGAAACGGGACAAGAACCAACGGCTTCTCACCTTCGTGCAGAACTCCGGAGCGTACCGCCGGGTGCAGACGACGAAAATCGATTTCCTCAACCTGCACTCGGTCGATATGAGCCGCACCAGGCTCGTGGATGAGGACCTGGGCTACCGGTGGGACCGGGTGATAACGTGGGTGAGGGACCCGGGGTACTTCATCGTCGTGGACGGGATCAGGGCGCTTCGCTCCGGCTATTTCACATTCGCCTCCCTGTGGCACGCACAGCGCGTGCTGGAAAAGGGGGAGCACTACTACGATGTCGCCACGGACTCCGTCCCCGGCTACCGGTTCCCGACGGACCGTTCGCTGCTGGTGTATTTCCCCGAGACATACGCCAAGACGGAAGGAGTGGAAGGAGAGCGGCGGCACGGGCAAGGCGAGCAGGTCATCTACCAGACGATTTCCAGCCAGTACAAGACCGGGGACTGCGAGCTCTTCGCCACGGTCCTGGTGCCGCACGACCGGTCGCTGCCGGCCCGGTCGTTCATCCCGGAGTTCAGGCTGATCCCCACATCGGCTCCGTACAGGTCCGTGGCACTGGAAATCGGCCGCGGGGAAGAGAAGAAATACCTGTACGTGAAACTCGACATGGAAATGGAAATCGCGCGCGAGAATATCCGTCCCCGGTATCTCTACGATCTCGGCAGGGTGCGGTTCGGCGACTTTGAAACCGACGCCCACTTCCTCTATGCGGAGGTGGGACCCGCACAGATCCGGTTTTCCGCATCGAACGTGCTGAAAGTCATCCACAGGGGAAGCATACTGATGCAGGCGCTCCCGAACACGCACGGCCTCCAGCCCGACGGTGGACCGGATAACCACGTCGGGTTCTCGAAATGGAGATACTGGGAGGACACTCTTTCCCTTCACGACCCGGGAAAATGATCACCACCGTCACGCTCAACCCGATGCTCGACAAGACGGTTACCGTGGACGGCCTGCGTCGCGGCGCTGTGAGCCGTGCCTCGGGGGTGTCGGTTGTAGTCGGGGGGAAGGGGGTGAACGTCTCCCGGCAGCTCCGGCTGCTCGGTGAGGAGACCGTCGCAACCGGTTTCATCGGCGGAGAGATTGGTTCCATGCTGGAGAGGCTGCTCGACGGGGAAGGGATCGCTCACAGCTTCGTCCGCATAGCCGGGATGACGCGGGAGGGGGTCACATACCTGGAGCCGGATGGGACGATGACGTCGGTGTTCGAGCCGCCTCATCCGGTGAGTCCGGCCGAGGCGGGGCGCCTCCTGGAGGAGTGCCGCGCGCTCGCCGGGAAAAGCGACTGGGTTGTCTGCAGCGGCAGTTCCCCCTCGCGGGCGGCAGACGATGTCTTCCGTGCAATCGTCGCGGAGTGCCGTGCTCGCGGAATCCCGGTCGTTCTCGATTCGTACGGGGACGCGCTCGCGCGGGGCGTGGAGTCTGTTCCCGATTTCCTGAAGCCGAACAGGGAGGAATTCGAGCAGACGTTCGGCACACGGCTTTCGGGCCCGTCAGATCTGATCGCCGCGGCGCGACGGTTGGTTGCACGGGGCGCCAGGTACTCGCTCATCACCGATGGGCCCCGCCCCTTCGCGGCGGCCGACTCCGGTGGGGCGTGGATCGTGACTCCCCCGCGTGTGGAGAGCGTCAACCCGACCGGTTCGGGAGACAGCATGATCGCAGGAATACTGTACGGGCTCAGGCAGTCCTGGCCTTTTGCCGACTGCCTGGGGTTCGGCGCCGCAGCCGGGGCGGCGAACGCTCGTGTCCGGGAGGTGGCACATGCTTCGCGCGAGGATATAGAGTTGCTCCTCACGGAGGTGACCGTGAAACGCGTGTAGCTGGTGGTGCTGGTGCCACGGCACCCTGACCCGGTATCAATTAAACAACTCACACAGGACCAACGATGCCCACACTACGCGAACTCCTCTCGTCGATAAAGAAGATCGAGCACACCCCCTCCGGCCCGCGTGTCGAAAAGACTGTGGCGCGCGCGCTTCTCTCCCTCTCTCCGGGAGCGGCCATCGGGGCCTCCCCCGGGCTCGGGGCACCCGCCGGCACGATACGCGTGGCTGTCGTCCCGGCGGGCGTCCGGCCCGGTTCCATACATCCCGGGCTCGAAGGGAAATCGGGCTGGATGATGGTGCGCGTGAAAGACGGGGTCGAGATCATGACCGACAGGGAGCATCTCCTGTACGGGCTCTACACGCTCATCCACGAGGAATTGCATAACAGCGACGCCGCCTCGTACCGCGACGGGCGGATACTCGTCACCGCGTTTCCCGAAGTGCGGCCTGTCTTCGACCTCTTCCTCACTCAGTGGGGGCGCTCCGTCAGGGACTTCGACCGGGAGGAGCATATCCGGACAATGGCCCGGATGGGGAACTCGCACGTCGAGGTGAACGGCCTCGCCTTTCACGTCCCGTTCGAACGGGGGCCGAAGGGGGAGCTGCTCCATCGCTTCTACACCTACGCGCCGGCACTTGATCAGTTCGTCACGAGCCGCCTGAACAAGGGGTTCTACGACGATGACTACCTGCAGGCGAACCTGAACTACCTGAAAACAAACGCGGATTTGGCCGAAAAGTACGGCCTGACCCCCGGGATCGTCTGCTTCGAACCGCGGTCCGTTCCTGACGGGCTCCTGGAGCGTTATCCGGTCCTGCGCGGCGCACGCGTGGATCACCCGATGCGGAGCTNNGCCGAGATGATGGAGAATCTGATGAAAGAGGTCCCCCGCCTCGGATACATGTCCATCTGGTCCAACGACAGCGGCGCCGGTTTCGAGTACACGAGCTCCCTCTACGTCGGAAGGAACGGGGGAGGGTACCTTGTCCGTGAATGGCTCGCGGCGGGGGACATCGCGGCCGCGGCGGCACTGAACCTGGTCCGGTTCATGAAGACCCTCCGCGACGCGGGACGCAGGGTCAACCCCGCATTCCGCACGCTCATCAGGCTTGAGCCCTTCTGGGAAGAGCTCGACCATATCTGGAAGCTTCTGGAAGACGGGCTCGACGTCGAGGTGTCGTCGCTCCTGACGAGGGGATGGGAGCTCTCGTACAAACATCCGAAATACCAGGAGGTCCCCCAGATCCATGGGACGGCCCTCTTCAACAGGTTCGCCGACACGGAGAAGCCCGTCATGCAGGAGCTTGTGAAGAAGGGCTCGCGTGCGGACATCTACTTCGTTCCAGAGATACTCGGGAACCACGAGCCGCTGATGGGCATACCCTTCCCCCGCCTAGTGCACGAGAAACTCGCGGCGATGGCGCACGTGGGCGTGGCCGCGGCCGCGTACCAGGGGGGGCCGACCCCGCCGTCGTTCGTGCCGTACAACATCAACCAGGAGGTGGTCCGCGAGTTCCAGTTCGACCCTGCGATGGATCTTGCCGTGTTCATGAAGCGGAAGGCGTGCGAGTGGATCGGCACGAACCTGGGCGATGACCTTGTGACACTCTGGGAGCTCTCGGATGAGGCCTTCCGCTGCTTCCCGATCCCGATCTGGATTTACGCGGGGTGGGGGGTCTGGTACCGCCTGTTCATCCGCCCGATCGTCCCGAATATCGAAGCGATCCCCGAAAAGGAGCGGGAATATTACGAGAATTTCCTTCTCGCAACGACGCACAACCGGACGCGCGTCGATTTCCGCTACGACGTGGGTTTCGATCTCATCGAGCCTGAACGCGCATGGACCGCGCTGCGCCACATGGACGAGGATCTCCTCCCCGCGATGAGGAGAATCCTCGACCTTCTCTCTGCGATGGAGAAGAAGGCCTCCTCGCCCGCGGAGAAGGCGGTCGTGGAAGACCAGCGCGACCGCATGATTGCGCTCAAATGCTGGTACAGGACGGAGCGGAACGTCACGGCCTGGGTGGCGGGCGTGCACGGGTACATGGAATCGAAGGACGAAACGTTCCGGAAGAAATGCCGCGCCCTCCTGAAGGAGATGGTCCTGGATGAAATCGCCAACACCCGGGAGCTGATCCATCTCTGGGAAACCGCACGGACGAACTGGATGATGATCTCGGATGTCGGCGAGACGACATTCGTCTATTACAGGAACATGGGGGAGCTCATGAAGAAGAAGATAGCGCTGATGCAGGGGCACGAGAACGATGAGCCGTATGTCGACCCGGACTTCCAGTGGCGAGTTCCCGGTTTTACCCCCGAAAGCAGGTAGCGTGAGGCTGGCCCGGGGCCGCATACTGGTCGCCCCCGATTCCTTCAAGGGGACGCTGACCGCGGCGGACGCCGCCCTGGCCATGGGGCGGGGGGTCCGCCGCGCGCTCCCGCGTGCTTCCGTGATGCTGCGCCCCGTGTCGGACGGGGGAGAGGGGTTCATCGATGCGCTCATCCCCTTCATGGGAGGGAGCCCCGCATGGACCGAAGTCCACGGACCGCTTCCGGGTCAGAAGGTGCGGGCCCGCTGGGCGCTGGTCGGGAAGGGGACAACCGCGGTGATCGAGATGGCATCGGCGGCGGGACTTGCACTCGTCCCCCCCGGGCGCCGTGACCCGTGCCTGACCACGACGTTCGGTGTCGGGGAGCTCATCCTGAGCGCGCTCAAACGGAATGTCGGGTCCATACTCATCGGGATAGGCGGGAGCGCGACAAACGACGGGGGGGCCGGGATGGCGGCCGCGCTCGGCGTGAAGTTCCTGGATCCATCGGGAGCCGAATTGCCTCCCGGGGGAGATGCGCTCGCCGATCTCGCGCGGATCGACACGGCGGGGCTCGACCCGCGTCTCGCGCAGACGGCGGTGACTGTGGCCTGCGATGTGACGAACCCCCTGACGGGCTCCGAAGGCGCGTCGTTCATCTTCGGTCCGCAGAAGGGGGGAGATCCGGCCCGCGTCGCAAGGCTCGACAGGGCCCTCCGTCGCTATGCGGAGCTCATACGCTCGGACCTCGGACTGGAGATCGAGGCCGTTCCCGGGAGCGGAGCCGCCGGCGGCCTCGGGGCCGGGTTGATCGCCTTCTGCAATGCCCGGCTGACGTCCGGCATCGATGTCGTTCTGGACGTGACCGGATTTGACGATGTGCTGGCCTCGAGTGATCTCGTCCTGACGGGGGAGGGGAGGATCGATGCGCAGACGCGCTCCGGGAAAGCGCTTTCCGGGATCCTCCGCCGCGCCCGGACCCGGCATGTCCCCGTGGCGGCTGTCGCCGGGAGCGTCGAAGGGCCGGAATCAGCATACGTGGGGGGAGAAGGTTTCATCGCGCTTGCGGCTCTCGGCGACGGCTCGGCCCCCGGGAGTTCAGCGGTGAGAAATGCTTCACGCCTCCTGGAGGAGAAGACGCGCGCACTGGTGCACACACTCATCGCATGGGAATCATGATCGACCAGATNNAGATCCCCTGGTGGATCTCGGGGCTCTCGACGTTTGTCGCCGGGTTCTCCGCATTCATGTTTGTGGGAGCGGCCGGATACACGTACAGAAAGGGGATCGGATCCGCGGTCCTCTTCACGAGCGCCTTCTGGGGGTACGGGCTCGGGTATTTCGTCTATGCCGCCCGCTGGAAGCGGGCCCGCCTTTCCTCGCCGATGGAGTTTCTGACCCGGCGTTTCTCGCAGGGGACCACCTATTACTACACGCTCCTCTCGATCCTCCCGGCCGTGATGGGGCTCGGGCTGGGGATCTACATCCTGTGCATATTCGTCGCCACTGCGCTGGGGATCATGAGCCTCTCCGTCACGGTGGGGTTCGTCACGCTGAGCGGGCTTGAGCTTTCGATGGTCGTGACGGGAATCGTGCTGCTGATCTACACGAGCGCCGGCGGCCTCTGGGCGGTCATGATCACCGATGTCATGCAGTTCTTCATCATACTGATCGTGACGGTGCTGATCTTCCCCCTCTCGTTTTTCGCGCTGGGGGGAAGCGGGGGGTTCTTCCATGCGTTCACCCGGCTCGCTAACGAAACCCCTCCGGGATATCTCAGGTTCGGCGACGTCCTGTCCAGCCCGCTTTTCTATCTTGCCTACCTGTTCAGCACGTTCATCGGCTACAATGCCGCCTGGCATGTGGGGCAGCGCTATTACAGCGTGCCGACCGAGCGCGATGCCCGGAAGATGGCCGTTCTCTGTGCGCTCCTCTCGATGACAATCCCGCTCCTGTGGATGGCGCCGACGATGGCCGGGCGCGTGCTCTTCCCCGATATGGCCAGGCTCTGGCCCCAGCTCTCGGAGCCGTCGGAGGCGTCGTTCGTGACTCTGGCGCTGTCGCTTCTCCCGAACGGCCTGATCGGGCTCACGATATCCGCGATCCTCGCGGCGACGATGACGCACACGGACACGGCCCTGAACTACCTTGCCTCGATACTCGTCCGGGACGTCTACATGAGGCTCAAGAAGACGTTTTCCCGTTCCGTCCCCGGGGAGCGCCGCCAGCTTTTCGTGGCGCGGGTCACGACATTCACTCTCGGGTTCCTGGCGATCGCCACCGCGATTATCGTCCAGCGCACGAAAGGGGTGTTCGATTTTGCGCTTCTGTACTACTCCTGGTTCGGGCCGTCGATGTTGACGCCGGTGATGCTCGGGTTCCTCTACAACAAGACCCCCTCGTGGTCGGCCAACGCGTCGGCCACGGCGAGCCTGGTGGTCGTCCTGGTGTGCAACACGGTGGTGGATGTGCGCCCCTACCAGTATGAAGTGAACATATTCGGCGGCATACTGGTCTCGGCGGCCGTGTTCTTCCTCTCCGCTCTCTGGAGGGAAAAGGACGCGGCGGCGCTGGAGCGCATCGAGGCGTTCGCGACGGATCTCAGGACTCCCGTCGCCGGGAAGAGCTCCGTCTGGGACAGAAACGCGCTCCAGTCCTATCTTGTCGTCGGTGTGTTGACCCTCATCCTCGGGGTGGCGCTGCTGGTGCTTCTGACCGTCCCGGCGGGGATCGAAGTGCGCACGCTGACGCTGATCATGGGAGTCGCAACGATGGCGCTCGGCGGCGGCATGCTCCTGTATTTCAGGAGGCAGCTCGCCGCTTCCAACGTTCCTGCCACCGAAAGGACCGAAGAATGAAAAAACGGGTTCCGGTCGTGCTTGTCACGGGGGCCAGCCGCGGCCTGGGGCGCGGGATCGCGCTCCGGCTCGCTGAGATGGGGTTCTCGGTCGCCGTAAACTATGCGGGGAATGCGGCGGCGGCGGCCGAGACCGCCTCTCTCTGTGCATCGAAGGGGACGGTTCCCGGCCAGAAGTTCGTGCCGATCCGGGCGGATGTCGCCTCCGAAGGGGGCAGAATCTCTCTCGTAAAAGAAACGCTGAATCTGTTCGGGCGGATCGACGCGCTCGTGAACAATGCGGGGATGGGGCCGCGGACGAGGGCCGACATCACCGACGCCTCGCTTCTGTCATTCCGTGAGGTCCTCTCCACGAATCTCGAAGGGCCGTACTTCCTGACACAGGCCGTGGCGAATTACTGGCTGAAGGAGAAGCCGGAGCCCCTGCTCCGGCGCGGTTTCACGGTGATATTCAATTCGTCGATCTCCGCACTTGCCGCATCGCTCAACCGGGGCGAGTACTGCATATCGAAGGCCGGCCTCTCCATGGCGGCTCAGCTCTGGGCTCTCAGGCTCGCCGGCCACGGAATTCAGGTCTTCGAGCTGCGTCCCGGGATCATGGCCACCGACATGACCGCCGCCGTGAAGGAGAAGTATGACGCGATGATCGCCGAAGGGACAGTGCCGATGCGCAGGTGGGGGGCTCCGGAAGACGTGGGGCTCGCCGTCGGTTCCATCCTCGCCGGTGATTTTCCGTATTCGACCGGCGAGGTCATCTACCTGGACGGCGGGCTGCATCTGCCGAGACTGTGAGGGATCATGATCACCATTGACGGAACCATCGACGTTTCGCGCCTCCGGAAGCCGGTCGACGCCCTGTTCGCACTCTCCGCGTCGAAAATCAGGTCGCTCCAGAAGTCATGGGCCCCTTCGAAGGGGGCCCCGGTCTTCACCGTGGACGGACTCTACACCTCCCGGGGATGGACCGAATGGACCCAGGGCTTTGTGTTCGGATCATCCCTCCTGCAGTTCGACGCGACGGGTGAGAAGGAGTTCCTGGAGATCGGGCGGGCCGGGACGGTCGATCACATGGCGACCCACGTCAGCGCCACGGGTGTGCATGACCACGGATTCAACAACGTGAGCACGTACGGCAACCTTCACCGCCTGATGCGTGAAGGGCGCATCCCCGTGAACGAAGGGGAAAGGATCTTCTACGAGCTCGCACTGAAGGTCAGCGGCGCGGTGCAGGCGTCCCGCTGGACGGATCTGGGGAACGACACCGGATACATTTCGTCGTTCAACGGCGCACATTCGCTCTTTGCGGACACCATACGCTCGCTCCGCTCTCTGGCGCTCTCCCACCAGCTCGGTCACGTGCTCATGGGGGAGCGGGATGCGAAGATATCGCTCCTCGGCCGCCTGATCCGCCACGCGGAGTCGACGGCGAAATACAATGTCTATTTCGGCGAAGGGCGCGATATCTACGACGTCCGCGGCCGCGTCGCCCACGAGTCGATCTTCAATACGAGGGACGGGTCATACAGGTGCCCCTCGTCGCAGCAGGGGTACTCTCCCTTTACGACATGGACACGCGGGCTTGCCTGGATCATCTGCGGGTACGCCGAGGAGGCAGAGTTCATCGCGGCTCTTCCGGATGAATCGCTCTCGGAATACGGCGGAAAAGCGAACGTGCTCGGTGCCTTCCTCAGGACCGCGGAAGCGACCGCGGATTTCTACATCGGGAACTCTCCGGCCGACGGCGTCCCCTACTGGGACACCGGTGCGCCGGGACTTGCGCGCCTGGGGGACTACCTCTCCCGCCCCGCCGATCCGTTCAACGGCGAGGAGCCGGTCGACAGTTCAGCCGCGGCGATCGCGGCACAGGGGTTGATACGGCTGGGGGTCCACCTGAAATCGTCGGGACGGGAGGGCGACGGCGAGCGGTACCTCAACGCGGGTCTGACGGTCGCACGGACACTCTTCTCGGAGCCGTACATCAGCACCGGGAGCGCGCACCAGGGGCTCCTCCTCCACTCGGTGTATCACCGTCCCAACGGATGGGACCATGTCGTGCGGGGGAGAAAAATCCCTTCAGGGGAATCGTCGATGTGGGGGGACTATCACGCCAGGGAACTGGCGCTGCTCCT
>PMDK01000180.1:12096-33822 GCA_003154425.1 Ignavibacteriota bacterium
AAATCCATGGTGTTGTTCCAGCCAACCCCGGAATGCGTTTGAGCATATTGACACTGCGAATGTACATATCCTCCTGGTAGTCTTCCGTAAATCGGTCTGTCTTTTCACCCCGCAACCCATAAACGCATTCCCCGCCGAATTCGCTGACGATGACAGGCTTATGTTCTGAAAATGTCCATTCCACGCGATCGCATTTTTCAGGCAACCCGTCATACCAGCCCACATACTCATTGAAGCTGATGATATCAAACAGCTTTCCCAGGGAATCGTTCACGGTCATCAGGCCCGGCCTTATTTCCTCTTTTTCAAGAGCCGCGCTGACAAACCGTACGTCATCCATGCTGCGTGCTCTGGCCGCCAGACGACGTAAGAAATCATAACGTTCAGGACTTTGAGGCGTTTCGTTTGCAATAGACCAGATGATAATGTTGGTTCTGTTCTTGTCGCGCGTAATCATATCGGTAAGCTGACGCTCGGCATTTCCATATGTTTCCGGATTACTCCATTGAATCGTCCAATAGACAGGGATTTCGGACCAGACCATGAGTCCCAGCTTTTCGGCCTGCCGGATCATCTGTTCGTTGTGAGGATAATGTGCCAATCGGACGAAATTGCACCCCAGTTCCTTGGCCCATCCCAGCAGGGTGGCCGCTTCATCGGATGAATATGACCGTCCATTGCGGTATGCAGCTTCTTCGTGAATGCATACCCCCCGGCAGAATATCTCCCTGCCATTGAGCAGGATCTTATCCCCCTTGGTTTCAATTGTCCGAAATCCGATTTCGTCCGATAGTGTGTCGCTTTCACTCGAAATTGTAACTCTGTAAAGCTTGGGATTTTCAGGGCTCCAATAGACAGGATCTGCTTTTATTTCAAAGCTCGCATAACCACTTTCGTCGGTGCGTACCTCTTGTCGTATCTTCAGCTCCGGTATTTCTATCCTGATGTTTTGACGGGTCCGGTTTCCGTCTACCTGGACCCAGCCGCTGAGGATGTGTCGCTCATGTTTCTTCAACTGAACGTAGTAATCGCGAACGAACGAAGCGGGTGTTTCAATCAGATTGACCTGACGCGTGATCCCTCCATAGTTCCACCAGTCTGTGTTGACTGTCGGAACACCGTCAGGCATTCGCTTGTTGTCTGCTTTCACCACAATTGAGTTTTCGCCGGAGTGTATCAGCCCGGTAACCTCGAAATTGAAAGGTGTGAATCCGCCTGCATGTTTGCCGATTTCCTTTCCGTTGAGAAAAACAACAGCTTCATAGTTTACAGCGGCAAAATGAAGGAATTGACGATATCCCCTGGCAGGCGTGTATTCGAATCGTTTCCGGTACCAGACTGTTCCTTCATAGTAGTACAATTCAGCCCTTTGCGTATTCCAGTCACCGGGAACGGACAATGTCTTGTCGGTGGCAAAATCATACTCCTGCAGTGCACTCTTGTCAGTCAAATCCTTGTCCATTCCGAAGCCATTGGCTAAGGGTTTCCGGCGATAATCATAATATCCGTTTTCATAGGGATCAACGATAGTTCTCCAGACCCCGTCAAGTGACGTGGTATTTCGCCCATCCACGTTAATAAGGAGCGGATGTCCTTGACCCGAGAGTGAAACAGGCATACAGGTTGCCATTGCAAGAAAACCATACGTGAGAATATGAACAGCGTTCATAAATGAGTGATCAAATATGTGTATGTCTTAATGCCGGTTTTGTTGGTTCTGTACCGGGGAATAAACCAGTTCGATGCCCTTGCCTGATTTGCTGAGATTGCGGCTGTACTTTTTTTCAGTTGAATTATTCCAGTGTTCAGAAACGCCCAGGCTTGTAAGTCTTGTGCCGTCGCGTTCCGGATCGTAGAATGTTCCGGAAGGCGGATGATCCGCCAAAGCGCTTTCATTGACAGAATAATCGCTATACATCATGTCCGGCGCGTCCGGCCATTCCGCAAGGGCAAAGTCAAGCGCCACGGCATCGATAGCCACGCCATCCTGCGAAGCGAATAAACTGCCCGGCCAATTGCAGTTGAAAGGAGCGAGGGACCACTTGAAGGCAGGAATCCCATTGACGAATTTATTGCCGTAAACGCCATCAATCAAAAACAACATGGTTTTTCCCCCCAAATTCCTGTGTCCCATATAATCAGGATACACGGAGTACGTATGCAGACCATCCCGATTTTGGCTGAATCCGATTGAGTGTGCATTCTTATGCCAATCGGGTTCGATATCGGTGCATCCGAAAAAGTTCTTCGCACACAGACTTACTCCCTGGGTCACATGACCTTTCAGTATTGCCATATTGATGACATAATCGGCTTCGACTATGCAGGTTGCGAGTCCGGTAGCTACTTTTCCATTATCGACAGAGTATGGAATGGCATTGACAACAAAGGTGGCCTGCTCGCGTCCGTCTCCCCCCGCGTGATCGATATAATGTACTTTTGGGTAAGCGGCATGGCATTTGTCGTAAATGTTGTCAGTAATAAACCTGCTGGGGTCGGTTACTGTGATGTTCTGCTCCGGAATTCCGGCTTCATGTACCAAACTTCTTACGAGAGAGAGAATCAATTGCGGGTTTGCATTTATCTCATTGTTGCTCTTGTGGGAGTCCGTATTGTTCTGGTTGATTTTTATCGCCACCTTTTCGCCCGGGGTATATCCGGCATCAATAACTCGTTTGGTCTTGTTGAAAAAGTGGAACAGAGCATCCCACGATTTCTTTTCTTCCTGGATTCCCGTTACACTGAGCAATGTTTGCGTTAGAAGGTTGTCGGCTTCCGCCTGATTGTTGAATCGCTCTTCCCACCAGAAGCCGGTTTTCCCGTCCCACGATGCGATTGCCGGGTTATGACCCCACGCAACCCTGCCCGGATTTATGCCCCGGGCTATGCCAAACGGCGCGTTCGGCGTATACCAGATTTCCAGATTGTTTGTGCTTTGTTTTGCGTCCGATTCTTCATTGTGAAGACCAGCGACCACAATTCCAGCTATGACAAAGAGAGCCGCAGCAATGTACCTGACCTCCGAGAGTTTGCTTCTTGCTTTTTTGAATGCAAGAGCCGAACCGGTCAAGGGGAGAATCCACATTACAAAACCCGACATTATTGGAGCTGCCGCCTGCATACATGGGTACGTCGCTCGTGAAGGTTTGGGTATCACCCGTATGAGAAACCACAGAGTAGAACTGATACCCAGAATTACAAAGCTCGATTTCGCCAGGTGTTTCCTGGCAGCTTGAACGCGGCACGAACACTCCTGAAATGCTGTTTTCATAAGATCCGGTTTGTCGAATGGCGTCTTTTCTGGTGAAACGGGATCAGAACCTATGTATTAAACCTTGAATGCAAAAATATTCATCGTGAGAGTTCCGCCTCAGGGCGGGACTCTCACTTCAGCCGGGGTTTTGTGGCCGAAACCTCGTGAAAGAACGCGTCCAGGTTTTCAAGAGGCGTGGCCGCCGGTATGTCGCAGCCGGAGGAGATCACGAAATTGCCGTAACCTTCCGTTGATGCAATCAGGTTCCTCGTGAGCTGGGCAATCGCCGCCGGCGTCGATTGCACGAAGACGCCCGCCGGATCGAGGTTACCGCAGACGATCATCCCGCGGGGGAGGTTCGCCAGCGCCGCCGGTATGTCCATCGGGGCGCCGAAGTGCACGATGTGCGCTCCGGAAGCGGCGACCGCCTCGAGGTGTATTGTCTTTGCTGCGCAGTTGTGCAGTATGACCTCGAACCCGTCCCCTTCCACCCCCTCGATGATCCGTTTGACGTATGGAGAGGAGTACGCCGCCATGCCGCGGGGTGAGAGGAGTCCCGCGGTCGGCTCCGCAATGATGACTCCCGAGGCCCCCGCGGATTTGAACGCCGCCGCGTATGACAGCAGGAAGCCTGTCACTTTTTCGAGGAGCCCGCCGATTGTTTCGGGGGCGGCTGCTGTGGCGAGGAGCGTCTCGCTGACGCCATAGAGCCTTCCGGCAAGTGAGAAGGGGCCGATCATGCCGGCGAGCACGGGCACCCCTTTTCCCATGCCGACGAGTCTCCCGACCGCGTCCAGGTAGACCTGTGTTCTTCCCTTGCCGATCGACGGGATACGGAGCGATGAGGCGCCCGCCTCGTCGGAGACGAATCGTCCCGTAACCGTAGGTACTTCCGTGTCCGAAAAAGTCACCGCCGCGCCGAACGCTTCCGCCTCCACGCTCAGGTCCATGCATGACATAAGCACGTTCGTGCCGAACCGCCGGTGGAATGCGAGCTGTGTCAGAGATTGCTTCCCGGCATCCTGGACGAGATCGCGGACCGTCGTTCCCGTCAGCGCCACGCCGGGGAACGTGGCGACCGGCATGGCCAGCGGAATCTGCGAGGTCCAGACAAGCTGCGAGAGTGCTGTCACGGCACTATTCCTGCGGGAAATCCCATTTCTTCGACGTAGACATCCTGGAACTCCGGGTCCCGGTCGAGCGCGATGTGGCGCACGCTCCGGGCAAGTGCATCGAACGCGGAGGGCTCGTCAAAGAGCGCGCGTTTTGCGCCCCGGAGCGCGGTGTTCCCCGCGGGGACGATCTTCTCCGGGGGAAAACTCACGAGCCCGATCCTTCTCGCGCTCGCGGCGTTGACATAGTTGCCGAACGCCCCCGCGAGGTAGACGCGCGCAATGTCGTCCGGACCGAGCCCCGATATCCTGAGGAGTATGCGTATTCCCGCGGCGATCGCCCCCTTCGCGAGCTGGAGCTCGCGGATGTCCGTCTGCGTCAGCGCGACCGGGTCCGCGATCATGACGGAGGGTTCCTTCCCGGCGAGCCGTCCGGATGGGGTGAGCCGGGCTGAGTCAAGGAGCGCCGCCGCGGCATCCACAAGTCCGCTTCCGCAGATCCCGCGAGGCCGGACGTCTCCCAGTGTCCGGCACACCATCTGCCCCCCTTCAAGATCCACTTCGGCGATCGCGCCGGTGGCCGCCCGCATCCCCATGGAGATCCTCGCCCCTTCGAAGGCGGGCCCGGCCGCAGTCGAACAGCAGAGGAGACCGTCACGCGATCCGATGACTATCTCCCCGTTTGTTCCCAGGTCGATGAGACAGAGGGGTGTGTCGCTCCTGTGCAGGTTGACCGCCAGCACTCCGGCGAGTATGTCGCTCCCGACGAACCCCCCCAGGCATGGAAGGAAGCGTATGCGGCCCCCCGTTTCCCATCCGAGATCCTTCGCCCGGAATGAGACCAGGCCGTCCTGGATGGGTTCGAACGGGTAGCGGGAGAGGGGCGTACAGTCGATGCCGCAGAAGAGGTGGTGCATCACGGTATTGCCGACGAGGACAACGTCCGTGAGTGACGCCGGATCCGTTCCGCTCCGGTGAATCAGATCCCGTATCATCGATCGTGTCTGCTCGCGTATCGCTCCGGTGAGGAGGTCCCCTTTCCTTTCATTGACGGCGAATCCCACGCGGCTCATCACGTCCGCGCCGTTCTTCGCCTGGCGGTTGAGTGCGGTGGTCACCGCGAGGACGTTCGCGGTGCGCAGGTCGAGCAGCTGCGCCACGAGCGTCGTCGTCCCCACGTCGATGGCGGCGCCGAGCCCGTCGCGGGGTGTGAACGAGAAGGGGGCTTCGTCGGAGAGGATCGCCGCTTCCCACTGCGCGAGCTCGAGCGTGAGGTCCGCCTCGGCGCGGCACTGACACGCCAGGCGCCAGCCGGCGTTGAGTTCCGCGCGGGAGAGTCGCAGCTCCTGCTCGGGGGTCACCGGCAGGCTCCCTTCCAGGATTTTGACCCGGCACCCTTTGCAGCGGGCGCGCCCGCCGCAGGGGAACTCCACGCCGTAGGGGAAGAGGACCTCCTGAAGGGGGGAACCCTGCGCCACGTCGAACACGGCACCGAGCGGACGGAGTGTTATGCGGACGTTGCCGGTCATTCGGCCCCCGCCTCCGCGTTCCCCTTCTCCGTGCGGATCAATCCCCCGCCGAAGTCGGTGACGATCCGCTCCCCCGGCGGCACGGTGAGAAACTCACTGTCATCCCATGGACCGTTCACGAGTGCATGGATCAGCCGGAGGTCCCCCTGTTCCGTGCTGAACTCAAGTCCCTTCTCCTGCGCGCGACTCCGTGCCGTCGCCAGAAAGCTGCCGTCCGGCTCCAGCCCCATCTCGATGAACGCGAGCCGGCGGTAGTGCTTCGTCTGGTCGCCAAGCTGTTCGTAGAGGAACTGCGCGTTGTCTTCTCCGTATTTCTCCACCAGCTCGTTGTACGTCAGGTCCATGCCGTTGGCGTGCTGGATCGAGAGCTGGCGGAGCTCCCCCGTCGCCTCCCCCCGTTCGATCCATCCGGTCGTGAGGAAATACGTCCCCGGGTTCTGCCGGAAATAGTCCTCGTAGCGCTGCCGGCTTCCGAAGAAGAGCGTCATGCAGTCATGGGCGCGGGGCACGACAAGAGGGACGGCGCGGGCGATGAGACCCGCGATGCCGTTGTTGCAGAGTCCGTAGCCGAGGAGGATCCTCTCGCACAGGGAAGTATCGACGCCGTCGATCGCCGTCTGGAGCCGCTCGCGCATGCCGGAGCAGCCGATATCGTGGAGTCCTTTGGGAAGGAACTGGAGGTCGACCTGGTGCACCGAGCGTGCAGCGGCGTCGCAGAGTTCGCGCGTGAAGACTTCGCAGCTGATAAGCTTGAGTCGCATGCCGTCGTGGCCCCCCGCCTGAATCGTCAATGGACCGGGTGGAGGGCTGCTGATACGGCGCGGATGAACTCCGGCGTGGTCCCGCAGCATCCGCCGATGAAGTCCGCCCCCGCCTTGAGCAGGTCCCGGGATCCGGCGGCGAATTCCGCCGGCGTTGTCCGGTACGTGATCCGGCCCTCCTCCATCTCCGGCATCCCCGCATTCGGTTTGATCCAGAGGGGGAGAGAGGTGGATTTCCTGAGTCGTGCGCAGACGGGAATGTATCCCTCGATCCCGAGCCCGCAGTTGGCGCCGATCGCGTCGGCCCCCGCCTCGACGAGTGCGACGGCGACCTGTTCGGGGGTGGACCCCATCATTGTCCGGTCCCTCTCCTTCCCCGAATCAAACACCATGCTCACCACCACGGGGAGCCCGGTGGCCCGGGCAGCACGAAGTGCGATCCGTGTCTCCTCGAGGTCCGACATGGTCTCGATAAGGAGAGCGTCGGGCCCCGCTTCGGCGAGCGCCCTGCACTGCTCGGCGAATGCCGCGGCGAGTTCCGCCTCCGTCACCTCCTCCGACATCAGCATCTTTCCGCTGGGACCGACGGAAGCGAAAACCCGTGCGCGCCCGGCTGCGGCTTTGCGTGAGATGCGGACCCCCGCGGCGTTCAGCGCGGCGGGATCGGCACCCTCGCCGTGCGCGGCGAGGGCGATCCTGTTCGAACGGAACGTGTTCGTCAGTATCACCGCGCTCCCGGCCTCCACATAGCGGGAGGCGACTTCACCCACCCTGTCGGGATGGGACAGGTTCCACAGATCGGGGTGCTCGCCCGGGCGGAGTCCGAGCTTCTGGAGCTCGGTCCCCCATGCGCCGTCGGTGACGACCGGCCCCTGTGCCAGGAGGGACGTGAAGAGGGGGTGCATGGTCTCTCAGGCGGCCAGGAGCTTCCGGGCCAGGGCCACGGCGGCGTTGGCGTTGCTGCTGTAGCCGTCCGCGCCGATTTCGTCGGCGTACTTCTGCGTAACCGGCGCACCGCCGATCATCACCTTCACGTTGCCGCGCATCCCTGATTCCTTCAGCTTCTCCATGACCGCTTTCATCGAATGCATCGTCGTCGTCAGGAGCGCCGAAAGGGCGACGAGCGTGGCCTTCTTCTCCCTGGCCGCGTTGATGAACTTCTCCGGGGAAACGTCCACCCCGAGGTCGATGACTTCAAACCCGGCTCCCTCAAGCATGGCGCCGACCAGGTTCTTTCCGATGTCGTGCAGGTCCCCCTGGACTGTCCCGATGACCACCCTCCCGACGGGTTCCGCACCCCGGGCGGAAAGGAGCGGCCGTATCAATTCCAGCGATGCCTTCATCGCCCTGGCGGCGATCAGGAGTTCCGGGACGAAGTACTCGTTCGCCTCGTAGCGCCTGCCGACCTCATTCATGGCGGGGATCATCGTGTCGTCGACGAGCGCCTGGGGGTTGGCCCCCGCGGCGAGACTCGTCTGTGTGATTTCTTTCGCCGCTTTGGCGTTGCCGTTCAGGATGGCGTCGTACAGCGTCTGGATCGTGGGCATAATGTTCTTCCTTCCTTTAGGTTACAGCGCACCGTGTGCGTGGATGGTTTCGTACATTGTGACAATATTCTCTGTCGTGGTGACGGGCTGGAGATTGTGACATGGAGCGCACACCCAGCGTGCCCCGCTGAATATCTCCCTGTTCTCCAGCACCTCCTTTTTCACATCGTCCGGGGTGCCGAACGGCAGCGTCTGCTGGTTGTCCATCGCCCCGTGGAAGATGAGCCTGTCCCCGAAGTCGCGGACCAGCGCTTCCCGCTCCATTCCGGGGCAGCGCCACTGAATCGGGTTGAGGAGTTCGATCCCCGTGATGTCAAGGAGGTCCGGGATCACCGATCTCACCGCGCCGTCCGTGTGGTAGAAAACGTGTATGCCGTGGCTGCGGGCCAGGTCTGCCATCTTCTTCTGGTTCGGGAGAAAGAACTTCCGGATCTGCGGGAGGCTCATGAGGAGCGCGCTCTGCCCCCCCAGGTCCTCTGCGATGTACGTGACGCCGATCCGCCCCTCCCCCGCCTCAAACGTCCGTTCCGCCAGTTCGAAGTAGTACCGGAACATATGCTCCAGTGCCGCTCCTGCGAATTCAGGTTCGGCGGCCAGGTCCATCATGGCCTGTTCGAGCCCCCGCAGGGCGCAGTACAGAAGGAACGGTTCGAAATTCCCCGAGCGGATCATCCTGTGCCCCGGCGCATGAGCGATCATGTCCCGGAACAGGTCGTAGTCATGGTCGTCAGCGCTCGGCCAGGGATAGGCGTCGAGTTCTTCCACCGCGGTCATGTGCGCGAGGGGATGATTGTCGAACTCGTCGTACGCTCCCTCGCCATAGTTGACCAGCTTCCGGCGCAGACCCCAGAGATCGGCGGTGGAATCGCCCGGGCTGTGAGCGTCGGTCCTGGGCGGGTCGATGGTGACGAGGCCGTCGATGTGGAGTTTTGTGTAGAGCTCTTCCACATTGCGGCACCCGAGCTCGCGGCAGAGCCTGGATGTGACTTCGTCGGTCGCCCAGTAATCCGTGGGTATCCGGTCGGGTCTTTCCCCCGCGAAAATTGCGAGCCAGCGTTCATTCGGTGTCACGGGGGTGGGCGAGTGTTCCATGAATGGAATGTCGTACCACAGGGAATATAAGAAATCGCCCCGTCGAAATCACGCTCCCCTTGCACTTTGGGGACTTATATGTAGATTATCTCCTTTCCTGTGCGCACGGTGGAGGGAGGCCAATGCCATACCTGGGTGAAGTGAGCGCTCTTGTCACGGCGGGATTCTGGTCCTGCAGCGCGATCGTCCTTTCCGCGGCGATCGCCCGCGCGGGGGCGATCCCCGTCAACGTGGCGAGGCTCGTCCTTGCTGCGCTCTACCTGGCGATCCTGATCCCCGTCATGGGGTTCGAGGTCCGCCTCTCACCCGGCCAGGCGGGTCTGCTCGCGCTCAGCGGGGTGATAGGGCTCGCCTTCGGCGATTCCTTCCTGTTCAAGGCCTTCAAGGAACTCGGTGCGCGCATTACGATGCTCATCATGTCCACATCCCCCGCGGTGGCGGCACTGCTCGCCTGGCTCCTGCTCCACGAGACCCTCACGCTCTGGGGAATCATCGGCATACTCGTGACGCTGGCCGGCGTGGCGGTGGTAGTGTCAGGGAGGAACACAGGGCCGGAAGCCGCCTTCGCATGGCGGGGAGTGACATTTGGCGTTCTTGCGGCGGTCGGGCAGGGAGTCGGCCTTATATTCGCGAAGATGGCGTTCAACGAAGGGGAAATCAACGGGTTCGTGGCAACGCTCGTCCGGATACTTGCATCCCTCCTCGTCATGATCCCCCTGGGCGTGGCGGAGTCGAGGTCTTCGGACTCATTCCGCCCATTGAGGACAGACCGGCGTGCGTTCTGGCTGACCGCCCTGGGGGCCGTCCTCGGGCCGTTTCTCGGAATCTCGTTCAGCCTGATCGCGGTGGCCCATACCGATGTCGGGGTGGCGGCGACAATCATGGCGACGGTTCCGATACTGATGCTCCCTCTCGTCAGGATATTCTACAGAGAACGGCTGACCTGGAAGGCGATCGGCGGTGCATTCCTCGCCGTGGGCGGGGTCGCAATCCTGTTCCTCCGTTGAAATGATCCCCGCCGGAGGGTCCTGTCGGAGGGCTCTGGCATGAGGCTCTGGCAGGAGGCTTCGGCCCGGGGTTGATTCTCAATCGCCGGGGCACTACTTTTAGGGTATGGTGTCTGCCAGATGAAACGACGATCCTTCAAGGGCTGCTGCGCGGCCGCCGGCATGCTGGCGATCACGGTGCTCGTGAGCGCCCTGGTTGTCCCTCCCGGGGCATCCGCACAGGCGAAGAACCACAGGTACGCCGTCACGTACAAGGGTCTGACGCTGGAATTTGACGCTTCGCTGTCAAAGGAGTACCTGGCGGAAACGGTCCCCGCCGTACCGCTCGAGGACAAAACCGACAAGCCGGACGGAGTTGCCCCGCAACACATAGTGATCACGCTCCGGGATTCGTACGCCGGGCGCCTTCACCGCGAGCCCTCCTCCATGTACGCGCTTCCGCAGATCTCCATCTACCCGACGTCCGATCCCTCTGACCCCGGGTTTGCCGAGGAATATCCGACCGTGCGTCAGGCGGTCAACGATCTCGACAAATTGCTGGGACGCCGGGCAGTGTCGGTGACGGAGTCCATTCCCTTTCTTCCGTGGGCCGACGAAGGACAGCTGTTCATCGGAAGGAAAAAACTCGTCCGGTTCAGGGACGGACGGGGTGTACTGTTTCTGACGCAGTACGATCAGGAGCAAAGCGCGATCAATAACGAATTCCTTGTGTACACATTCCAGGGAATGACCGACGACAATGCGTGGTACGTTTCCGCGGTTTTTCCCGTGGCCGCCGAGGGCCTCCCTTCCTCCGGGCGGGTCAAGGACGAGGCGGCGTTCCGGGCCGGATACGATGACTATGTGAAGCAGACGACGGAGCGGCTTAACAGGCTCCCGGGGAGAAAATTTTCGCCCGACCTGGCTCTCCTGGAAGAGATCATCCGGTCTCTGAAGGTTGGGTCCCGCTGAGACCACCTTGACCGTGCCGATACGGTGAACCGCCTCTCCCATTCCTCCATGGTTTCCGCCTCGCTCTGCGTCCGTTTCCTCCCCCTCATGATCTCCCTGCTCGCAGCATCCGCCTGTGGCGCTCCGCATCCGAAGGGGTATGTCTGCCCGCGTGCAATCGGGCCGATCGTCATCGACGGCGTCATGGATGAGAAGGCCTGGCGGGCCGCTCCATGGACCGGCGATTTCATGGATATCGAGGGGGACGTCCGGCCCGCCCCCCGGTTCCGCACACGCGCGAAGATGCTGTGGGACGACCGCTATCTCTACATCGGGGCGGATCTCGAGGAGCCGCACGTGTGGGGGACGCTCACCAAACGGGATACGGTTATATTTTATGACAACGATTTCGAGGTGTTCATGGACCCGGACGGGGACAACCATGAATACTACGAGATGGAAATCAATGCGCTGAACACGGTGTGGGACCTGTTCCTGGAACGCCCGTACAGGGATGGAGGGCGGGCCCGGGACGGCTGGGATATCGCCGGACTGAAAACGGCGGTGCACGTGCGCGGGACGCTGAACAATCCGGCGGACAACGACACGGGCTGGACCGTGGAAATCGCGATGCCATGGAAAGCTCTGGGAGAATATTCCCATCGCCCGGCCCCCCCGGGAATCGGAGACCAGTGGCGCATTAATTTCTCCCGGGTCGAATGGCATGCGGAAACCTCCGGCGGATCGTACAGGAAGGTGGCGGGGACGAAGGAGGACAACTGGGTCTGGTCACCGCAGGGAGTCGTGGACATGCACCAGCCGGAGAGGTGGGGCTACGTCCAGTTCGGCGGGACCGGGGCGAAGCCCTCCGACTTCAGGCCCGATCCCTCCATGCCGGCGCGGGAGGCCCTGATGTCGGTCTACCATGCGCAGGCCGGATTCAGGAAGGAGCACGGGCGCTGGGCCGCGAGCATCGGCGAGCTCCCTTCGGGATTATTGGAGGGACTGCGCCTTGAGGATCCCCCCGCCGTTTCGCTGAGGGGAGCGGGGTATATCGCCACAGTCACGATAAAGTTACCGGGGGGGAGGACGGAGACCTGGTTCGTGACCGAAGATTCCCGGCTCTGGCATGACTGATACGCTCCCGGGGAACCTACCATCCCGCTTTTTCGTTCCAGAAGTTGAAGGACAGTCCCTTTTTTCGTATAGTAGGTCATTATTCGGTAACACGATCTGACGGGGTGATGGATGGCAAAACTCTATGTGTCCAATAAGGACGAATCTGCGCGCCTGTTCCAGAGCAGTTTCCTCGAAATCTTCACGCATGTTCACTGGAGCGTTCCCATCATCGTGTATCTGCCGGTGGTGGTTTATTGCCTCTTCATCTCTTCCGCTCCAGGTGCTTTTGCCGTGGCGGGGATCGTCCTGGAATTCGTGGCTGGACTATTCGTGTGGACGCTGACCGAATACCTCCTGCACAGGTTCGTGTTCCACTATGAGCCCACGACCACGTGGGGAAAGCGCCTTCATTTTCTGATGCACGGCGTGCATCACGACTACCCGCAGGATTCGAAACGGCTGGTGATGCCCCCCGTGATCAGCATCCCGCTGGCATCCCTCTTTCTCGGCCTGTTCGCGCTCGTCCTCCCCGCGGGGCACGTTGCCTCGACATTCGCCGGGTTCATTTTCGGCTACATCTGCTATGATGAGATACACTACGCGACGCACCACGCGCCGATGAAGGGGAAGCTGGGTCTCTGGCTGAAGCACCACCACGTCCGGCACCATTATCTCGACAACGGGCGGGGCTTCGGCGTCAGCACACCCATCTGGGATTACGTCTTCGGGACCATGTACGGCGACAAGGAGGAAATTTCGCTCGAAGCAAAATAGGCATCTCCGTCACCGCCCGGTGACGGGTCAGCATCCTCCGTTTTTTTACCGCCGCGTGGCAACGCGGGAGACTGTTTCGATCATCGCCCGGGCAGCGCGCAGCGGGTCATCGATCGTGGCGGGGGGTGAGAGCGTCTTCTGTTTCGTCCACGCTTCTTCCCATGCAACAAGCTCCTCGGATTGCACCGCGCCCCCTCGCGGGGTCGAACGGAGGAGATCGAAGAATCTCTTCCAGCGTCCGGCGTAGAAATCCCTGACGAGTCCGCTCCNNTCCACATCTTCGACGCGTAGTCGAAGAGCTCCGGCCCGCCCCAGACGGTCACCTGGAGCCGCGCATTTTCTTCGTACAGTGCGGAATCTCCCCCGGTCACCCCCCACCCGCGTGCTTCCGCGATCCAGCTCTCAAGCCGCCTGTCCCTGCGGCAGTTGAGCAGTGCGTCAATCCCGTTCATGAGCCTGAGAGCTTCCCCAGCGAGTGTGTCCCGCAGTTCGGGCTTTCCTGCGTCGTGTGCGCGGATGGCATCCCTCAACCGGTCGTCGACCGCCCCGCCGAGAAACTGGGCGGTCAGATCGATCGCATCGGCGGTATAAAGCGGGCTCCCTTTCAGTGAGTCGGCGCATGAGAGAAACTGGCGCACGGCGTCCCCGAAGGCCGCCGAGACATCGACGTTCCCCTGCACCGTCCTCCTCGGCCGCATCTGGAATCCGTGCCGGATGCTTGTCGCTCCGCGGGAATATGCCGAAGCGGCAAGGAGTCCCCATGCCTTCCGGATCCCCTCCGGGAGGCTGCCGTACCTTGACCGGGCGTACCCGTCGAGCCACCGGTCAACGGGGATGGGCTGATCCGACCAGCTCATGTCAGTGGCGAGCTCATAGAGGACGTCGTTGTTTTCCAACCCTTCCGGTGCGAGGCCTATTCCCGAAAGCCTCCCTCGGTCCGGACTCCGGAGCGCGGCGACCGGGTCGCCGGCGGTGAACTCGAGGTTCCCCGTGACGGGGGTATTGCCGCCGAAGTTCTGTATCAGGCTGTACACCCACTGTTTGCCGTAAAAACCCTCATGCTCCTTCCACCCGTGAAAAAGCTCGTTGCCCAGGTCAAGTATGATCATCCTGTCGTCCGGCACCCCGCTGAGAAGGGCCCGCGCCGACGCCTTATCCCAGAATGCCCTGTCGTTGTAGAAGAGCCATCCCTGCATGACCCACGTCCCCGAGGGGTCACCCGCCGCGATGGATGAGTAGACCGCCTCGCCGAATTGCGCAAGTTCACGGTATCGGGCGGTATCGGAAACTGGTACCTTCAGCTCGTTGAAGCTGTCGGCGAGATAGTAATGGTCCGTCCCGAACATCTTCCTGTATTCGGCGATGAACTGTTTCCCGATTTCGCGGAACAGGGGAGAAGTGGGGGAAAGCATATGCGTCCCGTACTCGATCGGAAACCCCCCCCATGCGCCGATGTCGTACACCCGCGCCTCAGGGTGGTGCCGTGTGAATGACTCCGGCACGAACCCCGAGAATGCCGGGACGACGGGGGTCATGCCGAGTGCACGCATCCTGGCGAGTATCCTCTTCTGCAACGAGGCCTGCCCGTCGATCCATGCCTGGGGGAGCGGGCCTCCGTGTTTGTTGACATTCCCCATCCGGTGCCAGGGGAGGAAAGCGGGACCCGTAAAAAAGTCGTCGAGTTCCGCGCCGGAGATCCCCATCGACTGCCACACTTTTCTCCAGACGGCCTCCTCGCCGGTCATCGCCAGCGGCATCGAGATCCCATGGAGCGCTATCCAGTCGATCTCCCGCTCCCAGCGTTTCCAGTCCCACCAGACGGTCGTGTAGCCGAACGTGCAGACGTTGAAGTACTGGCGGTAGGTATACGGTGAGACGACGCGGGTCTTCGGGAAATCGGGAAGCCGGGCCGGGAGCGAAAGATGTGCCCCGCTCCACGTGATCTGGGAGTTGCACGCGTTCCGGATGTAATGATAGAACCCCCTGCTGAGGGCGAGCGCCCCCGACCCCCTGATGGTGACGGTACCCCCCGTGGCAGCGAGTTCGAAAACGTCTTTGCCCGAATCCGCGGGGATCAGTTCCAGCCGGAACGAGGATGCCTTCTCCTTTATCGTCCGCTTGAGAAGCCATTCCGCGGCCGCTAGCGGCAGCCGCGGCCTCGCCGGCTGGGCAGATGAGAAACACAATGTCAGGAAAATCAGGAGTGTTGCCAGGAAGATTCTCATCAGCGTGGATCCTTCTGTGTGTGCATGAATCTCAGCAATGTTGATCTCTTTGTCAACTTTTGGTATACTCCTGAGTGCGCACCCCCCCGTCTTTCCACTTCCGCGCTATTCCATTTTGAGAGAGGCTCCATGTTCAAACGGATAATGTGTCTGACGTGCATTCTCTCTCTGGCCGGCACGACCGCCCGGGCCCAGAATATCCCCGTCGGGAACCCCGGCTTTGAGTCCTCCTCCGGGGGAGGAGCCTCCGATTGGACAATGGCCGGGACTGCCGCCCCGGGGACGGGGCTCGACAAGGAAGTCTCCCATGCCGGCCGGTCGAGCTTCCGGGTTGTCCATGATCGGGCCGCCTCATTCGCGATGCTCTCCTCGGTCGTAACTCTGGAGATCGGAAAACTCTACAGGCTCAGCGGTTGGATCAGGACCGAAAATGCGGTTGCCGACCCGGCCAGCCGATACCCGACGGCACTGGCCGCCACGCTCACGATGGAGTCATTCCCCTTCACGAATAACGCGACGGTCGTCGGAGGCACTTCCCCCTGGACATTGAGCGAGGCCCTTTTCTTTGCGACACAGCGGGAAGACAGGATTGCGATAAGGTTCGGATACAACGGCAGCGCAACCGGGACGGCGTGGTTCGACGACGTCACGCTGGAGAAAGTCGAGGACATTACCGCGTACGTTCCGATGGAGACCGTCCGGTGGTTCGGCCCGGCCTTCCGCTATACGGACAAGGGTTGGACGTTCCTCCATATCGAGGGGAAGCCGTATGAGCGGGGATACCAGTACGGGTCGCTCCTTTCCAGGGAAATCGCGGCATACATGGACAAGCTTGCCATACGTTCGAACCTCGACAACCCTGTCGCGGGATGGGGAAACCTGCGCACGCTCGCCGACGCCCTCATGCTGCGGAAGTTCGATCCTGAGTACCTTGAAGAGATGAAGGGGATCGCCGACGGTGCCGCGGGCGCGGGAGGTATGTTCAGGGGAAGGGGCCTGGACCTCCTCGATATCGTGACGGTGAACTCCGCCGTCGACATCGGGCAGCTGGCGGAAGGACTCAACAAGGAGCCGCACGGGCTGAGCGGCAGGAGTTTCCGTCCCGAGGAGGACGAAGCCAATGCGGCCGAGCGGCTGCATAAGTGCTCTTCCTTTCTCGCGAGCGGCCGATCGACAAGGGACGGAAGGATCGTGTTCGGACAGCTGTTCATGTGGAACGGGTACACCGGCGTTCACTGGGATGTCCTGTGCGATGTGGTGCCGGCAAAGGGACACCGCCTCGTCTACGAGACGTTCCCGGGGGGGATCCATTCGGGGGCGGATTTCTATATCAATGACGCCGGGATCATGATCGGTGAGACCACGGTCGCGCAGACCCCGTTCGACCCGGACGGAGAGCCGCAGTCCTCGCGCATCCGCAAGGCCGCTCAGTACGCCGCGAGCATCGACGACGTGGTGTCGATTCTCACGAGGAAGAACAACGGCCTCTATACTAACGACTGGCTGATCGGCGACACGAAAACCGATGAGATCGCCGTCCTGCTGCTGGGGACGAAGAAACACCGGCTCTGGAGAAGCGGGAACGGGGACTTCCCGGGCGGGACCGAGGGATTTTACTGGAGCAACAACAACGCCAAAGATCCCGAAGTGCGCAGGGAGTATGTGCGTGATCCTGCGAATGCTCCCGTTGACCTGGTCTTCTCTCCGTGGAACCGTGATATTGCGTTCACCGAATTCTATCGGAGGAAGAAAGGACTCATCGATGCGACCGAAGCCGTCGCGCTCCTGGCGTCTTCTCCTGTGAACCGGCCGCACGCCTGCGACGGGAAAGTCACGACGTCGGCGATGGCGGAAAAACTCGTCTTCCTGGCCAACTTCGGCAAAGTCACAATGAGGGACAAGCTGCCCGAGAAGAACAGCCGGTTGATCGCCGACCTCCCCGGCGCGCTGCCCCACCTCGCGCTCGGATATTCCGCAGTCAGCCCTGTCTTTGTTGCTGAAAAGCTCGAGGCGCTGAGGCCTGTGTCGCCGTTGGACCGGCCTCAGGCCGGGAGAGAGGACCTGGACAGCGTGAAGGATTTCTATGCATTCGACAGGCGTTCGCTCTGGATGAACACGGTGTTCCCCGCTTCTGAATCGGAGAACTGGTTCGTGAGCGGGACGGCTGCGTACTGGTCGATCCTGAACTCTCTCCCCGCGGAATCCCGCGCGGCCCTCGGAGCACTCAGGGACCAGCTTGCGGAGATGAAGTGCCGGCTCCTCTACACCGCATCGCGCGAAGGAGCCGCTCCCCCGCTGAAGGAGGAAAGGCGGTACAACTCGTACGGCTCATACGTCGTACCGCGGATTCGGGGGACATACCTCCTCCACCAGCTCCGCCTTCTCCTGGGCAACGGGAAATTTGCCTCACTCATGGGGTACATTCACGCAAATTTCGCGGAGAAGCCGATGACCACCGGCCAGTTTGCCGACGCTGCGGAAAACGCCGGAGTTCCCCGTTCCTTCGTTATGCAGTGGCTCGAACGATCCGATATCCCCGACCCCGCGGTGAGCACCTCCTCGGTGGAGACCGCTGAAGGGTGGACGGTTGCGTTGCGCGTGAGACAGGAAGGAACGCCGTACATATTCTGCACGAGCGTCGTCATTGAGACCGCAGGGGAGAAGATCTGGCGGCGGGTGAGTGTCTCCGGCGCGGACCAGTCGTTCACGTTCCGCGTGCCTGCGCGTCCGCTCGGCGTCACGTTCAACAGCGGCAGCGACATCCCGGTACCGCAGAAAAACATGTACACATTCTCCAACTACTTCGATGATTTCAAATCCGGCGTGATCGTGTACGGCACGCACCGGCATGCTGAGGCGAACCATGCGGCGGCGCTCCGCTTCCAGACTGTCCTTGCAGACCAGTTCACCGAGACGTTTGCTCCTTTGCGGCAGGACGCCGAGATGACGGACGCCGATCTCTCCTCGCACGATCTGATTCTGCTGGGAGGGTCGGCCGATAATGCGCTCGTTGCGAGGCTTGCTCCCCTGCTGGGGATCGGCGCGGGAAAGAACTTCTTCCGCTGGGGGGGGAAGACGTACGGAGAGGCGGACGACGGGCTGTTTGTCGCGATGCCGAACCCCTGGAACTCTTCAAAAGTCGTCTACGTGTTTCTGGGGAACAGCGCCCTCGAGGTGTATCAGATGACGAAGCGGTTCCAGGGGCTCCCTTCGTGGGGAGTATGGAAAGGAGATCAGGTGACCGATCGAGGTTACTTTTCCCCCTATTTCCCGGCTGCGGGACTCGTCCCGGGCGTCCGAGCGTCCCTCCGCTGACGCCATGCACCTCCGGGTACTCGGAAGCTCGAGCGCAGGGAACTGCACGCTGGTCTGGAACGAACAGAGTGCGGTGATGGTGGACTGCGGGTTCGGCCGCAGGTACATCAGTTCGTGTCTTGAGTCGCTCGATCTGGACCTCCCCCCCATTGGCGCTCTCCTCATCACGCATGCCCACAGCGACCACGTCAACGATACGTCGATCGACCTGCTTGTGCAGAACCGGATTCCCGTCATCGTCCGGCGGGAGCTCGCCGGTGTCCTCCGCCGCATGTACCCCTCCATTCAGCGCGCGGCCCGTCTGGGGCTCCTGGCGGAATTGGGCCGCACCGGCGGGGAAGCAGGGACGCTGGGAATCGAATCGTTCAGCGTGCCGCATGATTCCCCGGGAGGATGCTTCGGCTTCGGGATCGTCGACCGGTCTGCCCCGGCCCGCGGCAAAGTGGCGATTGCCACGGATCTCGGCTATACAGGCGAGGAGCTCGTGGAGCATTTCAGGGATGCGGATGCCGTGGTGATCGAGTCAAATCACGACCTCGCAATGCTGGAAGGCTCGGGTCGCCCGGCCTGGCTGAAAAAACGGATCAAAGAGATCGGGCATCTCTCCAATGACCAGTGTGCCGGTTTCGTCAGCGAGGTGGTCCGGTCCAGCGCCCGCCCCCCCCGCACCGTCGTCCTCGCCCACATCAGCCAGCAATGCAACACGAACGAGCTGGCGGAGCGCGCGACGGCCGGGGCGCTCCTGCGCGAGGGATTTACCGCGGTGCGCGTGGTCCAGACGTTCAAATCGCTCCCCTCCGAAATCGTCCCGGTCTGAACTGCTGGCAATTGTCGCGGATCCATCATACATTGTGCTGCATCAGGTCCTGTCCACTTCACGGGGGAATCCCCGGACAGTTGTCCGCCCGTGCCCCCCTTCTCCGCCTCTGATCTGCCCATGGAGACATCCTGTGCCGCCATTTCCGTCACTACCCCGGGACGCGTCTGCCTGTTCGGCGAACATCAGGACTACCTCGGCCTCCCCGTGATCCCCTGTGCGATTTCACTGCGCATCACAATGGAGGCGGGCTGGAGGAGTGATATGGAGATCCGGATCGACCTTCCGGATATCGGTTCCCGCGAGGAGTTTTCACTCGCGGGCCCACTGCCATATGTCCGGGAGCGGGACTATTTCCGGGGCGCGGTCAATATTCTCAGGAGGGAAGGGTTCACATTCTCGCGCGGACTTGACTGCTCGGTGCGGGGAACGATCCCCATCAATGCAGGGACATCCAGTTCCTCGGCGCTCGTCGTGACCTGGATAAACCTCCTCGCTGCCATGAGCGATCAAAACGCCTCGCTCTCCCCGGAGGAGTGCGCCAGGTTTGCCCACAGGGCCGAAGTGCTGGAGTTCCGCGAGCCGGGGGGTATGATGGACCATTGTGCGGCCGCGTACGGAGGAGTTACCGCGATCGACTTCACGCCGGAATTCGCCGTGGAGACCCTTGACGTGGAGCTTGGCACGTTCGTTCTCGGGGATTCCGGGGAGCCGAAAGACACAAAGGGGGTGCTCTCCCGGGTGAAGGACCGCGTCCTCGATGCTGTACAGCTCCTGAGGCGCAGGGAGGATGGGTTCTCGCTCGCCCGTGCCGCCTCAGGGGAATTGCCGCGCGAGGGGTCCGGCCTCACCTCTTCACAGTTGGAACTTCTCGACGGGACAATCAGGAACCGCGATATCACAAGAGAAGCGCGCGCATTGCTGAAGAAGAAGCCGCTGGACGACCGGCGGCTCGGTGAGTTGCTTTCCGCGCATCAAACGGTCCTGCGGGATGTCCTCGGCATCTCGACCGCCAAAATCGACAGGATGCTCGATGCGGCGGAGGAGGCGGGAGCGTACGGAGGAAAAATCAACGGTTCCGGCGGCGGGGGATGTATGTTCGCCTATGCGCCTGTGAACCCGGAAGCGGTGGCGGAGGCGGTGGCGAGTGCCGGGGGAAAACCCCGCATCGTCACGGTCGATACGGGGACCCGGAGGGACGCCGGGAATGCGGCGGCATGAACCCCAATCTCGTCATACTTGCCGGAGGAGTCTCCTCGCGGATGAAGAAAGCCGCCCCACTCCCCGACGGCATGGACGCCGGACTTCACCTTGATGCCGGGGAAAAATCGAAATCGATGCTCGGGGTCGGCACGGGCGGGCGTCCCTTCCTTGACTACCTGATTTACAATGCGCGCGAAGCAGGATACGCCGACATCGTCATCGTCACCGGGACAAATGACGGAGGCGTACGCGCCCGCTACGGGAGTGCGGCGCGGGACAATGAATTCCATGGTGTGCGGATATCCTACGCCGTCCAGGCCGTCCCCGAAGGGCGGACGAAGCCTCTGGGGACGGCGGACGCGCTGCTGTGCGCTCTCCGCCTCCGGACGGACTGGCGCGGGGCGAAGCTCACGGTGTGCAACGGCGACAACCTTTATTCTCAGGATGTGCTGAAGCGGCTCCTTGAAACCGAACACACCGGCGCGCTTATCGACTACGACCGGGATGCGCTCCGGTTCGAGCAATCGAAGATCGGGCAGTTTGCGGTTCTTGAAAAAGACCCGGACGGCTACGTCAGATGTATCCTCGAGAAGCCCTCTCCCGAAGAGATGCGGAGCGTCCGTGACGGCACTGGACGGGTGGGGGTCAGCATGAACATATTCCGGTTCTCGTATGATACCGTGCTCGGGTTCCTGGAGGAGGTTCCGCTCCATCCGGTACGCCAGGAGAAGGAACTCCCCTCTGCTGTCGCCCTCATGATCGGGAGGGACCCGCATGCGGTGTTTGCGATCCCGGCCTCGGAGTACGTGCCCGACCTGACGGCGAGGGGGGACATCGGGATCGTCAGTGAATACCTCCGCGATCATTGTTCCGCCGACCCGTTCTGAACCTGTGCAACAATACAAACGGCCACCCATGCGCCCCCTTTTCTGGTTCTTACCTCTTGCGGCGACGATACCGCTCGGCGCATCCTCCGGGACCCTTTCCCCCGGACAGGTGTTCACACTTCGCAACGCCCGCATTTCCTGCAGCGTGGCCGTGG